>NZ_JBFBEK010000002.1:0-446966 GCF_040683715.1 Streptomyces sp. NPDC093260
AGCTTCTTGCGCCCCTGCGGAGTCCGGTCCCCTCGGATCTCGAAGTCCATCGCACCCCTTGAACTGGGGTGTTGCAACGACCACTAGAACCCAAGGTGTGCCGGGGGCCCCTTCGGACGGGCTCGACGCGGGTGGGGATCAGACCGTCTCGGCGAGTCCCTCGCGGGCCGCGGTGTCGCCGTCCTGCGGCTTCGCCGGGGCGGGGCCGGTGCCCTTGAGCGGGACCTCCTTGACGAAGACCGCCAGGACCAGCGCGATCACGCCGATCACCGAGCCCAGCAGGAACGCCGAGTGCGTACCGGCGGAGACGGCGTGCTGGTAGGCCTCGCGGGCCACGGCCGGCAGCTTCTCCAAACTCTTGGCGTCCAGCTGCGCGGACTTCTCCGTCATCTTGGAACCCAGCGCGCCGGCCCGCTCGGCCATCTCGTGCTGGACCCGGTTGTTGAACAGCGCGCCCATGATCGCGACGCCGAAGGACGAGCCGAGGGTGCGGAAGAGGGTGGTGGACGAGGAGGCCACGCCCATGTCCTTCATCTCCACGCTGTTCTGCGCCACCAGCATGGTGATCTGCATCAGACAGCCCATGCCCGCGCCGAGCACCGCCATGTAGAGGCCGGAGGTGAGGCGGGTGGTGTCGGTGTCCATGAGGGACAGCAGGTAGAGGCCGACGACCATCAGGACGCCGCCGACGATCGGGAAGATCTTGTAGCGGCCGCTGTTGGTGGTGACCCGGCCCGCGATCATCGACACGACCAGCATCGCGCCCAGCATGGGCAGCAGCAGCAGACCGGAGTTGGTCGCGGAGGCACCCTGGACCGCCTGCTGGTACAGCGGCAGGAACAGCACCGCGCCGAACATCACGAAGCCGGTGACGAAGCCGATCAGCGACATCAGGGTGAAGTTGCGGCTGCGGAAGATGTGCAGCGGCACGATCGGCTCGGCGGCCTTGGTCTGCCAGAACACGAACCCGACCAGCGCGACCACGCCGATCGCGATCAGCTCCATGATCCGCGCGGAGGTCCAGGCGTACTCGGTGCCGCCCCAGGTGGTGACGAGCACGATCGAGCTGATGCCGAGGGTGAGCAGGGCGGCGCCGAGGTAGTCGACCCGCGCCTGCGAGCGCTTCTTCGGCAGGTGCAGGACGACGCTGACCGCGACGAGCGCCACCGCGCCGAGCGGCAGGTTGATGTAGAAGGCCCAGCGCCAGCCCCAGTTGTCGGTGATGGTGCCGCCGACCAGCGGGCCGCCGATCATCGCCAGCGCCATGACGCCGGCCATCATGCCCTGGTACTTGCCCCGCTCCCGGGGCGGGATGAGGTCGCCGATGATGGCCATGACGCCCACCATCAGACCGCCGGCGCCCAGACCCTGGATCGCGCGGAAGCCGATCAGCTGGCCCATGTCCTGCGCCATCCCGCTGAGCGCGGAGCCGACCAGGAAGAGCACGATCGAGGTCATGAAGGCGCCCTTGCGCCCGTACATGTCGCCGAGCTTCCCCCACAGCGGCGTGGCCGCGGCGGTGGCCAGGGTGTAGGCGGTCACCACCCACGACAGGTGCTGGAGACCGCCCAGCTCGCCGACGATCGTCGGCATCGCGGTGCCCACGATCATGTTGTCGAGCATCGCGAGCATCATCGCGATCATGAGTGCGAGCAGGACGACCCGCACACTCTTCGGCTGTTTCCCGGCCGGCGCGGTGTCCGTCCCGGCTATCGCTGC
This sequence comes from Streptomyces sp. NPDC093260, assembly GCF_040683715.1. Classification (NCBI taxonomy): domain Bacteria; kingdom Bacillati; phylum Actinomycetota; class Actinomycetes; order Kitasatosporales; family Streptomycetaceae; genus Streptomyces; species Streptomyces sp. NPDC093260. The sequence goes on from NZ_JBFBEK010000002.1 coordinate 1,720, forward strand.
GTCCGCCATCGTTTCCTGCTCCCCCAGATGGGCCTGGTACTTACTTGCCGCCCGGCAAGTCACTACACTCTGGAAGGTAGAGGTTTACTAGCCGGGCGTCAAGTAAGTTTTCGTGGAGCGGTCGGCAGGTAGGTTTTCGGTGAGCGCGAGGAGTACGAGGATGGGCGGCACGATGGACGGCACCAAGCAGCAGCGCCGCGGAAACACCCGCCAGCGCATCCAGGACGTGGCCCTCGAACTCTTCGCCGAGCAGGGCTACGAGAAGACGTCCCTGCGAGAGATCGCCGAGCGCCTCGACGTCACCAAGGCGGCGCTCTACTACCACTTCAAGACCAAGGAAGAGATCATCGTCAGCCTCTTCGAGGATCTGACGCAGCCGATCAGGGACCTGATCGAGTGGGGCGGGCAGCAGCCGCACACACTGGAGACCAAGCAGGAGATCGTCCGCCGCTACGACGAGGCGCTCACCGGGGCCGCCCCGCTGTTCCGCTTCATGCAGGAGAACCAGGCGACGGTGCGGGAACTGCGGATCGGCGAGACCTTCAAGGACTGGATGAGCGGTCTGCGCCAGATCATCATCGACCCGGACTCCGACCTGACCGACCAGGTCCGGTGCGTCAGCGCCCTGTTCACGCTGCACGCCGGCATGTTCGTCATGCGGGACCTCGAAGGCGACCCGGACGACAAGCGCAAGGCCGTCCTGGAGGTCGCCATCGACCTGGTGACCCAGGCCCACCGGGGATCGCACGGCGGCTGACGGCGGGGCGCAGGGGACGGGCACGGCGACAACGGCCGGGGGCCGGAAACGCCGCACCGCCGCCTGCCGGGGGCAGCAGACGGCGGTACGGGGGAGAAACGTTTGGCCAGTCAGCCGGTCGGCCGGTGCGTGAGCCGGCCGGCCGTCGGCCGCGTTCCGTGCACGGACGGTCGGATCAGACGTTGACGCCGTGGGCGCGCAGGAAGACGACCGGGTTGACCGCGGAGCCGTAGTTCGGCGTGGTGCGGATCTCGAAGTGCAGGTGGGGACCGGTGGTGTTGCCGGTGTTGCCGGACAGGGCTATGTGCTGACCGGTGGCGACGACCTGGCCGACCTTCACGTCGATACGTGAGAGGTGGGCGTACTGGGAGTACGTGCCGTCGCCGTGCTTGATGACGATGGCGTTGCCGTACGCCGGGCCGTCACCGCCGCCGTTGGGGCCGGCCTTGACGACGGTGCCGCCGTGCGCGGCGACGACCTCGGTGCCGACCGGCACCGCGAAGTCCTGGCCGCTGTGCTTGTGCATCCAGTGACTGCCGCCCTGGTCGAAGCTGGCGGTGAGGGCGTAGTGCTTCACCGGGTCGACCCAGGCGGCGGCCGACTTGGCGACGGTGGCGGTCGGGGCCGCCGCGGTCTCGGCGGCGGACGCTACCCCCGCGCCCATCGCGGCCGTGACTCCGAGGCCGGCGGCCAGGACGGCGGCACGGGTGCGGAGCTTGGCCGGACGGGCGGAACGGGACGTGGCGCGCTGGAACATCGAAACCTCTACGGGTGGGGGACGGATGAACCACCCGGAAGACCTGATGCCTTCGTCGGGCGGGCTCCACCTTGGTAACCCCGCCGGAGAGCCGCCCTCAAGCACCCCTACTACGACGAAACCTAGTAAGCGGTGACAGTGGTGCGGATCTCTTGACACTCCACTCAATTGGGACAAAAGCCCTGTAGATGCCCCATGACACCTCATTTCGATGGGGTGAATGTCGGATTTATTAGTTCCCGTCCCCCACTAACCCGCCTAGTACGGCAGCGGGCGCCTGTGCCGCTTGTCACCACGGAGAGGGGCGGAACCCCCCTCTTCTGTGACGGGCTTCATGTGGCGTCCGTCTCAGGAGGATTACCGGCTGGTAATCACTCAGTTGTCCTCCCGCCACCCTGTGCGGCGAGCATGCTCACAACAATCCCGCCAGGACGCGAGAGGACCCCCATGAGCACACGCACCTGGGCGCGCCGCACCGGTATGACCGCCGTCGCCACCGTCGCCGTGACCGCGCTGGCCGTCCCCATGGGCGCGCGGGCCGCCACGGACGCCCCGAACGCCGCCCCCGCGGCCGCCGTCACAGCGAGCACCGCGCCGGCGAGCACCGCCACGGCCTCCATCGCGTCCGGGAAGGTCGGCTACGACACCTGGCAGCAGGACTGCCGGGCCGTGATGGACCAGGCCCTGCCCTATCTGCGGGAGCGGATCGCAAGCGCCCGGCCCGGCGAGAAGCAGGCCGTCGTGCTGGACGTCGACAACACGGCCCTGGAGACCGACTTCGGCTTCAGCTTCCCGCAGCCGGCCAACCAGCCCGTGCTGACGGCCGCCCGCTACGCCCAGGAGCACGGCGCCGCGCTGTTCTTCGTGACGGCCCGCCCGGGCGTCGTCAAGGCCCCCACCGAGTGGAACCTGGAGCATGACGGCTACCGGGTCACCGGGCTGCGCGTCCGCGGCCTGCTGGATCTCTTCGAGGACGTCGCCGCCTACAAGACGGCCCAGCGCGCCGCCATCGAGAAGGACGGCTACACGATCATCGCGAACATCGGCAACAGCGCGACCGACCTGTCCGGCGGCCATGCCGAGAAGACGTTCAAGCTGCCCGACTACGACGGCCAGCTGTCCTGACCCGTACGGTCCGCGAGGCCCGTACCGGCCCGTGGTACGGCCCTCGCGGACCGTACCAGGGGCCCGCAGTACGGCAGCACGGCCGCAGGACAGCGACGCGGCGCGCAGGACGGCAGCACGGCCCGCAAGACGGCGGCGCCGACCCGCAGGGCAGTTACGCGGCGCGCCAGAGGCCGCGGTGCGGCCCGCCGGAGTGCGCCGGGCGCGGCATGCGAGAAGGGGCCTGCCCCGGGACCGAAGTCCCGGGGCAGGCCCCTTCTCGCCGTTCAGGCCGGGCGCGTGCTCACGCGTCCTTGCTCAGGTTCGGACCGGCTCCGCCGGCCGCCTGCTCGATCGGCGGCACGTCCGGCAGCGCCGACTTCTCCTCACCGCGGAAGGTGAAGGTCTTGTCGTCGCCCTCGCCCTCGGTGTCCACGACCACGATGTGACCGGGGCGCAGCTCGCCGAAGAGGATCTTCTCCGAGAGCGTGTCCTCGACCTCGCGCTGGATGGTCCGGCGCAGCGGCCGGGCGCCCAGGACGGGGTCGTAGCCCTTCTTGGCCAGCAGCTCCTTGGCGGACTGGGAGAGCTCGATGCCCATGTCCCGGTCCTTGAGGCGCTCGTCCACCTTGCCGATCATCAGGTCGACGATCCGCAGGATGTCCTCCTGCGTGAGCTGCGGGAAGACGACCACGTCGTCGACGCGGTTGAGGAACTCGGGCCGGAAGTGCTGCTTCAGCTCGTCCGAGACCTTGTTCTTCATGCGCTCGTAGTTGGTCTTCGTGTCGCCCGTGGCCGCGAAGCCCAGGTTGAAGCCCTTGGAGATGTCCCGGGTGCCGAGGTTGGTCGTCATGATGATGACCGTGTTCTTGAAGTCCACGACCCGGCCCTGGGAGTCGGTCAGGCGACCGTCCTCCAGGATCTGCAGCAGCGAGTTGAAGATGTCCGGGTGGGCCTTCTCGACCTCGTCGAACAGGACGACCGAGAACGGCTTGCGGCGCACCTTCTCCGTCAGCTGGCCGCCCTCCTCGTAGCCCACGTAGCCGGGGGGCGAACCGAAGAGACGTGAGACCGTGTGCTTCTCGCTGAACTCCGACATGTCGAGGGAGATCAGCGCGTCCTCGTCGCCGAAGAGGAACTCCGCGAGCGCCTTGGACAGCTCGGTCTTACCGACACCGGACGGACCGGCGAAGATGAACGAGCCACCGGGGCGCTTCGGGTCCTTCAGACCGGCGCGCGTACGGCGGATGGCCTTGGACAGCGCCTTGACGGCGTCGTTCTGGCCGATGACCCGCTTGTGCAGCTCCTCCTCCATGCGGAGCAGGCGGCTGGACTCCTCCTCGGTCAGCTTGAAGACCGGGATGCCGGTGGCCGTGGCGAGGACCTCGGCGATCAGCTCGCCGTCGACCTCGGCGACGACGTCCATGTCGCCGGCCTTCCACTCCTTCTCCCGCTTGGCCTTGGCGGCCAGGAGCTGCTTCTCCTTGTCGCGCAGGGAGGCGGCCTTCTCGAAGTCCTGCGAGTCGATCGCGGACTCCTTGTCCCGGCGGACACCGGCGATCTTCTCGTCGAACTCGCGCAGGTCCGGCGGCGCGGTCATCCGGCGGATGCGCATCCGGGAGCCGGCCTCGTCGATCAGGTCGATCGCCTTGTCCGGCAGGAAGCGGTCCGAGATGTACCGGTCGGCCAGGGTGGCGGCCTGGACCAGCGCCTCGTCGGTGATCGAGACGCGGTGGTGCGCCTCGTACCGGTCGCGCAGACCCTTGAGGATCTCGATGGTGTGCGGCAGGGACGGCTCGGCGACCTGGATGGGCTGGAAGCGGCGCTCCAGGGCCGCGTCCTTCTCCAGGTGCTTGCGGTACTCGTCCAGCGTGGTGGCGCCGATGGTCTGCAGCTCACCGCGGGCCAGCATCGGCTTCAGGATCGAGGCGGCGTCGATCGCGCCCTCGGCGGCGCCCGCACCGACCAGCGTGTGCAGCTCGTCGATGAACAGGATGATGTCGCCGCGGGTGCGGATCTCCTTGAGGACCTTCTTCAGGCGCTCCTCGAAGTCACCGCGGTAGCGGGAGCCGGCGACCAGGGCGCCGAGGTCCAGGGTGTAGAGGTGCTTGTCCTTGAGGGTCTCGGGCACCTCGCCCTTGACGATGGCCTGGGCCAGGCCCTCGACGACGGCGGTCTTGCCGACGCCGGGCTCGCCGATCAGCACCGGGTTGTTCTTGGTACGGCGGGACAGCACCTGCATGACCCGCTCGATCTCCTTCTCGCGCCCGATCACCGGGTCGAGCTTGGACTCGCGAGCGGCCTGGGTGAGGTTCCGGCCGAACTGGTCGAGGACCAGGGACGTCGAGGGGGTGCCCTCGGCAGGGCCGCCGGCGGTGGCGGTCTCCTTGCCCTGGTAACCGGAGAGCAGCTGGATCACCTGCTGCCGCACCCGGTTGAGATCGGCACCCAGCTTGACCAGGACCTGGGCGGCGACGCCCTCGCCCTCACGGATCAGGCCGAGCAGGATGTGCTCCGTGCCGATGTAGTTGTGACCCAGCTGAAGGGCCTCGCGGAGCGACAGCTCCAGGACCTTCTTGGCACGGGGGGTGAAGGGGATGTGGCCCGAGGGCGCCTGCTGGCCCTGGCCGATGATCTCCTCCACCTGCTGGCGGACCGCCTCGAGCGAAATCCCGAGGCTCTCAAGGGCCTTGGCGGCGACACCCTCACCCTCGTGGATCAGGCCCAGGAGGATGTGCTCGGTGCCGATGTAGTTGTGGTTGAGCATCCGGGCTTCTTCCTGAGCCAGGACGACAACCCGCCGCGCGCGGTCGGTGAACCTCTCGAACATCGTTAATCGCTCCTCAGAGCGGTCAGGCAGTGGGGGGAACTTCCCCTCCCTGTCCTTCCGCAGCTTAGTCCCGCAAGCGGGGACCGCTCATTCCAACTGCCGACACCCTCGATGGCCTCCTGACCCCGAACGCCGACATATGTCCCAACCCGATGGTGCGAGACGATGTTCCCGCAGGCCAGGCAGTTACCCCAGTCGCCAGTACGCCGATGGCGAACGTGAGACTCCTTTTCCCGGGTGCGTCCTGCGTGTCGCCCCCTCCCACTAGGCATCTCTTACCCGCTGGGACTGACACTCCATGCGGCGCGCGCCGGTTCCCCCTCCGCTATGGGCGAACAACTTTGCGCCCCGGCCGTGCCGCACCCCCTTCCAGTTCGACACGATACGCGTACGGTGCGCCACCCAGCGTAACTTTCGCGCGCTCCGGGGGTTGCACCCGGCATGGTCGGCAGCCCCTCCACGGTCCCCGTTCCGCTCCCGCCGCCCCGTCGGCCGCCCGACTCCGGCGCCGGGCACGCCGACGACGGGGTGCGCCGCTGGTACGAGGACACGCTGGGCTGGGCGACCGCCCCCGGCACACCGGTGCGGCTGGTGGTGGGCGACCGCTTCGACCTGCTGGACGTGCCGCTGGAGGCGGGGATCGCGGCGCTGCGCCATCTGGGTCCAGGGTCCCCGGCGGCCGTGCAGGGCGACCGGATGCGGCTGCCCGTCGCGGTGGGCGCCGCGGACGAGCTGCCCGGGCTGCTGGAGTGGCTGGAGTGGGGTGTGCTCGACCCCGGCCTGGTGGGGCTGGGCGCCGGCACGCTGATGGACGCGCCCGCGCCGCCGGGGGCCCGGCCACTGGCGGACGGCCCGCTGCCGTCGCCGGAGGGCGGGCTGCTGCCGGGTGCGCGACCGTCGCCCGGGGGCTGGTCGCCGGCGGACGCCTCGCCGTCGCGGGAGCGCGGGCCGGTGGCGGGCGGGCCGCCGGTGGGTTCCGGGGTGCTGTTCGTGGGGCGGCGCGGGACCGCCGTGTGGGTACGGCCCCCGGTGCCCGGCCGCGCGGTGGAGCCGTCGCTGCCGGCGCTGTCGGCCCTGGGGGGCGGCGGAGAGGCCCCCGACCTCGTCCGCCTGGTGACCACACTGGCCACGGAATGCCACCGCCTCCGCCTGCGCGAGGCGGCCGGACGTCGACCGGTACGGACCTGACGCCCCCGTACCCGCTCCCCCGCCCGTGGGCTCTCGGGCCGGGAGGACACCCGGCCCGGACCCGCTCGGCGGGCGGGCTACGGCCTGCGGGATGTCGTCATGGTCGTCGTACTGCGGCGGATTCGCGGCCGGTCGTGGGGCGGGCCGGCGCCCTCCGGTCCCCCGGTGGGCCGGCGCCGGCCGTCGGGCCTGTCCAAGAGGGGCGGGATCAGCCGTTGGCCTTCTCGTAGGCCTCACGGATGCTCGCGGGAACACGGCCGCGGTCATTGACCTCCAGGCCGTTCTCCTTCGCCCAGGCGCGGATCTGCGCGGTGTCCTGGCTGCTGCCGGACGCGGCACGCGTCTTCGCACGGCCGCCCGAAGCGCGGCCACCGGTACGCCGGCCGTTCTTCAGGTAGGGCTCGAGAAGGCCACGGAGCTTGTCCGCATTGGCGGTGGTGAGATCAATCTCGTACGTCTTGCCGTCCAGCGCGAACGTCACGGTCTCGTCCGCCTCGCCGCCGTCGAGGTCGTCGACAAGAAGGACCTGAACCTTCTGTGCCACCGGATTTCCTTTCATCCATAACGTGCGGGCCGGGGTTGGTCGGCGTCCGCCGTTTAGCCACTGCCCCTTGTTATATGCAGTACTGCACTACGCCGGAAAGCAAACCGCGTTTGCGGAAAAAACACAAACCCCTGGGGAAGACCGGACCCCCCGGCTACGCCCGGAAACATGCGCGTTTCGGACATAGGGACCCTTCGGGCCGCCTTGCCGATCTACAGATGCAGAAGCATCCGGCTGTTGCCCAGGGTGTTCGGTTTCACTCGTTCGAGACCGAGGAACTCCGCGACGCCCTCGTCATAGGAACGCAGCAGCTCCGCGTAGACATCGGTGTCGACGGGCGTCTCACCGATCTCCACGAAGCCGTGCTTGCCGAAGAACTCGACTTCGAAGGTCAGGCAGAATACGCGGCGAACGCCGAGCCAACGCGCGGTCTGAAGCAACTTCTCCAGCAGCCGGTGCCCGACGCCGGCGCCCCGCAGTCGCGGCTGGACGGCGAGCGTGCGCACTTCCGCCAGGTCTTCCCACATGACGTGCAGTGCGCCGCAGCCGACGACCTCCGCGTTGTCGTCCCGTTCGGCGACCCAGAACTCCTGGATGTCCTCGTAAAGCGTGACGGTCGCTTTGTCGAGCAGGATGCGGTCACGGCTGTAGTCGTCCAGGAGTCGGCGTACGGCCGGCACATCGCCGGTCCGGGCTCGCCGTACGGTGATGGCTTTTGCGGAGACTTCGGAACGCTCTGCGGACATGAGCGGACGCTATCGCCCGCCGTCGCCGGGCGCCGAGCCGGGGTTCTGTCCGCCGGTTTCGGAGACGTCCCCGGCCGCGGCGGTATCCGGAACTCCGCCGGTGACTCCGGCGGGGGGCTCCGCCTCGGCTTCCGTGCTGCCCTCGACGATCCTTACGGCGTCGCGCAAGGCCCGTCGCTGTTCCTCGCTCATCATGCCGAAGAAGGCGACGAGAGCGGCGGCGGCGTTGTCGCTCTGCGACCAGGCGTCGTTCATCAGTGCGGCGGCGTAGGCGGCCCGGGTGGACACCGCCTCATATCTATAGGCGCGCCCCTCGGCCTCGCGGCGCACCCAGCCCTTCTGATGGAGATTGTCCAAAACGGTCATCACCGTGGTGTACGCGATCGACCGTTCCTGTTGGAGGTCTTCCAGGACTTCTCGAACGGTCACCGGGCGGTTCCACTTCCACACCCGCGTCATGACCGCGTTCTCGAGTTCTCCCAATGGGCGAGGCACGACTCCGACCTTAGTAGGAAAACCGCCCCATGGCGTGCCGGACGTGCAGCAGGGCGACAGACATGGACGAAAAGGTCGCCGTCCGGGGCGCGAGGGTCACGTCAGGGGGGACGGCCGTGCGCACACGTGCGTGGGCGCGGGCGGGCACGGGGCCACTGCCGGACCGGCCGTGCGCACGGGCTCATCGCCTGGCGGACCGTGCGCATGGGCTCACCGCCCGCCCGGCCGTACGCGTGGGGCCACCGCCGGGCCGACCGTACGGCGGCCCCGGCGGTGCGGTGACGCCGCGGTGCGCGGCGGCGTCAGGCCTCGGTGGAGGCGGCGCCCTGGCCGGCCTGTGTGCGCGCGAGGGCGGCGTCGACGGCCGCGTCCTCCTTCGCCTTGGCGGCACCGCCCTGGGTCTTCACGATCACCCGGACCAGCGCGATGAAGAACACGGCCATGACGACCGGCGGAACGAGTGCGGCGACGTAGTCCATGGCACCAGGGTAGCCACGCCTACCGGACAAACAGGGGCGGGGTGGTCCTCGGCGTCACACCGCGGCGAGCCGCTGCTGCGGCTCGCCGGCGGGCGGGGACGGCTTGCGGCGCGGGAAGACCTCGCCCGGCGTGGGGACGGGGCGGCGGCCCGGCTGCGGACCGCCGGGGGCCGGCGCGGGTCCGGGCTGGGCGGGCGCCGGGCCCGGCCTGGCGGGAGCGGGCCGGGCGGGGCGCCCGGCGGGCTTCGGCGCGGGCTTCTTGGCGGGCTCGCCGCCGCTCTGGCCGGCCCGGGCGGCGGGCAGGACCGCGAGGGGCGAGCGGGCCGGGGCCTGGGCGGAGGTACGGACCGCGCCGGACGCCGGGGCGGGGCGCAGGGGGCTGCGGGAGGCCGGGACCGAGGGGCCGCCGGTCCACGCGCCGCAGCGGCGCAGGAGGGCGGCGGCGGTGGGGTTGCCGCGCAGGGCGCGCAGGGCGGCGAGGTCGTCGGGACCGGGCCGGTGGCCGGCGTCCAGCGCCTCCCGCAGCAGGGCGAAGTACCCGACGGCCGTGCCGGGCAGGGCGGCGCGGTAGCGGGCCAGGTCGGCCAACAGGAACGCGCGCAGCCGGGCGCCCTCGCGCATCGCCTCGTCGAGCGACTCGGCGAGGCGGAGACAGTCCTGCACGTCCTCGGCGCGGGCGGGACGCAGATGAAGGGCGACGGCCAGGGCGCGGCGGAGCACGCGCAGCTCCTCCGCGCCGAAGGCGATGCCGCCGCGGGTTCCGTATGGCGTGGGCATGGGCCGACCATACGCGCTAATCAGACAAATTCGACATAAGCGGCGAACGTGGCGCGCGACTATGACACGGGCGGGCCACGTCCCCCTGCGCGGGGCGGCCCCGTCGGGCCCCGGGAAAGCGCGGGCGCCCCGGGGCGACGACCCGGGGGACGGGGACGGCGGGCGGCGGGGACCGCTGGGTGCCCTGAGGCCGACGGCGGGCGGCGGGGCCGCGCCGCAACGCCGGGGCGCCTGACGCAGCGGCGCTGCCCGCCTGCTGCGCGCCGCCACGGGCGCGGCCGACGGGAACCGTCCCGCGCGTATGCGGGCGGCGGGGCCGCCGTCGGATGCCCCAGGGGCACGGTGGCGGCCGAGGGAAGCGCGCTGCCGCGCCGACGCCCGGCGGCGCGCACGGCACGCGGGCCTGCCGGCCGCCGCGCGGACCCGGCCGGCGGAGGCCACCGCGAGGGGCGGCCGGCCCCAGCCTGTTGCTCGGGCACCCGTGCCGCGTGCGCCGCCCCTCGCGAGCACACCGCCGCCGGCCCGCCCGCCGCCGGCCTCGCGGGCGCGGCCGACGGGGTCGCCGGCGCGGCATGGCGGCCCGGCTGTCCCTGCGGATCGCCTCCCCCCCTACGCGCGCGTGCCGCCTCCCGCGGCCTGCGACCGGTCGCAGGGCGGCCTCATGCGCCGGGCGCGCGGGCGTGCCCGCGGTGACGCCCTCGGTCCGCGCCCCCGAGGGGTGCGGACCGAGGGCGGTGTGGTCACGTGCGGGAGACGTTGCGTTCGTAGACCAGGCGGAGACCGATCAGGGTCAGCCAGGGTTCGTGTTCGTCGATGGCCGCGGACTCGCCGAGGACCATCGGGGCCAGACCGCCGGTCGCGATCACGGTGACGTCGTCGGGGTCGTCGGCGAGTTCGCGGGCCATGCGGCCCACCACCCCGTCGACCTGGCCGGCGAAACCGTAGACGATGCCCGCCTGCATCGCCTCGACCGTGTTCTTGCCGATGACGCTGCGCGGCCGGGCCACCTCGATCTTGCGCAGCATCGCCGCCCGGACGCCGAGCGCCTCGACGGAGATCTCGATGCCGGGCGCGATGACCCCGCCGACGTACTCCCCGCGCGCGGAGACCGCGTCGAAGGTGGTCGCCGTGCCGAAGTCCACGACGATCGCCGGGCCGCCGTACAGCTCGTTGGCGGCGACCGCGTTGATGATGCGGTCGGCGCCGACCTCCTTCGGGTTGTCGAACAGGATCGGCACGCCCGTCTTGACGCCCGGCTCGACCAGGACGGCCGGCACGTCGCCGTAGTAGCGGCGCGTCACCTCGCGCAGTTCGTGCAGCACCGACGGGACGGTGGCGCAGATCGCGATGCCGTCGATGCCGTCGCCGAGTTCCTCGCCGAGCAGGGGGTGCATGCCCATCAGGCCCTGGAGCAGCACGGCCAGTTCGTCGGCGGTGCGGCGGGCGTCGGTGGAGATGCGCCAGTGCTCGACGATGTCCTCCCCGTCGAACAGCCCGAGGACGGTGTGCGTGTTGCCTACGTCGATCGTCAGGAGCATGGCCGCCCTACTCCGCCTCGCGCAGGTCCAGGCCGATGTCCAGGATCGGCGAGGAGTGTGTCAGGGAGCCCACGGCCAGGAAGTCCACGCCGGTCTCCGCGTACGCGCGCGCGTTGTCCAGGGCCAGCCGGCCCGACGCCTCCAGCAGCGCCCTGCCGTCGACGACGGCCACGGCCTCCTCGCACTCGCCGGGCGTGAAGTTGTCCAGCAGGATCAGGTCGGCGCCGGCGTCCACGACCTCGCGCAACTGGTGCAGGGTGTCGACCTCGACCTCGATCGGCACCTCCGGGAAGGCCTCGCGCACGGCCTTGAAGGCGGCCGCGACACCGCCGGCGGCGACCACGTGGTTGTCCTTGACCAGCGCCGCGTCCGACAGCGACATGCGGTGGTTCACGCCGCCGCCGCAGCGCACGGCGAACTTCTCCAGCGACCTGAGGCCCGGCGTGGTCTTGCGGGTGTCGCGCACCTTCGCCTTGGTGCCCTCCAGGACGTCCGCCCACGCGCGCGTGGCGGTGGCGATGCCGGACAGGCGGCACAGCAGGTTCAGCGCGCTGCGCTCGGCGGTCAGCAGGTCGCGGGTGCGCGTGGTGACCGACAGCAGCTTCTGGCCGGCCTCGACGCGGTCGCCGTCCTCGACGTGCCGCTCGACCTCGAACTCGTCGGTGCACACCACCGACAGGACCGCCTCGGCGACCCGGAGGCCGGCCACCACGCCGGCCTCGCGCGCGGTGAAGTCGCCGGTGGCCACGGCGTCGTCGGGGATGGTCGCGACGGTCGTCACGTCCTCCCCGTGCGCCAGGTCCTCCTGGATGGCGACGTTGGCGATGTCCTCGACCTCGATCGGGTCGAGTCCGGCGTCGATCAGCAGCTGGGCGAGCGCGGGGTCGAGCCCGCACTCCGCGTACTCCTCGTCGGCGTCCGCGCCGCAGGCACAGCCGTCGCCGCAGCCGCCGGTGGGGGCGAGGGGGAGGTCTTCGGTGCTCACTTGGGTCACTGCTCCTTGGGGCGGGCCGCGGGGGCCGCGGGGCGGGTCGGGGGGAAGTCTGCCGTGTCGGTGGTCTGCACGTCCGGCGTCCGGTCCGCGTTCAGCCGTACGACGATGTGGCGGCGCCAGTGCGCGTCGTCGCGCTCGGGGCGGTCCTCGCGCCAGTGGCAGCCGCGGGTCTCCTCGCGCAGCCGGGCGGCGGCGACCAGGACGCGGGCCACGCACAGGAGGTTGGTGGTCTCCCAGGCGTCGACGCCGGGCTCGGCGGTCTTGCCGTCCTCCGCGAGGGCGCCCCGTGTTCGCGCGGACAGCTCTTCGAGCCGGTCGGCGGCGCCGGCCAGGGAGGCTGCGGAGCGCAGGACGCCCGCGCCCTCGGTCATGATCCGCTGGATCGCGAACCGGGTCTCCGGGGCGAGCAGCGGGTGCGCGGGCTGCTCGGCGCGCTGGGCGGGCTGCGGCACGCGCGCGTGGAGGGCTCCCGCGGCCCGCTCGCGCGCGATGTCGGCGGCGATCCGCTCGGCGTAGACGAGTCCTTCGAGCAGGGAGTTGGAGGCGAGCCGGTTGGCGCCGTGCACGCCGGTGCAGGCGACCTCCCCGCACGCGTACAGGCCGGGCACAGTGGTGCGGCCGTGGGGGTCGGTGCGCACGCCGCCGGAGGCGTAGTGGGCGGCCGGGGCGACCGGGATCGGCTCGGTGACCGGGTCGATGCCGTGCGCCCGGCAGGCGGCCAGGATGGTCGGGAAACGCTGCTCCCACATCTCGGCGCCGAAGTGCCGGGCGTCCAGGAACATGTGTGCGGCGTCCTGCTCCAGCATCCGCCGCGTGATGCCCTTGGCGACGATGTCGCGCGGCGCCAGCTCGGCCAGCTCGTGCTGTCCCACCATGAAGCGCACGCCGTCGGCGTCCACCAGGTGGGCGCCCTCGCCGCGCACCGCCTCCGAGACGAGCGGTTGCTGGCCCTCGGCGTCCGGGCCGAGGAAGAGCACGGTCGGGTGGAACTGCACGAACTCCAGGTCGGACACCTCGGCGCCCGCGCGCAGGGCGAGGGCGACGCCGTCTCCGGTGGACACGGACGGGTTGGTGGTCGCGGAGAACACCTGGCCCATGCCGCCGGTCGCCAGCACCACCACGGGCGCGTGCACCGCGCCCACGCCGTCGTGCTGGCCCTCGCCCATCACGTGCAGGGTCACCCCGGCGGTACGGCCGTCGGCGTCCTTCAGCAGGTCGAGGACGAGCGCGTTCTCGATCGTGCGCAGCCCGCGCGCGCGGACCGCCTCCACCAGCGCCCGGGAGACCTCGGCGCCGGTCGCGTCGCCGCCCGCGTGGGCGATCCTGCGGCGGTGGTGGCCGCCCTCACGGGTGAGCTGGATGGAGCCGGCGTCGTCGGTGTCGAAGTGCGCGCCGGTGGAGATCAGCCGCCGTACCGCGTCGGGGCCCTCGGTGACGAGGGTCCGTACGGCTTCCTCGTCGCACAGGCCCGCGCCCGCGACCAGGGTGTCGTCCAGGTGCTGTTCGGGGGTGTCGCCCTCGCCGAGGGCCGCGGCGATGCCGCCCTGCGCCCAGCGGGTGGAGCCGTCGTCCAGGCGGGCCTTGGTGACGACGACCGTGTCCAGGCCGCTCGCCGCGCAGCGCAGGGCCGCGGTGAGCCCGGCCACGCCGGAGCCGACGACCACGACGTCCGCGGCGATGGACCACCCGGGCGCGGGCGCGTGCAGTCGTATGCCTGTGCTGGTCACGAGGCGGCTCCAGGGGTTTCGTGGGTCGCGGTGGATGCGGGAGCGGAGTCGGGCCCGGAGGCCGAGTGCGCCTCCCGCGTCCCGGGGGTTTCGTCCGTGCCGAAGGCGAGGGGCAGGTTGTCGATCAACCGGGTCGCGCCGACCCGGGCGGCGACGGCGAGGACGGCCTCGCCGGTGAAGTCGTCATCGATCTCGGTGAAGTCGGACGGGTCGACCAGGGCCAGGTAGTCCAGTGCGAGCGGCGGGTCCATCCGGGCGGCCTCGTCCAGGACCTGCCGTGCGGCGGCGCGCACGGCCGCGGCACCCGGGGTGGCCTTGGCCACGGCGGCGGCGTCGGCCGCCGCGCGGGACTCCCCGAGCGCGCTCAGCGCCTCGGCACGCGCGCGCGTGGCGGGCACCTCGCGGGCCCGCGCGCGCAGCGCCTCCTGCGCGGCGTGCCGGTCGCGGCCCGCGAACAGCGCCTGGGACAGGGCGAGCGCGGTGCGCCGCTCGGCCGCCGACAGGTAGCGGTTGCGGCTGGACAGGGCCAGGCCGTCGGCCTCGCGCACGGTCGGCACGCCGACGATCTCCACACCGAAGTTCAGATCGCGCACCATGCGGCGGATCAGGGCGAGCTGCTGGGCGTCCTTCTGGCCGTAGAGGGCCACGTCGGGGCGGGTGAGGTGCAGCAGCTTGCCGACGACGGTGAGCATGCCGTCGAAGTGGCCGGGCCGCGAGGCGCCCTCCAGGCGCTCCCCCATGGGCCCCGCGGTGATCCGGACCTGCGGTTCGCCGCCCGGGTAGACCTCGTCCACCGAGGGCGCGAACACGATGTCGGCGCCCGCCTGCTCGGCCACCTTGAGGTCGGCGTCCAGGGTGCGCGGGTAGCGGTCCAGATCCTCGCCCGCGCCGAACTGGAGCGGGTTGACGAAGACGGTGACGACGACCTCGCCGCCGTTCCCTGCTATCTCGCGGGCGGCCCGGATCAGGGTGGCGTGGCCCTCGTGCAGGGCGCCCATCGTCATCACGACGGCACGGCGGCCTTCGCGCACGCGCGCGTGCAGCTCGTCGGCGGTGCGCAGCAGGGTCGTGGTCATCGGGCGTCTCCGTTCTCGGGCGCCGGCGTCGCCGGGCGGCCCTGCGCTGCGTTCTCGGGCACCGTCCGGGCCGCCGCGTACGCGGTCGGCGCGGGAGCGGCGGTGCGGGCCGGGGCGGCGGCTCCCGCCGCGCGGCGGCCGGGGCCCGTCGGGCGCCCCGTACGGCCGGCGGTGCCTGCCGAGTGCCCCGCGCGGGTCATCGGGTATCCCCCTGGCCGGCGTCCGGACCTTCGGCGTCCGGACCGTCACTGTCCGGACCGTCGAAGGCGGGACCGCCGGTGCCCGGGCCGCCGGTCGTGCCGTCGGCGAGGACCTCCAGCAGGTCCTCGGCCAGTTCGGGCTTGAGCAGGCCGGCGGCGAGGGCGCGGTCGGCGGTGGCGCGGGCCATCGCCAGATAGCCGGCGACGGTCTGCGGGGCGTACCGGCTCAGTTCGGCGACGTGCGCCGCGACCGTGCCCGCGTCACCGCGCGCGACAGGGCCGGTGAGGGCGGCGTCGCCGGAGCGCAGGGAGTTGTCCAGGGCGGCGCCGAGCAGCGGGCCGAGCATCCGGTCGGGGGCCTCGACACCGGCCTCGCGCAGCAGCTCCATGGCCTGCGCGACCAGCGTGACCAGGTGGTTGGCGCCCAGGGCGAGGGCCGCGTGGTACAGCGGGCGCCGGTCCTCGGCGATCCACTCCGGTTCGCCGCCCATCTCGATGACCAGGGCCTCGGCGGCCATGCGCAGCTCCTCGGGGGCGGTGACGCCGAAGGAGCAGCCGGCCAGCCGCTGCACGTCCACGGGGGTGCCGGTGAAGGTCATCGCCGGGTGCAGGGCCAGCGGCAGCGCACCCGCGCGCAGGGCGGGGTCGAGCACCTTCGCGCCGTACCGCCCGGAGGTGTGCACGAGCAGCTGGCCGGGGCGTACGGCGCCGGTCCCGGCGAGGCCCGCGACGAGGCCGGGCAGGGCGTCGTCGGGGACGGTCAGGAGCACCAGCTCGGCGCGGTCCAGGACCTCGGCGGGCGACACCAGGGGCACGTCGGGGAGCATCAGCTCGGCGCGCCGCCGGGAGGCGTCGGAGACGCCCGAGACGGCCACCGGACGGTGCCCGGCGAGCCGGAGGGACGCGGCGAGCGCGGGCCCTACCCGGCCGGCGCCGACGACGCCGACGGTGAGCCGCGCGGGGCGGTCCCTGGGATCTGGCTGTTGGCTGCTACTCACGCGACGGTGGCCTTCCCGTTCCAGTCCGCTCCGGGTACCGGACGATTTCTCGTCATGTTAACGCTATCGGGTTCGCGGGCGTCCGTCCGTCCACAGGCTGTGGGCTTCGGCACGCTGCGCGGGCGCGGAAACAAGGGTGCCCGCGCACGCCGGCGCGCGGGATGATCCGGGGTATGGACGACACGGCGGAGCAGGACCCCAGACAGGACGACCGGACGGCGGAGCGGCCTTCGGACGAGGAGCGGGGCAAGCGGCTCCGGGAGCAGCGGGTGGGCGCGTACCGGAGTGCGGAGCGGGTGCTCTCGCGCCCCGGGTTCCTCGGCACGCTCCGGGAGCGGATCGCGCTGCTGGACCGGGCGGCGGAGGTGTACGACCTCGACGAGGCGTCCGACATGTACGGCGGCGGGGTCGTCGCCGCCCTGGAGGAGAAGGTCGCCGGGCTGCTCGGCAAGGAGGCCGCCGTCTTCTTCCCGACCGGCACGATGGCGCAGCAGGTCGCCCTGCGCTGCTGGGCGGCCCGGACCGGCGACCCGGCCGTGGCGCTGCACGCCCTGTCCCACCCCGAGGTGCACGAACGGCACGCGCTGAGCCAGGTCGGCGGGCTGCGCCCGGTGCGGGTGACCGCGGAGCCCCGGCTGCCGACCGCCGCCGAGGTGCGCGGCCTGGACGAGCCGTTCGGGGCGCTGATGCTGGAGCTGCCGCTGCGGGACGCCGGTTTCCTCCTGCCCACCTGGGAGGAGCTGACCGAGCTGACCGAGGCGGCGCGCGAGCGCGAGGCGGTGGTGCACTTCGACGGCGCGCGCCTGTGGGAGTCCACCGTGCACTTCGGCCGTCCGCTGACGGAGATCGCGGACCTGGCCGACAGCGTCTACGTGTCGTTCTACAAGTCCCTCGGCGGCTACGGCGGCGCCGCCCTGGCCGGCCCCGCGGAACTGGCCGAGGAGGCCAGGGCCTGGCGGCACCGCTACGGCGGGGCGGTGTTCCAGCAGTTCCCGACGGCCCTGTCGGCGCTGATCGGCCTCGCCGAGGAGCTGCCCCGGCTGCCGGAGTACGTGCGGCACGCGCGCGTGGTGGCCGCCGCGCTGCGCGAGGGCTTCGCGGCGGCCGGCCCGCCCTGGGCGCGCGTGCACCCCGAGGTCCCGCACACCCACGAGTTCCAGGTCTGGCTGCCGTACGACCCGGACGTGGTCGCCAGGGCGGCGATCCGGACGGCCGAGGAGACCGGGACGATGCTGTTCGCCGGGGCCTGGGACCCCGGCGGCCCGGGACTGGCCCGCACCGAGGTCTCCGTGCGCTCGGCCGGTCTGGAGTGGTCGGCGGACGACGTACGGGCGGCGGCCGCCGAGTTCGCCGCCCGGCTGACGGAGGAGGCGGGGCGCGCGGGCGGCGCGTAGAGGGCGCTCGGAGCGGGGGTGAGGCGTCAGCGGAGCGGGTGCGGGTGCGTCCACCGGGACCACAGGGCCCGTAGCCGGCCGGCCCACGGCCGCCGTGGCCGACCGTGCGCGGGGCGGCCCGCCAGGACCGCACGGAACCGCCGGTACTCGCCGAGTTCGCGCACGACCTGCCAGTCGTCGCGGCCCGGAGCGGGCGGGAGCGGCTCGCCGTGCTGCCGGGCGCGGTACACGTCGAGGGCGTACTGCTGGGTGATGCTCATGCCGAAGCCTCTTCCGGAGGTGGAGGACGGGTGCCCGTGCGGACCGCGGGACCACGGGACGGCCGGTGCGCCGGGACCGTGGGCGCGGGTGGGCACGGGAAGCGGAGTCCGGGGGGCCTCACCGGCCGCCCCGCTGGTCCCAGCCTGCGCCGGTGGACCCGCCCGAGTCGCCCCGATTGACGGGGGTCGTCAATCGGGGCGGCGTTGTCAGTGGGGGCGTGCACCATGGGTCCATGAGCGTGCGCATCGACATCGCGGGGCTGCGGCCGGACCAGGTCGCCGTCGTGCCCTCACCCCTGGCCGAGCTGGGCATGGCGCTGCACACGCTGTCCGAGCCGCAGCACCACCCGGGGCTCCAGGGCTGGGTCACGGGCGTCACCGCCCGGCTCGACTCGCACCTGGCGGACCGGATGTGCGAGGCCGACTTCCTGTGGCGGACGACGTTCTCCGACCTGTTCCTGCCGTACGCGGGCATACCCGACGCCACCGCGCTGCCCGGTGCGACCCTCGCCGAGGACCTGGACCTGCTCGACAAGCTGTCCGACGTACAGTTCGTGGACGCGGCCCTGGAGTTCACCTGCGCCCTGCCCTACAGCCACCCCGGCCCGGGCCCGCTCGCCGACACGGCGCTGCGCCGCCGCGCCCTGGAGCTGGCCGCCGCGCGCGGGCCGCAGCAGGTGCGCTTCGCCGAGCGGCTGCTGGCCGATCCGCCGCGCATCCGGGCCTGGCTGCGGCAGTTCCTCACCGACTGCGACGAGGCCTTCTTCGCGGAGACCTGGTCCCGGCTGCGCCACCAGCTGGCCGCCGACGCCCGGCACAAGACGGAGCTGCTGCGGCACAAGGGGCTGGCGGAGGCGCTGGCCGCGGTGTCGCCCGCTCTGGCGCTGGACGACACGGCGGGCCGGATCACCGTCGACAAGCTCGGCGAGGGGCGTACGGCGACCAGGGCCGGCGGCCTGCTGCTGGTGCCGACCAGCCTCGGCCGGCCCCATCTGATGGTCCTGCACCGCTACGGCTGGCATCCCGTGCTGCACTACCCGATCGGCCCGGCGGAGCTGGCCGCGCCGCTCTCGGTGGAGCAGCTGACCCTGCGGATGTCCGCGCTGTCCCATCCGGTGCGGATGCGGCTGTGCCGGAGCCTGGCCCGCAGCGCGTTCACCACCAGCGAGCTGACCCACGCGCACGGCATGTCCGCGCCCGAGATATCCCGGCACCTGAGCGTGCTGAAGAAAGCGGGCCTGGTCACCACCCGGCGCCGCGGCCGGTACGTCTACCACCAGCTGGACGTGACGACGGTGGCCCGGCTGGGCAGCGACTTCCTGGAGAGCGTGCTGCGCTAGGGCCCTCTCGTACGGATCATGCCGGGCTCGCGGGCCCTGGCACCGCTCCCTGATCCGACCTGATCCAAGCGAAAGACCCTGGGGACGGCGCGGCCCGCGGTCAGCGGCCACCTGCGGCCGGCGACCGCGTTCAGTCGAACCTGATGTGCCGGATGCCCACGCCCGCCTGCCGCAGCCGGGTCCGCAGCGCGCCGTCCGTGTTGGGACGCAGGGTCAGCCCGGACAGGACCGCGATCCGCTCGGCGGTCCGCGGCACCGTCGAGTGGTCGGTCCACAGGTGCTCGGCGAACTCCGGTTCGGCGAGCCGCTGGAGGCAGTGGTCGAGCTGTTCCACGGCCCAGCTCTCCCCGGCCGGCCGGGGGGCGTTGCCGCTGGCGTACCGCAGAACGCGTCCGAAGCCGCGCTCGCGCAGCCGCCGCAGCACGGTCTCGCGCTGCGCGAGGAGGGTGAAGTGCCGTACGTCGTGGCCGCGTTCGCGCAGCAGGCCGACGGTCTCGGCGAAGTGACCGGGGTCGGTGACGGTCATCGGGACGATCACCTCGCCGTCGTGCCGGGCGACGACCTGATCGAGGACCTCGGTCACGCCCTGCCGCCAGGCGGCCAGCTCACGGAAGTCACCGCGCAGTTCCGGCGGGAACATCCGGCGCAGCCCGAAGCCGGCGTGCTCGGGATCGCAGATCACGCTGCCCGGCAGCCGGCGCCGCAGCTCGTGCGCGGTCTGCGTCTTGCCGCCCCCGAAGGGGCCGTTGATCCACAGCAGCATGCGGGCGACTGTAGACCCTGGCGGCCACGCGCGCCCCCGCTGAGGCACGGCCGGGCGCACCGGCCTCCGCGCTTCCGGGCGCACCGGCTTCGGCCGGCAGGGCACCCGGCGTCAGCGGGCTCGGCGCCTCAGCCGCGGCCGCCCGCGCGGACGAGCCCCGTCTCGTAGGCGAGGACCACGACCTGCACCCGGTCGCGCAGGCCGAGCTTGGTCAGGATGCGGCCCACGTGCGTCTTCACGGTGGCTTCCGACAGCACCAGCCGGGCAGCGATCTCGCCGTTCGACAGGCCCTGCGCGACCAGGGTCATCACCTCGCGCTCGCGCTCGGTGAGCCGCTGGAGCTCCTTGTGCTGCGGGCCCTGCCCGGCGGTGGGCAGCATCGGCGCGAACCGGTCGAGCAGCCGGCGGGTGGTGGACGGCGCGACGACCGCGTCGCCGCTGTGCACGGCGCGGATCGCGGTGAGCAGATCGCCGGGCGGCACGTCCTTGAGCATGAAGCCGGAGGCACCCGCCTTCAGCCCGGAGAAGGCGTACTCGTCCAGGTCGAAGGTGGTCAGGATCAGCACCTTGGGCGGGTTCGGCCCGGCACAGACGCGGCGGGTGGTCTCCACCCCGTCCAACTTTGGCATGCGCACGTCCATGAGCACCACGTCGACGGGGGTCTCCCGCAGCACCTGGAGGGCCTCGACGCCGTCGCCCGCCTCGGCGACGACCTCCATGTCCGGCTGGGCGGCGAGCACCATGCCGAATCCGGTGCGCAGCAGCACCTGGTCGTCCACGAGCATCACGCGGATCGTCATCGGGGTCCTCTTCCGTCTTCCGTCGGGAACGTGACAGGTGTCAACAGGCAGCGTGCGGTGGCGGTCAGTGCGCCGGTTTGAGCGGCAGCAGGGCGCTGATGCGGAAGCCTCCGCCCGGGCGCGGGCCCGCGTCCAGCGTGCCGCCGACCATACCGACCCGCTCCCGCATGCCGATCAGGCCGTGCCCCTGCCCGTCGACGCCGCCGTCCTCGTACAGCTCGTGCGGGGCGCCCTTGCCGTCGTCCTCGACGAGCAGGCCGAGGCCGTCGTCGAAGTACACCAGGCGCACGCTGGCACCGGCGTTCGGTCCCCCGTGCTTGCGCGTGTTGGTGAGCGCCTCCTGCACGATCCGGTACGCGGTCAGCTCGACGCCGCTGGGCAGCGGGCGCGGGGTGCCCTCGATCCGGAAGTCGACCGGCAGACCGGATTCCCGGCACTGCTCGACCAGGTCCTCGATCTGCTCGACGTCGGGCTGCGGGACGTACTCGCCGCCCTCCTGGTGCTCGCCGGTGCGCAGCACGCCCAGCAGGCGGCGCATCTCGGCCAGCGCCTGACGGCCGGTGGAGGAGATCGTCTCCAGGGCCTTCTTCGCCTGGTCGGGGGCGGCGTCGAGGACGTAGGCGGCGCCGTCGGCCTGCACCACCATCACCGAGACGTTGTGCGCGACCACGTCGTGCAGTTCGCGCGCGATCCGGGCGCGCTCGGCGGCGACCGCGACCTGCGCCTGCGCCTCGCGCTCCTTCTCCAGCCGGGCCGCGCGCTCCTCCAGCTGCGCGAAGTAGGCGCGCCGGGTGCGCATGGAGTCGCCGAGCACCCAGGCCAGCGCGAACGGCACCGTCTGGAAGACGGCCAGCGCGATCTGGCCCCAGGCGCTCGCCCGCTCCTCCGGCCAGCGGATCTGCGCCAGGGTCGCCGCGCACATCCCGCCGGCCAGCGCGAACCGGGAGGCCCACCGGGCGCCGATCGCCGCGACCGTGTAGACGATCACCAGCATGGCGAAGTCGGCGACCAGCGTCTCGACGTTCCCGATCAGCTGCGCCAAGCCGGCCGCCGCCGCGAGCAGCACCATCTTCTCCGGCATCCGGCGGCGCAGCGCGACGGTCAGGCACAGGACGACGGACACCGCCAGCGCGGGACCGAGCGATCCGTAGTGGTGCGGCGTCCTGTCGACGGCCACCGCGCTCACGCTGGAGAGCCCGAGCAGGACAAGGGCCCAGAAGCCGTCGACCCACATCGGGTGTCTGCGGAGGAAGTCATAGAGACGCTGCACGTAACCCAGAGTAGGGACACCGGATAGGTGCAGGGGTCAACCGGAGGGGCGATCCCCGCCCGCCCCTCGTACTCCCCAAGGTGGAGGCAGTGATCAGTTGTCCGCCTACGCTGACGACGTGGCGAACGACACTGCGGACGAGGGCGGTCCGGCGGCCGGGACGGCCAGTGGGGCCGGTGGCGCCGGTGGGGCCGGCGGAGGCGGGGCCGGTGGGACCGCCGGCGAGTGGCTCGGCTGGCGGGCGGCGGCGCGGGACGCGCTGTACGGGCCCGACGGCTTCTACCGGCGGCCCGAGGGCCCGGCGGGACACTTCCGTACGTCCGTGCACGCCTCGCCGCTGTTCGCGACGGCCGTGGCACGGCTGCTGTGCCGGGTGGACGAGGCGCTGGGACGGCCCGCGCGGCTCGACTTCGTGGACATGGCGGCCGGGCGGGGCGAGCTGGCCGCCGGAGTGCTCGGCGCGCTGCCCGCCGAGGTGGCCGCACGCGCACGCGTGCACGCCGTCGAGATCGCCGGCCGCCCGCACGGCCTCGACGACCGGATCGCCTGGCTGCCCGAGCCCCCGGACGGGGCCACCGGGCTGCTGTTCGCCAACGAGTGGCTGGACAACGTCCCGGTCGAGGTCGCCGAGGTGGACCCCGAGGGCGTCCCCCGGTACGTGCTCGTACGGCGCGACGGCGCCGAACGGCTCGGGGAGCCGGTCGGCGGGGCGGAGGCGGCTTGGCTGGCGCGGTGGTGGCCGCTGCCGGGCGAACCGGGCCTGCGCGCGGAGATCGGGCTGCCCCGGGACACCGCCTGGGCGAGCGCCGTGTCCCGGCTGCGGCGCGGCCTCGCGGTCGCCGTCGACTACGCGCACACCGCCGCGCACCGGCCGCCCTTCGGGACGCTCACCGGGTTCCGGGAGGGGCGCGAGACGGCGCCCGTGCCCGACGGGTCCTGCGACCTCACGGCGCACGTCGCCCTGGACGCGTGCGCCGCCGCCGGCCCCGCCCCGGCGCGCGCCCGCGTGCTGACCCAGCGCGCGGCCCTGCACGCGCTCGGCATCACCGGCGCACGCCCCCCGCTCACGCTCGCCTCCAGCGACCCCGCGCGGTATGTGCGCGCCCTCGCGCGTGCCGGGCAGGCCGCCGAGCTGACCGCGCCCGGGGGGCTCGGCGACTTCGGCTGGCTGCTCCAGCCGGCCGGACCGGCGGACCCGGACCTCCTGGAGCTGCGGGACCTGCTCCCGGACGCGCCGGGCCTACTTGTCGATGTCCCCGACCACGAAGAACATTGAGCCGAGGATCGCCACCATGTCCGCCACCAGCGTCCCCGGCAGCAGCTCGGCCAGGGCCTGGATGTTGTTGTACGACGCGGACCGCAGCTTCAGCCGGTACGGCGTCTTCTCGCCCTTGCTGACCAGGTAGTAGCCGTTGATGCCGAGCGGGTTCTCGGTCCAGGCGTAGGTGTGCCCCTCGGGCGCCTTGAGGACCTTGGGCAGCCGCTGGTTGACCGGGCCCGGCGGCAGCTCGGCGAGCCGGTCCAGACACGCGTCGGCGAGGTCGAGCGCGTTGTGCGTCTGCTCCAGCAGGCACTCGAAGCGGGCCAGGCAGTCGCCCTCCTGCCGGGTGACCACCTTCAGGACGTCGCCCAGCTCCCCGTACGCGAGGTACGGCTCGTCGCGCCGCAGGTCGAAGTCGACGCCGGAGGCGCGCGCGATCGGCCCGCTCACACCGTAGGCGTGCACAGCGCGCGGCGAGAGCGCGCCCACGCCCCGGGTGCGCCCCCGGAAGATCTCGTTGCCGAGCACCAGGTCGTCGAAGACGTCCATCCGGGAGCGCACGGCGGCGACGGCGGCACGCGCGCGCGTGGACCAGCCCGCCGGGAGGTCCTCCTTGAGGCCGCCGACCCGGTTGAACATGTAGTGCATCCGGCCGCCGGAGACCTCCTCCATCACGTTCTGGAGGACCTCGCGCTCCCGGAAGGCGTAGAAGACCGGGGTGATGCCGCCCAGCTCCAGCGGATAGGAGCCGAGGAACATCAGGTGGTTGAGGACCCGGTTCAGCTCCGCGAGCAGGGTCCGCGTCCACACCGCGCGCTCGGGGACCTCCATGCCGAGCATCCGCTCCACGGCCAGGACCACGCCCAGCTCGTTGGAGAACGCCGACAGCCAGTCGTGGCGGTTGGCCAGCATGATGATCTGCCGGTAGTCACGCGCCTCGAACAGTTTCTCCGCGCCGCGGTGCATGTAGCCGATCACCGGCTCCGCGCGCGTGATGCGCTCGCCGTCCAGCACCAGCTTCAGCCGCAGCACACCGTGCGTGGAGGGATGCTGGGGGCCGATGTTGAGCACCATGTCGGTGCTCTCCGCGGCGCCGCCGACCCCGACCGTGGTCTCCGTCCTGGGAGTCATGGGCCCAGTTTCCCCTACGTACGCTTGCCCCATGGAAACGGGGAGCCTGGAAGAGGGCATGACGGCGGGGGGCGAGCCGGTGTGGACCGCACTGCGGCCCGGCCTGCTGCGGATGAGACGGCTGTTGCTGGTGGTGTGGCTGGGGCTGATCGCCGTGGCCGTGGGAGTCGTGCTCGGGCTGACCGCCGGGCCGCTCTGGTCGGCGTTCGCGCTGCTGCCGGTGGCCGTGGCGGTGTGGGGCTGGCGGGTGCTGGGGCGCAACTGGCGCTCCTGGCGGTACGCCGAGCGCGCCGACGACCTGCTGATCACCCGGGGTGTGCTGTGGCACGAGGAGACCGTCGTGCCGTACGGGCGGATGCAGCTGGTCGAGGTGACCTCCGGGCCGGTGGAACGGCGCTTCGGGCTGGCCACCGTACAGCTGCACACGGCCGCCGCCGCGACCGACGCGACCATCCCCGGCCTGGACCCGGCCGAGGCCGAACGTCTGCGCGACCGGCTCACCGAGCTGGGCGAGGCACGATCGGCGGGACTGTGACGGCGGCGCACGACGGGGCGGCCCCGGACGACGGGGCGGCCCCGGACGACGGGACGATCCCTGACGACGGTGCGGCCCCGGACGAGCACGCCGCGAAAGACCCGGTCGCGGTCGGCGTGACCGAGCGGCGGCTGCATCCCGTCACCCCGCTGCGGCGGGCCTGGGCGCCGGTCACCGTCCTCGCCGGCTGGGCCGTGCACGACCCCGACCAGGCGCAGCGGCAGCTGACCCGGCTGACGACGACCACGCTGCTGATCGGGATCGCGGTGCTGATTCCGGCCGCCGCGCTGTACGGCTTCCTGTCCTGGTGGTTCACGCACTACGCGGTCACCGACTCCGAACTGCGCATCCGCACCGGCCTGTTGTTCCGGCGCACCGCGCACATCCGGCTGGAGCGCATCCAGGCCGTCGACGTCACCCGGCCGCTGCTCGCCCGGGTCGCGGGCGTGGCCAAGCTGAAGCTGGACGTCATAGGGGCCGACAAGAAGGACGAACTCGCCTTCCTCGGCGAGGAGGACGCCCGCGCGCTGCGCGCCGAACTGCTCGCCCGCGCCGCCGGGTTCGCGCCCGAGACCGCGCAGGCGGTGGGCGAGGCGCCCGCGCGGGAGCTGGTCCGGGTCCCCGCGCGCGTGATCGCCGTCTCGCTGCTGCTGATCGGCGCGACCTGGGGCTCGCTGCTGACGGCCGTCGTGGTGCCGCCGCTGCTGTGGCTGGCCACCCACAGCCTGTGGACGGTGCTCGCCGCCGCCGTGCCACTGCTCGGCGGGGCCGTGACCAGCAGCGTCGGGCGCTTCCTCGGCGCCTACGACTGGACGCTGAGCGAGTCGCCCGACGGGCTGCGCATCGACCGCGGCCTCCTGGACCGCACCCACGAGACGATCCCGCCCGGCCGGGTGCAGACCGTACGGATCGTGGAGCCGCTGCTGTGGCGGCGGCGCGGCTGGGTCCGGGTCGAACTGGACGTGGCCGGGTCCTCGAACTCGGTACTGCTGCCGGTCGCGCCGCGCGAGATCGCCGAGGCGGTGGTCGCCCGGGTGCTGCCCGGGGTGACGGTGCCCGAGGACACCGCGCTGGCCCGGCCGCCACGACGCGCCCGGTGGTGCGTGCCGGTGTGGTGGCGGGGGCACGGGATCGCCGTGACCGACACGGTGTTCGCCGCCCGGCACGGGTTGCTGCGCCGCCGGCTCGCCCTGGTGCCGCACGCGAAGGTGCAGAGCGTACGGCTCACCCAGGGGCCGTGGCTGCGGGCGTGGCGGGTCGCCGACGTGCACGTGGACACCGGGGCGGACAAGACGGTCACGGCCCGTCTGCGGGACGCCGAGGAGGCGGCCCGCCTCCTCCACGACCAGGCCGACCACTCCCGCACGGGCCGCCGCCGCGCCACCCCGGACCGCTGGATGACGAAGGACACCTCGGGGGCGACGGAGCAGGGCCGCTCCGGGGCGTCGCAGCGGGGCTGAGGGGAGCCGCCGGGCCGACGGGAACACCGTCCGGCCCGGCGGAGACCGCCGGGAGCGGCCGAGCCTCGCCTCCGACGGGAGCGGCGCGGGGGTGGAGCGTCACTGGGCGCGGGACCATCGCCGGGTGCGGTCCCGCACGGCTGAGCGGTGCGTCCGGCGGGAGCGGCGCCGGGCGCGGGCCGGTCACCACCACGCGCGGCACACCGCCGGGTGCGGTCGCACGCGGCCGAGCGTCGCCTCCGGCGGGGAGCGCGGCCGGTTACGTCGCGCACGGCCCAGCGTGGTCTCCAGCGGGGAGCGCCGCCGGGTGCGGTCACGTGCGGCCGAGCGTCGCCTCCAGCGGGGCGGCGGGGGTGGAGTGGGCGCGGACCGTCAACGGAGGGCGCGGACCGTGGTGGCTGAGCGCCGGAGCCCCGGGGCTGCTCCCAGGCGGGGCGCGCCGCCTCGGCGGGGCCGCCGCCGGCCGGCGGAGAAGCTGCCGCGCGGCGTAGTGCCGGAGCGAGACGCGAGGCGGCGCGAGACGCGGCGTGCAGTGGTGAGGGGCGCGGCACTCGTGTGCCGCGCCCCTCATGTCCTGCCGCCCGCCCGCGGGCCGTGTCCCGCTGTCAGGACGCGGCGCTCCGCAGGTTCTGTACGTCGATCTGCTCCGTCTCGTCGTGCGCCGTCAGGTCGATGACCTGGCCCACGGCGTGTGTCCCGGCGCCGGCCGGACGGTACTGCGACTCGGCCTCGGCCTTGTGCAGGGCCAGGGCCTCCTGGCCCACGACGTCCGCCAGGTCCTCGTTCTGCACGGCCTCCAGCGCGGCGGGCGGCGCGCCCTTCTTCGTGCCGAAGAAGTCGAACCCGCCTTCGACCACCGGGCGCCGTACGGGCGCGGGCGGCACCACGGCCACGGCGGTCGGCACGGTGAAGTGGCCCGCGGGCCGCCGCGCGGGGCTGCCGCCCGTCTGCGGCACGGCCGCGTCGGCGGCCTCGCCCGCCCGGCCGGCCCGCTCCTCGGCCGGTGCGGCGGCGGTCGGCTCGTGCCCGTCGGCCGTTTCGGGCCGCCCCTCGGCCGCCTCCGCGGCGGCGTTGTCGCCCCGCGCGGGGGGTGCCTCGGCATCGATGTCGGCCCCGGGGGCGGCAGTCACCCCGGCGGGCGCAGCGCCGGTCGGCACGGTGGGCGCCTCGGGTGCGGCAGGGGCCGCGTCCTCGTCCGCCTCGGCGGCGGTCTCGGCGCTCTCGGTACCCGCGTCGTCGACCGCCTCGGCCACCGGCTCCGCCTCCGCGGCGTCCGACGGCTCGGGAACCGTACCCGGCGCGGGCTCCTCGTCCTTCGCCAACCGCGCCAGCGCGGCCCCCGCCGCCCGGAACAGCTCGGAGCCCTTGGGCGAGAACACGGCGGGAGCCACGCCCGCCGGCTTCCCGGTCGCCTCGGCCGGGGCGTCGGCAGCCACCGCCGACGCGTCGGGCGCCGCGGACGTACCGGACGCGGCGACCGCCGTAGCCGCCCCGGGAGCAGCGACCCCGGCCGCGGGCTCCGTGACCGCGCCAGGCGTCCCGGGCGCCACCGGCGCCGCGGGCAGGGCCCGGGCGTCCGGCGCCGCCTCGATCTCCAGCAGGCGGCGGCCCTCCAGAGCGCTCGCCCGCTCGGTCTCCGCCGTGGCGTACCGCCGCAGCAGCGCCGCGTGCTCGTTGCGCAGGCCCGCGAGTTCGGTCCGCTTGGCCCGCAGCTTCTGTTCGAGCCGGACGCGCAACTCCCGCGACTCCTCGAGGTCGGACTCGAGTTCGGCGACCCGTTCCTCGAAGCGCCACTCGTCGCTCGCCCGCGCGCGCGTGAGGTCGGCGACCTGACGGCCCGCCTGGGCGTCCCAGCGGCGCATGACGAACGCGCCGCCGACCGCCGTCACCGCGGCCGCCGCCGCGAGGGACCGCAGCAGGGCGGGCGCGGTGAACACCCAGGGACCCAGGGCGCAGACGAGGGAGACGCCGGCGATCGCCGAGGGCGGCAACAGCCTGTGCAAAGGAGGGGAATGGCGGTGACGTCCACGTGGCATGGCCAGAAACTTACCGCGCGTAGGCGAAACATGGGCGCCCGCCCCGCAAAAAGGCGGCCATACCGAAATCTTCACCGGACATGAGGAGTTCCGCCTCCACTACCGCTTCCACCGATCCCGGGCGGACGCCGGACTTCCCGCCTCGCACACGCCCGGCATACGGTCCGGCGGCCTGCCCGAGTTCCCCCCGAGTTCCGCTGCTTTTCCCGTCGCGAACTCTTGCAAGATCATTTTCAGTGCTCGGCCAGCCGCTGGCTCAGCCACTCCAGCGTCCCCGGGATCTCGCGCTTCCAGGTGTTGAAGTTGTGGCCGCCGCTGTCGAGGATGATCGACGAGATACGGGTCTTGTCCGTCGCCCTGACCGCGTCGATGAACTTCAGGGTGTTCTTGTAGTCCTTCTCGCCCTGCCGGCTGCTGGTGACGAGCAGCGAAGTGTCGGGCGCCGGCAGGTGCTTGACGGCCCACATCAGGTCGGCGCGATTCTTCAGATTCTCCTGGCCGTGGAAGAGATCGCCCGTCGTCGGGTCGATCGGCGCCTTGAAGTACGGCGACAGTCCCGCGCCCGCCGCGTACACCTCCGGATGGTGCATGGCGAGCTTCAACGCGCAGTAACCGCCCGTGGAGTCACCGACGATGCCCCAGCTGCTGCCCCGGTTGCCGACCCGGTAGTGGGCGTGCACGGCGTCGGGCAGGTCCTTGGCGAAGAACGACTCGGTCTGCGGCCCGCCCGGGATGTCCACGCACTCCGTGTCGCGCGGCGGCGCCACGGTCGGTCGCAGCATCACCAGGATCATCGGCTGCATCCGGCCCTTCTTGGCCAGGCTCTGCGCCGTGCGCGGATAGTCGAGCTTGCTGATCAGCGCCTGGGCGGTGCCCGGGTAGCCGGTGAGGACGACGGTCGCCGGGAACGTGCGCGTGCGGTACTGCGGCTGGAAGTACTCCGGCGGCAGGTATATGAACGCGGGCGAAGCGATGTGGGTCGTACGGCCCACGATGTCCACCTTCTGGATCTGGCCCGTCAGTTGGGGCCGGGTCCCGTTCGCCGCCTGCACCTGCTGGGTGCCGACCACCTGGAGCGGGCCGGCGGCGCCGCCGTTCGGGGCGTGGTCCATGACGACGCCCTGGTCGGTCTCCTGCCCGAACAGGTCCGCCCAGCTGGCGTAGAAGCCGAAGGCCTGGTTGGCGGCGAGCCCGACGCAGGCGAAGATCGCCGTCTGGGTGGCCAGCAGGATGCCGACGCGCCCGCTGACGGCCAGCCAGTTGCGACGGGCCAGACGTGGCCACAGCCACACCGTGGCGACGAACAGCAGTACGGCGAACACGACCGCCAGTACCAGCACCTTCTTGCTCGTGAGACCCATGGGCGCTCTTTCCTGCCTCTGCTCCGCGCCCTGGGCCGGCCCCCGCCTCTCGGCGCGGACTTGCCCCGGGCTTTCCCCGGACTTGGACCGGGATTTCCGTCGGGGAGTGAACCTCTCTCCCCTGGACACCGTCCTAGAGGGCGCAATGTCACCGGATGCCCGATCGGCACCGGGTCCAAGGTCTCTCGCAGAACTACGGGATGCGATGTCTGTCAGGGTAGATGGGGAAATGTCGGACGGGGTTCCGAGCCGCTCGGGTCGGGTGCGACGCGTACTCCGCGGCCCCCGCCCGGAGGCCGTCCCCGTGCTCATCGGCAGGGCCTGTGCGCTCGTCGGCCTCCTCGACATCGCCGCGGCCGTCTTCCCGCGCTTCCGGCACAGCCGGATGCACGCCATGGTCGAGGTGCTGCCGGGGTCGTTCGGACCGTTCGTCGCGGCGCTCTCGCTCAGCGCGGGCGTCCTGCTGCTGCTGCTCGCGCACGGCCTGAAGCGGCGCAAGCGGCGGGCCTGGCGGGCCGCCGTGGTGCTGCTCCCGGCGGGCGCCGCGGCCGAGTTCGGCTACCGGCACTCCGTCATCGGCGCCGTCATCTCGCTCGCGCTGCTGGCGCCGCTGGTGATGCACCGCAAGGAGTTCTCGGCCCTGCCCGACCCGCGCAGCAGGTGGCGGGCGCTGACCAACTTCGTGCTGATGAGCGCCGGTTCGGTGGCGCTGGGCATGCTGATCGTCAGCACCCACCCGCACCGCGTGGTCGGCGACCCCAGCCTGGCCGACCGGCTGACCCACGTCCTGTACGGCCTGGTCGGCTTCGAGGGGCCCGTCGACTACCAGGGCAACACCTCCTGGACGGTCGCCTACTCCCTCGGCGCCCTCGGCTGGATCACCGCGGTCACCACCGCCTACCTCGCCTTCCGCCCCGAGCACCCGGCCGCCCGGCTGTCGGAGGAGGACGAGGGGAAGCTGCGGGCGCTGCTGGCCAAACACGGCCGCCGCGACTCGCTCGGCCACTTCGCGCTGCGCCGCGACAAGGCGGTCGTCTTCTCCCCCAGCGGCAAGGCCGCGGTGACCTACCGCGTCGTCTCCGGCGTGATGCTCGCCAGCGGCGACCCGATCGGCGACGTCGAGGCCTGGCCCGGCGCCATCGAGCGCTTCATGGACGAGGCCAAGGCCCACTCCTGGACGCCCGCCGTGGTGGGCTGCTCCGAGACCGGCGGCGAGGTGTGGACCCGCGAGACCGGGCTGGACGCGCTGGAACTCGGCGACGAGGCGGTGGTCGACGTCGCGGATTTCTCGCTCGCCGGACGCGCGATGCGCAACGTCCGCCAGATGGTCAAGCGCATCGAGCGGGCCGGCTACGAAACCCGCGTACGGCGCATCCGTGACCTCGGCGACGCCGAGCTGGAGCGGATCCGGCGGGCCGCCGAGGACTGGCGCGGCACCGACACCGAGCGTGGCTTCTCCATGGCGCTCGGCCGGATCGGCGACCCCTCCGACGGGGACTGCCTGATAGCGACCGCGCACAAGCAGGACGACGCGGCCGGCGAGTACGGCGACCTGAAAGCGATCATCCACTTCGTGCCCTGGGGCAAGGACGGCGCGTCCCTGGAGCTGATGCGGCGCGACCGCTCGGCCGACCCCGGCATGAACGAACTGCTGATCGTCGCCACGCTCCAGGCCGCCCCGAAGCTCGGCATCGAACGGATCTCACTGAACTTCGCGATGTTCCGCTCCGCGCTGGCGCGCGGCGAGAAGATCGGCGCGGGTCCGGTGCTGCGGGCCTGGCGCGGACTGCTGGTGTTCCTGTCGCGCTGGTTCCAGATCGAGTCGCTGTACAAGTTCAACGCCAAGTTCCAGCCCCGCTGGGAGCCGCGGTACATCGTCTACCGCGCCTCCTCGGACCTGCCGCGGATCGGCTTCGCCACCATGCAGGCGGAGGGCTTCGTCAACCTCGCGCTGCCGCTGCCCCGCTTCCTGCGCCGCCGCCGGACCGCCGAACGCCCGTGCGCGCACACGGTCGCGGAACGGGACATGCGCGCGGCGTGACCCGGTCCCCGGCCGGTCCGGCGCTCCCCCCGGCGGGTCGTCGGGGGGAGGGTCCGCGGGTCGGGCCGGGGGCAACTTGTCTCGCTTTCTGGCCCTAGGCTGAACGTATGAGCAACCACAGCGGGCGCGGGCGAGTCGCGGGCCTTCCGGCATGGGACCGCTGCGCGGTCATGGGGGTGGTGAACGTGACCCCCGACTCCTTCTCCGACGGCGGCCGCTGGTTCGACACGACCACCGCCGTCAAGCACGGTCTCGACCTGGTCGCGCAGGGCGCCGACCTGGTGGACGTCGGCGGCGAGTCCACCCGCCCGGGCGCCACCCGGGTGGACGAGGCCGAGGAGCTGCGGCGGGTCGTCCCGGTCGTCCGCGGCCTCGCCGCCGAGGGCGTCACCGTCTCGGTCGACACCATGCGCGCCCGCGTCGCCGAGCAGGCCCTCGCCGCCGGCGCTGCCCTCGTCAACGACGTCAGCGGCGGCCTCGCCGACCCCGACATGATCCCCGTGGTCGCGGCCGCCGGCGCGCCGTTCGTCGTCATGCACTGGCGCGGCTTCCTGGCGGGCGGCAACGTCCGGGGCGTCTACGCCGACGTCGTCACCGAGGTCGCCGACGAACTCCACGCGCGCGTGGCGGCCGTTCTGGAGGGCGGTGTCGCCTCCGACCGCGTCGTCGTCGACCCGGGCCTCGGCTTCTCCAAGGACGCCGAGCACGACCTCGCTCTCCTGGCCCGCCTCGACCGGCTGCTGGGGCTCGGCCACCCGGTGCTGGTCGCCGCCTCCCGCAAGCGGTTCCTCGGCCGGGTGCTGGCCGGTCCGGAGGGCGCGCCGCCGCCCGCGCGGGAGCGCGACGCCGCCACCGCCGCCGTCTCCGCGCTCGCGGCGCACGCGGGCGCGTGGGCGGTGCGCGTGCACGAGGTACGCGCCACCGCCGACGCCGTACGGGTCGCCCGCGCCGTGGAGCAGGCCCGGGCCGCCGCCCCGGCCGACACCGCGCCCGGCGACGGCACGCCCGGCGGCACCGCGTCCGCCGCGGCCCCCGCGCGCTCGGCCGAAGGAGCCCGGTGAGCGCGCCCCACACCGACGTCGAACAGGTCGAGGCCGCCAACACCGCCTACTACGAGTCACTGGAGCGGGGTGACTTCGAGGAGCTGACCTCGCTCTGGCTCACCCCCTCCGACCTGGGCGTCGACGAGGAGTACCACGACCCGGCCGACGCCGGTGTGATCTCCTGCGTGCACCCGGGCTGGCCGGCGCTCACCGGCCGCGGCGAGGTGCTGCGGTCATACGCGCTGATCATGGCGAACACCGACTACATCCAGTTCTTCCTGACCGACGTGCACGTCTCCGTCACCGGCGACACGGCCCTGGTGACCTGCACGGAGAACATCCTCAGCGGCGGCCCCGCCCCCGAGGGCGGCGACGAGCTGGGGCCGCTGGTCGGGCAGCTCGTGGTCGCCACCAACGTGTTCCGGCGCACCCCGCTCGGCTGGAAGCTCTGGTCCCACCACGCCTCGCCGGTTCTGGCCGAAAACGGCGGCGACGAGGACGACGACACCCCCGCCTGAGTGGGTAGGGGCAACGCGAGAAGGACGGCGGACGCCACGAGTGGCCGGAATCACGACCACGGGGACCCGAGACGGCCCGCCGACCGCGAGCAGGTGGTTCCGCCAGGGGAAACGTCCGGTGAACCTCTCGCGGTCCGGGCGCCGCACCCGTCCCCGCAGCCCGGTGCTGTCGGTGCCCGCGGGTAGATTCGTCCGAGACCGGTGTGCCGCCCGCACGCGGCACGAACCGGCCGTCACCGACGACTGCAGGAGTGATTCGCGTGGATCGTGTCGCGCTGCGCGGCCTGAAGGCCCGCGGGCACCACGGAGTGTTCCCCAAGGAGCGTGAGGAGGGCCAGACCTTCCTCGTCGACCTCGTCCTGGGTGTGGACACCCGGCCGGCCGCGGCCGACGACGACCTGGCGAAGACCGTGCACTACGGCATCGTGGCCGAGGAGGTCGTGGCCGTGGTGGAGGGCGAGCCGGTGAACCTGATCGAGACGCTCGCCGAGCGCATCGCCCAGGTCTGTCTGAAGCACGAGGGAGTGGAACAGGTCGAGGTCTGCGTCCACAAGCCGGACGCCCCGATCACCGTTCCCTTCGACGACGTGACCGTCACCATCACCCGGAGCCGAGTATGACCCGACCGTTCCTCCAGGGTCACAGCGACCCGACCGTCCAGCCGGTGCCCGCCTCGGTCGTCGAGCAGGTCGACGCCGCCGACACCACCCTCAGCAACCCGAAACGGGCCGTCATCTCCCTCGGCTCCAACCTCGGCAACCGCCTGGAGACCCTCCAGGGCGCCGTCGACGCCCTGGAGGACACGCCCGGCGTGCGCATCAAGGCGGTCTCCCCCGTCTACGAGACCGAACCGTGGGGCGTCGAGCCCGGCTCCCAGCCGTCGTACTTCAACGCGGTGGTGGTCCTGAAGACGACGCTGCCGCCGTCCTCCCTGCTGGAGCGCGCCCACGCCATCGAGGAGGCGTTCAACCGGGTGCGGGACGAGCGGTGGGGGCCGCGCACGATCGACGTCGACATCGTCGCCTACGCCGACGTCGTCTCCGACGACCCGCGGCTGACGCTGCCGCACCCGCGCGCCCACGAGCGGGCCTTCGTCCTCGCCCCGTGGCACGACGTGGACCCCGAGGCGCAGCTCCCGGGCCGCGGGCCGGTCTCCGGGCTGCTGGCCTCCGTCACCCGTGCGGGCGTCGAACCGCGCGCGGACCTGGAACTCAGGCTGCCCGAGTAGTCGTTAAGGTCTAGACGACGTACGGCCGCGGCCGGGCCCGGCGAGCGGGTCCGGCCCGGGGGCCGCCCACGCCCGACCACGGTCCGGGGGAGCTGAAGGGACACCGTGAAAGAGCTGCGCATCAGGGTGCTGGTCGGCGTGTTCGTCGTGGCGGGGGTGCTGTCGTGGGCGGCCGCCCGGTTGTGGAACTCGGTGGGGACGCTGCCGAGCGTGCCGGTGGCCGCGCCCATCGTCCTCGGTCTGATCGCCGTCGTCCTGCTCTCCACGGCGCTGTCGCTGCGCGCCCGGCTCAAGGCGCAGCGCGAGCGGCGGCCCGACGCCAAGGGCGTGGAGCCGCTCATGGCGGCCCGCGCGGTGGTGTTCGGCCAGGCCAGCGCCCTGGTGGCCGCGCTGGTCGCCGGGATGTACGGCGGCACCGGCGTCGTCCTGCTGGAACTCCTCGACATCCCTGCCCGCCGCGACCAGGCCATCTACGCGGCGTTCTCGGTCCTGGCCGGTCTCGCGGTGATAGCGGCGGCCCTCTTCCTCGAAAGGGTGTGCAAGCTCCCCGAGGACGACGACCAGAACCACGACAACGCCCAGCCGGCGGCGTGACGGCGCACCAGGGCGCCCGCGCCCGCATGGACGGACGAGGCGCCCGGCGGGGCAGGGCCGCCCACGCGCCGTCAGGCAGGCGGACACGGCGCCCGGCCCGCCCCCCGGCGGAGCCGGGCGGTACGCGGGCCTCGCGGTGGGTGAGGCCGTCCAGCCGGACGCCCGGCGCGGCGAGGGACCACGCGCGAGTTCGCGGACGAGGCGGGAGCGCCCCGGGCGCGCCCGGCGGGGCAGGGACACCCGCGGGCCGCCAGGCTGCGCGGGGGCGCGCAGCCGGGTGCCTGGAGTCTGGCCGAGCACGCGTGCCCGCCGCCGCGGTGAGGCCGCCCGCGGCGGGTGCGGCATGGTGGTGCGGCCGGGCGGGCGAGGGCGGCCGTGGGATCGGGCCGGCTTCGCCGGGGCGCGTCAGCGCGCCATGATCAGGCTCATGGCCTCGTTGCGGGTCGCCGCGTCGCGGAGCTGGCCGCGGACCGCCGAGGTGATGGTCTTCGCGCCGGGCTTGCGGATGCCGCGCATGGACATGCACATGTGCTCGCACTCCACGACCACGATGACGCCGCGCGGCTCCAGGATCTCCATCAGCGAGTCCGCGATCTGCGTGGTGAGTCGTTCCTGCACCTGCGGGCGGCGGGCGTAGACGTCGACCAGCCGGGCCAGCTTGGACAGGCCCGTGATCTTTCCGCTGGCGGACGGGATGTACCCGACGTGGGCGACGCCGCGGAACGGCACGAGGTGGTGCTCGCAGGTGGAGAACACCTCGATGTCCTTCACCAGCACCATCTCGTCGTGCCCCAGGTCGAACGTCGTCGTCAGCACGTCCTCGGGCTTCTGCCGCAGCCCCGCGAATATCTCCCGGTACGCCCGCGCCACGCGTGCGGGGGTGTCGAGCAGGCCCTCGCGGTCCGGGTCCTCGCCGACCGCGATGAGCAGCTCGCGCACGGCGTTCTCGGCGCGCTTCTCGTCGAACTCGCCGATGGTGCCCTCGCCGTCCAGCGTGACGGGGTCGGTCATCTGAAGCCTCGTTCCTGTGTGTCTCATCAGCGGACATGCGAAATGCCGCGCCCCCCAGGCTAGAACCAGGGGGACGCGGCATCCATTCCGGGGCCGGGGCGGCTCGCGCCGCCCCGGTCGCGTTGCGGTCAGCTCTCCGGGCGGTCCTCCGGCGTCTGCTCCGTGGCCGGGGCGGACTCCACCGCCGTCGACTTCACGGTGCTGATCGCCGCCGCCGAGCCGTTCGCGCCGTTCGTCAGGGCCAGCTCCTTGGGGGAGAGCACCGGCGGGCGGGTGGACGGCGTACGGCGCGAGGAGCCGGTCCAGGCGGGCCGCGGCGGACGCTTCACGATGGGCGCGAAGATCTCCGCGATCTCCTCCTTGCCCAGGGTCTCCTTCTCCAGGAGCGCCAGGACGAGGTTGTCGAGGACGTCACGGTTCTCGACCAGGATCTCCCAGGCCTCGTTGTGCGCGTTCTCGATGAGCTTCTTGACTTCCTCGTCCACCAGCGCGGCGACCTCTTCCGAGTAGTCGCGCTGGTGGGCCATCTCGCGGCCGAGGAACGGCTCGGTGTTGTCGCCGCCGAACTTGATGGCGCCGAGCCGCTCGGTCATGCCGTACTGGGTGACCATCGCGCGGGCCGTGGCGGTGGCCTTCTCGATGTCGTTGGCCGCGCCCGTGGTCGGGTCGTGGAAGACCAGTTCCTCGGCCGCCCGGCCGCCCAGCATGTAGGCGAGCTGGTCGAGCATCTCGTTGCGCGTGGTGGAGTACTTGTCCTCGTCCGGCAGGACCATCGTGTAGCCGAGGGCACGGCCGCGGGACAGGATCGTGATCTTGTGGACCGGGTCGGAGTTCGGCGAGGCCGCCGCGACCAGGGCGTGACCGCCCTCGTGGTACGCGGTGATCTTCTTCTCCTTGTCCGACATGATCCGGGTCCGCTTCTGCGGGCCCGCGACCACGCGGTCGATCGCCTCGTCCAGCATCTTGTTGTCGATCAGCTTCTGGTCGCTGCGGGCCGTCAGGAGCGCGGCCTCGTTCAGGACGTTGGACAGATCGGCGCCGGTGAAGCCGGGGGTGCGGCGGGCGACGGCGGCCAGGTCGACGTCGGGTGCGACCGGCTTGCCCTTCTGGTGGACCTTCAGGATCTCGAGCCGCCCCTGCATGTCGGGACGGTCGACCGCGATCTGGCGGTCGAAGCGGCCCGGGCGCAGCAGCGCGGGGTCGAGGATGTCCGGCCGGTTGGTGGCGGCGATCAGGATGACGCCGCCCTTCACGTCGAAGCCGTCCATCTCCACGAGCAGCTGGTTCAGGGTCTGCTCGCGCTCGTCGTGACCGCCGCCGAGACCGGCGCCGCGGTGACGGCCGACCGCGTCGATCTCGTCGACGAAGACGATCGCCGGGGCGTTCGCCTTGGCCTGCTCGAACAGGTCGCGGACCCGGGAGGCGCCGACGCCGACGAACATCTCGACGAAGTCGGAACCGGAGATCGAGTAGAACGGCACGCCCGCCTCGCCCGCGACGGCGCGCGCGAGCAGGGTCTTGCCGGTGCCGGGCGGGCCGTAGAGCAGCACGCCCTTGGGGATCTTGGCGCCGACGGCCTGGAACTTGGCCGGCTCCTGGAGGAACTCCTTGATCTCGTGCAGTTCCTCGACGGCCTCGTCCGCGCCGGCGACGTCCGCGAACGTCGTCTTCGGGGTGTCCTTGGTGATGAGCTTGGCCTTGGACTTGCCGAAGTTCATGACCCGGGAGCCGCCGCCCTGCATCTGATTCATCAGGAACAGGAAGACGACGACGATGAGGACGAAGGGCAGCAGGGACAGCAGGACGCCGACGAAGGCGTTCTGCTTGGTCGGCGAGACCGTGTAGCCCTTCGGGATCTGCTTGTCCTGGAACTTGGTCTGCAGCGTGTTGGCGATGGTCACGCCCTGGTCGCCGATGTAGCTCGCCTGGATCTTCGAGCTGCCGTCGACCTTCTGGCCGTCCTTGAGCTCGACCTTGATGGTCTGCTCGTCGCCGGTGGTCAGCTTGGCCTGCTGGACCCGGTTGTCATTGATCGCCGCTACGACCTGGCCTGTGTCCACCGTCTTGTAGCCGCCGGACGAGCCGACGACCTGCATCAACACGACCACGGCAAGGACGGCCAGCACGATCCACATGACCGGCCCACGGAAGTATCGCTTCACGTCCATCCATACGGAGCGGTGCCGCCCCGTCCCTCCTGCCATAGTGAGTTTGATAAGACAGTTCTTCTGACGGTACCCCAGCATTGTGGCTCGAAGCCGCACGGGAGAGCCGGCGTCCCCGTCTGCATGCTCCAACGGTTCCGGTGCCGCCGGGGTTCCCGATCACCCGTACGGGGCGGGACCGCCCGGGTCAGCCGCCGTAGACGTGGGGGGCGAGCGTACCGACGAACGGCAGGTTGCGGTACTTCTCGGCGTAGTCCAGGCCATAGCCGACGACGAACTCGTTGGGGATGTCGAAGCCGACCCACTCCACGTCGATGGCGACCTTCGCGGCGTCCGGCTTGCGCAGCAGCGTGCACACCTTGAGGGAGGCGGGCTCGCGCGAGCCGAGGTTGGACAGCAGCCAGGACAGGGTCAGCCCGGAGTCGATGATGTCCTCGACGATCAGGACGTGCCGGCCCTTGATGTCGGTGTCGAGGTCCTTGAGGATCCGCACCACGCCGGAGGACTGGGTGCCCGCGCCGTAGGAGGACACGGCCATCCAGTCCATGGTGACGGGGGTGGACAGGGCCCGGGCCAGGTCGGCCATGACCATGACCGCGCCCTTGAGCACGCCGACGATCAGCAGGTCCTTGCCCGCGTACTCCGCGTCGACCTTCGCGGCCAGCTCCACCAGCTTCGCGTCGATCTCTTCCTTGGTGATGAGCACCTGCTGAAGGTCGGCACCCATGTCTTTCGCGTCCACCCGCATCACTTTCGGTCGGTCGTCCCACCGGCTGTTCCGGCCCTCCCCGCCGGGGAGGCCGGCCGTCCGGTACTCCCCCGAGGGGGTGTGACCGGCGCCTCCCCGG
Organism: Streptomyces sp. NPDC093260; assembly: GCF_040683715.1. NCBI lineage: Bacteria > Bacillati > Actinomycetota > Actinomycetes > Kitasatosporales > Streptomycetaceae > Streptomyces > Streptomyces sp. NPDC093260. Next base: position 40,989 of record NZ_JBFBEK010000002.1, read on the forward strand.
GAGGAAGGATTCAGCCTTGCCGAATCACCAGTCTGCCACCCTGCCGCTGGGCGACGACTTTGCCCGGGAGGTTGATGGCCCCCTGACCGCGCCAGCCGGTGATCAGCCGGTCGACTTCCTCGATGTGCCGGGCGAACAGGGAACCGGCCGGGGCGCCGGCCTCGATGGCCGCCCGGCGCAGGATGCGCCGGCGCACGGCGGGCGGCAGTACGGACAGCTTGGCGCACTCCAGCCGGCCTGCGTCGTCGCGGACTGCGGCGCCGGCCTGACCGGCCCAGGCGTCCAGGGCGTCGGCGTCGTCGCGGGAGAGCTGCGCGGTGCGGGCGAGGGCCTCGACGACGCCCTTGCCGAGAGCCTTCTCCAGCGCGGGCAGGCCCTCGTGGCGCAGCCGGGAACGGGTGTAGGCGGGGTCGGCGTTGTGCGGGTCGTCCCAGACGGGCAGGGACTGGACCAGACAGGCCTTGCGGGCGGTCTGGCGGTCGAGGTGCAGGAAGGGGCGCCGGTAACGGCCGCCGGCCCCCGAGACCGCGGCCATTCCGGACAGGGAGCGGATGCCGGAGCCGCGGGCGAGCCCCAGCAGCACGGTCTCGGCCTGGTCGTCGCGGGTGTGGCCGAGGAGGACAGCGGCGGCGCCGTGGCGTTCGGCGGCGGCGTCGAGAGCGGCGTAGCGGGCGTCGCGGGCGGCGGCTTCGGGGCCGCCCTCGCGGCCCACGGTGACGGCGACGGCGTCCACCGGGTCCAGGCCGAGTTCGCGCAGCCGCTGGGCGACCTCGCCGGCCCTCAGGTCGGAGCCGGCCTGGAGGCCGTGGTCGACGGTGACGCCGCCGGCCCGGATGCCGAGCTTGGGGGCCTCGAAGGCGAGGGCGGAGGCGAGCGCCATGGAGTCGGCGCCGCCGGAACAGGCGACGAGGACGAGCGGGGAGGGCGGCTGCTCGCCGGAGCGCTCGTGGGGGGCGGGCGGGCGCTCGTGGGCGGTCTGCGGGCCGGGGCGTGCGTCGGCGTCCGGGCCGCGGCCGGGGGTCGGCACGCCGGGCGGGCGGCCGGCGGAGCGCGCGGCCCGGGAGGCGGGGGCGGCGTGCCGCGCCTGCGCCCCGTAGGTCTGCCGGGCCGCGTGCGCGGTCTGGAACTCGGGGCGGGGCGGGCTCGCGCCGGGCGCGGTCCGCTCGTCGAGGATGTCGTTCAGGACGCGGCGTACCGCCAGGCGTATCGCCGCGACCGCAGGATGGGGACCCATGTCCGGTTCCCTTCACGGAGTTTTCGGGGGGTGAGCCCGAGATCGGTCACTCAGAGTGTGTCGATGGTGACAGAAACAGGCCGTTCCCCGAGCATCGCACGCCTATCCCTTGCCTACGGTCCCTCGGACGGGTGATTGGAGGGGCGTCCGCCTGCCGTCGGCCGGATTCGGTGCGCCCCGTCCGTACGCGGGTTCCTACTCGCCCTTGCGGTGCACCCGTGTGATCCAGTCCGCCGGTTTGGCGATCTCCGCCTTGGTCGGGAGGGTGTTCGGTGAGGTCCACACGCGGTTGAAGCCGTCCATGCCGACCTGGTCGACGACCGCTCGGACGAACCGCTCGCCGTCGCGGTACTGGCGCAGCTTGGCGTCCAGGCCGAGCAGCTTGCGCAGGGCGCTGTCGAGCCGCGAGGCGCCCTTGGCGCGGCGCTGCTGGAACTTCTCCCGGATCTCCGCCACGGTCGGCACGACCTCGGGGCCGACGCCGTCCATCACGTAGTCGGCGTGTCCCTCCAGCAGGGACATGACGGCGGTGAGGCGTCCGAGGATCTCCCGCTGCGCGGGGGTCTGCACCAGTTCGACCAGGGACCGGCCGCCGTCCTCCTCCTCGCCCTCGGGACGGCCGCCGACCAGGGACTGGGCGGCGTCGCGGATGCGTTCGAGGAAGGCGGTGGGGTCGACGTCGGTCTCCGACAAGAACGACTGGATTTCGCCCTCGAGGTGGTCGCGCAGCCAGGGGACGGAGGTGAACTGCGTCCGGTGCGTCTCCTCGTGCAGGCACACCCACAGCCGGAAGTCGTGCGGCTGCACGTCGAGTTCGCGCTCGACGTGGACGATGTTCGGGGCGACGAGCAGGAGCCGGCCGCCGCCGTTCTCACCGGCGGGCAGTTCGCGGGTGGCCGGGGCGAAGGTCTCGTACTGGCCGAGGACGCGGGAGGCGAGGAACGAGAGCAGCATGCCGAGTTCCACGCCGGTGACCTTGCCGCCGACGGCGCCGAGGACGGCGTTGCCGGGGGTCCGGCCGCGCCGCTGCTCCATCTTGTCCAGCAGGGGCTTGAGCAGTTCCCGGAAGCCGGCGACGTTCGCCCGGACCCAGCCCGGGCGGTCCACCACCAGGACCGGGGTGTCGTGGGACTCCTCGGAGCCCAGGCGGGTGAAGGCGCGGACGTGCTCCTCGGAGACCTTGGCGTGCCGGCGCAGTTCCGCGACGACCGCGCGGGCCTCGTCGCGGCTCACCTCGGGGCCCGGCCTGACCAGCCGGGTCGCGGTCGCCACCGCGAGATTCCAGTCGACCATCCCGGGACTTGCGGCACCACCGATGCTCGTCATGCGTCAACGGTACGTGAGCGCTGCCGCTTGGGGCAGGCTGTGGGACCGGGGCTGCCGCCGGGGGCGCGGACCGCGACGGTGTGCGTCACTCGGCACCGGCGCGCGGACGGGCCCCGGGGTGCGGGTGACCGCGGGGTGCCGGTGGGCCGGGGAAAGGTTTCCGCCGGGTGGGTTACGCGCAGCCGCAGGAGGACAGGGTCGTTGCCGTGGTGTCCAGGGCGGACTGCGCCGCCTGCGGGTCTGTCGTGCCGTCGGTGAGGAAGGCGAAGACCAGGAGGCGGCCGTCGCGGTCCACCGTCGTGCCGGCCAGGGTGTTCACGCCGGTCAGCGTGCCGGTCTTGGCGCGGACGAGGCCGGCCGCGCCGTCCGCCGCGTAGCGGTCGGCCAGGGTGCCGGTGAAGCCGGCCACCGGCAGGCCGGTGAGGACCGGGCGCAGGCCGGGCCGGGCCGGGTCGGCGGCGGTACGCAGCAGGGCCGTGAGCAGGTTCGCGGTGAGCCGGTCGGCGCGGTTCAGCCCGCTGCCGTCGTGGAACTGCGCGCCCGCCAGCGGCAGGCCGAGCTTCTTCAGCTGCCCGGCGATCGCCCGGCCGCCGCCGGCGAAGTCGGCCCGCTGCCCGGTCGCGGCGGCCGTCTGCCGGGACAGCGCCTCGGCGATGTCGTTGTCGCTGTCGGTGAGCATCCGCTCGACCACGTCGGACAGCGGCGGCGAGGACACGCTCGCCAGCGTCCGCGCGCGGCCGGTGGCCTTGGACGGACCGGGGTCGGTGACCTTGACGCCGTGGCCGGCCAGGAAGCGGCCGAAGGCGCGGGCGGCGTCCGCGGCCGGGTCGGCCGCGCGGGGCGCCGGACCGCTGGTCGACGCGTCGGTGCGGCCCTCGTCGGCGGTCAGGGCCGTCACCCTGGCCACGTTGTCGTTGACGCCGATGGGGTGCAGGTCGGACCCGGCGTACAGGGTGGTGTCGTACGACAGCGTCACCTCGCGCAGCCCGCGCTGGGCGAGCGCCGCCGCCGTGGCGTCGGCGAGGTCGCGCAGCGAGGCCCACCCGTGGGCGTCCGCGCGGGCGGTGAGCGTGGGGTCGCCGCCGCCGACCAGGACGACCTCGCGGGTGTCGGGCTCCAGCGCGGCACGGGTGGTGAAGCGGTGGTCGGGGCCGAGGGCGGAGAGCGCGGCGACCGCGGTGGCGATCTTGGTGACGGAGGCCGGCGTGAACGCCTGGCCGCCGTCCTGCTCGTACAGCGTCCGGCCGGTGGCCGCGTCGACGACCACGGCGGAGTGGCGGGCGCCGAGGGCGGCGTCGCCCAGCAGCGGGTCCAGGACGTCGCGCAGCGGCTTGGCGCCGGAGGCCGACTTCACGGTGGCGCCGGCGGCGTCGAGCCCCACCAGCACCGCCCCGGCGCTGGGCGCGGGCTCCGGTTCGCCGGCCGGGGCGTGGGACGTAGCGGACGTATCGGAACCGCGGCCGTGATCTGTGCCACCCGTCCGCTCCAGGGCGACTGCCCGGTCCCGCTCGGCCGTACGCTGACCGGTGGAGTCCCAGGGACCGGCGGCGGTCACCGCACCGGCGGCCAGCGCCAGTCCGGCGGTGGCGGCACCGGCGGTGTACTGCCAGGTTCTGGTCCGGGCCGACCGCGACCCGGTGGGCCCGGCGAGCCGTGCGATCCGCGGCCCGGCGGTCCGCGCCAGGCGCGCGAGCCCCGGCCGCACCGAGCGCGCGGCCCGCGTCAGACGCGGCCGTGCGGCCCGTGCCAGGCGTTCCAGACGCGGTCGCGCCGCCCGCCAGCCCCTCAGCTCCGGCACGACCACCAGCCCCTTTCGCGATCACACACCTGCGTGAGGGACACTTAATCACCAGAACTATGTGCTGATCATGGAGGAGCCACCGGTGGAGTTCGACGTCACGATCGAGATTCCGAAGGGTTCGCGGAACAAGTACGAGGTGGACCACGAGACCGGTCGTATCCGCCTTGACCGTCGACTCTTCACTTCGACCAGCTACCCGGCCGACTACGGCTTCGTCGAGGACACCCTCGGCGAGGACGGCGATCCGCTGGACGCGCTGGTCATCCTGGATGAGCCGACCTTCCCCGGCTGCCTCATCAAGTGCCGTGCGATCGGCATGTTCCGGATGACGGACGAGGCCGGCGGCGACGACAAGCTGCTGTGCGTGCCGGCGTCGGACCCGCGCGTGGAGCACCTGCGCGACATCCACCACGTGTCGGAGTTCGACCGCCTGGAGATCCAGCACTTCTTCGAGGTCTACAAGGACCTGGAGCCCGGCAAGTCCGTCGAGGGCGCCAACTGGGTCGGCCGGACCGACGCCGAGGCGGAGATCGAGCGGTCCCGCAAGCGTTTCCAGGAGCAGGGCGGTCACTGACCGTACGATGCCCGCGGGCCGCGTGCACCCCACCCGGGTGACGCGGCCCTTTGGCGTGCCGGTGCGTGTTCCCGCGCATACTGAGGCATACGGAAGGTGTCGTTCAGGGAGCGTTGCCCAGTGACGGATGCGGAGGACCGCAAGCCGCAGTCGGACGAGGCGAGGAGCGCCTTCAGGCCACCCTCGGGCCCGTCCGCGACCGGGCCTTCCCCGGGCTCGTCGACGACGCAGACGACCCAGGCGATCCCGGTGCCGAAGACGGCCCCGGCGCCCGCCCCGGTGGACAACGAGTCGTCCACGACCTCGGAGTTCGCGCTGCCCGAGGGGCTGGCCGCGCCCAGGGCGGGCGGCGGCGAGTCCGAGACCACCTCGGAGTTCGCCCTGCCCACCGGCCTGGAGGTCCCCGAGCCGCCGGGCGCCGAGACCGAGGGCTCGGCGTTCAGCCCGCCGAGCACCTACACCGCGCGGCAGGCCCCGGCCGCCTTCACCCCGCCCGGCGGTGTCCCGGCGGTCAGCCTGACCAAGGACGTCCCCTGGCAGGACCGGATGCGCACCATGCTGCGCATGCCGGTCACCGAGCGGCCCGCGCTCGAACACGTGCAGAAGACGGAGGAGGGCGGCCCGGCCGTCCCGCGCGTCCTCGACCTGACCCTGCGCATCGGCGAGCTGCTGCTGGCCGGCGGCGAGGGCGCCGAGGACGTGGAGACCGCGATGTTCGCGGTGTGCCGCTCCTACGGCCTGGACCGCTGCGAGCCGAACGTCACCTTCACCCTGCTGTCGATCTCCTACCAGCCGTCCCTGGTGGACGACCCGGTCTCGGCCACCCGGGTGGTGCGCCGCCGCGGCACCGACTACACGCGTCTGGCGGCCGTCTACCGGCTCGTCGACGACCTGAGCGACCCCGAGACCCATGTCTCCCTGGAGGAGGCCTACCGGCGCCTCGCGGAGATCCGCCGCAACCGCCACCCCTACCCCGGCTGGGCGCTGACCTGCGCGGCCGGGCTGCTGGCGGGCGCGGCCTCCATGCTGGTCGGCGGCGGTTTGTTGGTGTTCGCCGCGGCGGCGGTCGGCGCGATGCTCGGCGACCGGCTGGCCTGGCTGTGCGCGGGCCGCGGGCTGCCGGAGTTCTACCAGTTCACGGTGGCCGCGATGCCCCCGGCCGCGATCGGCGTGGCGCTGACCGTGGCCGACGTCGACGTGAAGGCGTCCGCGGTCATCACCGGTGGCCTGTTCGCGCTGCTGCCCGGGCGGGCGCTGGTGGCGGGCGTGCAGGACGGGCTGACCGGCTTCTACATCACCGCCTCCGCGCGTCTGCTGGAGGTCATGTACTTCTTCGTCGGCATCGTCACGGGCGTGCTGCTGGTCCTGTACTTCGGCGTGAAGCTCGGCGCGCAGCTCAACCCCGACGCGGCACTGGTCGGCAGCGAGCGGCCGGTGCTCCAGATCGTGTCCTCGATGCTGCTGTCGCTGACCTTCGCCGTGCTGCTCCAGCAGGAGCGGTCCAGCGTGCTGTGGGTGACGCTCAACGGCGGCGTGGCCTGGGTGGTGTACGGCGCGATGCACGACGTGGGCCGGATCTCGCCGGTGGCGTCCACGGCGGTCGCGGCGGGCCTGGTGGGCCTGTTCGGGCAGCTGATGTCCCGCTACCGGTTCGTCTCCGCGCTGCCCTACACCACCGCCGCGATCGGGCCGCTGCTGCCGGGTTCGGCGACGTACTTCGGCCTGCTGGGGATCGCGCAGAACCACATCGACAAGGGGCTGGTGTCGCTGGCCAAGGCGGTGTCGCTCGCCATGGCCATCGCGATCGGCGTGAACCTCGGGTCGGAGATCTCGCGGATGTTCCTGCGGCTCGGCTCCGCCGGGAAGCGGCGGGCGGCGAAGCGGACCAGGGGCTTCTGACCCCGGCCCGCTACACCGGGGACACAGGGGCTGTCAGGGGGCGCGGTAGTAGCCCTGGTCCCGCGGGTCCTGCTGGTTCCGGTCCGGGTTCGGGTCGTACTCGCCCTGACGGTCGCCGTAGGACTGCTGACCGGCGTAGGGCTGGTTCGCGTAGGGCTGCTGCTGGTGCCGCGGCGGGTAGGGCTGCTGCTGGGGCTGGTGCCCGTACGGCTGCTGGTGAGGCTGGTGCTGCTGCTGTCCGTACTGCTCGCCGTGGTGCTGGTTCTGCTGCTGGGGGTACTGCTCGCCGTGGTGCTGGTTCTGCTGCTGGGGGTACTGCTCGCCGTACTGCTGCTGCCCCTGCGGGGCGTTCCGGTCACCGTACTGCTGCTGCCCCTGCGGGGGGTTCCCGTCGCCGTACGGGCGGGGCCGGGGCTGCTGCCGGGGAGCGGACTGGGGGCCCGGGTCGATGCGGCGCAGCTGGGTCGTCGCGTCGTCCGCGACCGGCTGCCCGTACGCCTGCTGCCCGTCCGCCTGTCCGGCGTACGGCGCCCGCGGGTACGGCGACTGCTGGGCGAAGGCCGGCTCCTCGTCCCGGACGGCGGGCTGCGGGTTCTTCTTCGCCTTGGAGCGGGCCCGCAGGAACTCGATGCCGATCGGCACCACCGAGACCAGGACGACCAGGATCAGGATCGCCTCGATGTTCTCCTTGACGAAGGCGATGTTGCCCAGCCAGGAGCCGAGCAGCGTCACGCCCGCGCCCCACAGGATGCCGCCGATGAGGTTGAAGACCAGGAACGAGCGGTACTTCATGCCGCTGACGCCCGCGATGATCGGCGTGAACGTGCGCACGATCGGCACGAAGCGGGCCAGCACCAGGGACTTCGGGCCGTACTGCTCGAAGAACTCGTGCGCCTTGGTGACGTTCTCCTGCTTGAACAGGCGCGAGTCCGGGCGGCTGAAGAGGGACGGGCCGACCTTCTTGCCGAACATGTAACCGGCCTGGTCGCCGAGGACGGCGGCGAGGCAGATCAGTGCGATCGCGGCCCACAGCGGGAAGTCCAGCTGGTTCGACGTGATCAGCAGCCCGCAGGTGAACAGCAGGGAGTCGCCGGGCAGGAAGAAGCCGATCAGCAGGCCCGACTCGGCGAAGACGACGAGAAGCAGGCCCCAGATGCCGAAGGTGTCTAGGAGGTAGTTCGGATCAAGCCAGCTCGGGCCGAGGGCGAGCGTCGTCACGGTACCGGGCTCCTGAGGGGGTGAGGAAGGACGGCGGCGCTGCGGCCCCCGTGGTACTGCCGCACAACGTATCAACGGATGGTGTACGGCCCAGGTTCCACCGCCTTCGCGGGGCCCGCTGTGCGCGGGCCGGGTCCCCGCTGTGCGCCGCCGTCCCGCCCCGCCGTCAGCCCCCGTGGCGGGCGGCGTTGGCGAGGACGGCGTCCTTCAGGTGCTCGGCGAGACCGGGTCGCAGGCAGTCGTAGAACGCCTTGAACCGCTCGTCGGCGACGTACATCTCGCCCAGGCACCGATGCATCTCGTACGTGCATTCGAAGTGATACGTGCCGATGTGCCGGCGGTGCTCCTCGGCCAGGTCCATGGCCGCCTCCCCGGTCGGCGGCTCACCGGCGGCCACCACGGCGGCGTACCGCTCCCCCCACTCGTCCGCCTCGGCCTTGACGCGCTTCCAGTCCTCCTTGGTGTAGCGGGCGGCGCGGCGCTGCGACTCCGCATACGCCTCGGTGCCGCCCCAGCGCTGCTCGGCCTCCTGCGCGTACTGCTCGGGGTCCTTGTCCCCGAAGACCTCGAACCGCTCCTCGGGGGTGAGATCGGTGCCCATCCTGCGTGCCTCCATGGCCTGCTCCACGGCCGCGGCCATCTTCCGAAGCCGGTCGATCCGGGCGGTCAGCAGTTCGTGCTGTCGGCGCAGATGCGCGCGCGGGTCCGCGTCCGGGTCGTCCAGCAGCGCCGCGACCTCGTCGAGCGGGAAGCCCAGCTCCCGGTAGAACAGGATCCGCTGCAGCCGTTCGAGGTCGGCGTCGTCGTAACGACGGTGCCCCGCGTGGCTGCGCCCGCCCGGTACGAGCAGGCCGATCTCGTCGTAGTGGTGCAGGGTGCGCACCGTCACCCCGGCGAAACCGGCGACCTGTCCGACGGAGTAGCTCACTTCCGCTCCCTTCTCGGTACGCCGTCCACGGTCGGCCCTCACGCCGCGTGAGGTGCAAGCGGGAACGGCCGGCCGTCGCCGCCGTCAGCGGTCGCCGTCGGTGGTCGTCGCCGGCCGTCGTCGTCAGCGGTCGTCGCCGGGGTGCCGCTCGCCCGTCGCGTACGGGTTCTCCTGACCGTCCGCGAGGACGCCGACGAACGGCTCGCCCTCGCCGGCGAAGGTGTAGGCGCCGCGCTCCAGACGGTCCACCAGGCCCTGGGTCCAGGCGGCCTCGGAGTCCGCCGTGTGCACCCACAGGTTCATGATCTCGCCGATGTGGCCGAGCTGTTCGGGCCCGCCCTCGGGGACGTAGTGCTCGGTGACCTCCGACCGCCACCGCCCGATGCGCCGGACGCGCTCCTTGAGCAGGGCGATCGCCTCGGCCCGGGGCAGGTCGACCAGGAAGCCGATGGCGGCGGAGCGGACGTCCGTGCGCTGGTCGTAGGCGACGAGGGCCTCACGCAGCAGCCGGAAGTACTCCTCGGTGCCCGCGCCGGTGATCTCGTACTCGGTGCGGGGCGGGCCGCCGGCCGGGGAGGGGGCGGTCTCGTGGGCCCGCAGCAGTCCCTGCCTCGCCAGCTGCTTCAGCGCGTGGTACACCGAGCCGGGCTTGGCGTTGGACCACTCGTGGGCGCCCCAGTACTCCAGGTCGGCGCGCACCTGGTAGCCGTGGGCGCGCCCGTGCTGGCGGACGGCGCCCAGGACCAGGAGGCGGATCGCTGACATGCGGTCCAGATTATGGCCGGGACCCGGCCCCGTTCACCGCCGGGGCCGGGTCGGGCTGGACGACCGGGCGGGACCGTGCCCTCGCGCCGACGGCGGCGGGGCCGGATCGCGCCCTCGGCCGCGGACGGCGGGGCCGGATCGTGCCCTCGTGCCGGTGGTTCAGTCCTGCTCCGCCAGGGCCACCAGCTCGTACGCCGTCTTCCCGTCCAGCGACTCGCGGATGATGTCGGCGTGGCCCGCGTGCCGGGCCGTCTCCCGGATCAGGTGCAGACACAGCCAGCGCACCGAGACCGCCTCGTCCGGCGGGAACCAGGGGTCGTTCGGCAGCGGGAAGGTGTCGTCCAGGCTGGGGACCGAACGGACGTACGCCTCCGTCTCGGCGGTCACCTTCTCCCAGTACGCGAGCTGCCCGGCGACCGTCTCGTCCGCGCCGAGCACGAAGCACTCGTGCCAGTTCGAGGCGTCGCGCTTCACCTCCGGCGGCTCCTGCTTCGCCCGCGCGATCCAGCCCTGCTCGACCTCCGCGACATGCTTGAGCAGTCCGCCGAGGGACAGCTCGCTCGCGCTCGGCCGCTGCCGCGCCTGCTCCTCGGTCAGCCCGAGCAGCGTCCGCCGGATGCCGCCGCGCTGCTCCTCCAGGAACGCCAGCAGCGCCCCGCGCTCGTCGCCCCGCTCCTCGGCACGCACATGAGTGACCATGACGGCCCGCCCTTCTTCCCTGTCGCGTATCGCTCGGATCGCGTATCGCCCGTATCGGCGTCGCCGGGCGCCCTCTCGCCCCGGCACAGATCACGCTACGGACCCTCGCGGTCAGGTTCTGTCCGCAAGGGTCCGGGGCGCGACGGGTCGGACGGGGAAGGGCCGGACGGGGCATGCGGGTGGGGCGAGGCGGGGGGACGGGTCAGAACGGGAAGCCGCTGCGGCCGTGCTGCACCGAGATCCACTTGATCGTGGTGAAGGCGTCCACGGTCGTCTCGCCGTTCAGCCGGCCGATGCCGGAGTGCTTCTCACCGCCGAACGGGACCAGCGGCTCGTCGTGGACCGTGCCGTCGTTCACGTGGAACATGCCGGTGTCGATCCGCTTGGCGAAGGCGACACCGCGCTCGATGTCCGCCGTGTGCACGGCCCCGCTGAGGCCGTACGGCGTGTCGTTGACGATGCGGACCGCCTCCTCCTCGCCGTCGAACGGCACGAGGAAGGCGACCGGGCCGAAGATCTCCTGCTGGAGCAGCGCGGAGCCGGCGGGCACGTCCGTCAGCACGGACGGCTCGACCAGGTTGTCGGTGACGGCGCCGCGCAGCAGGGCGGTCGCGCCCTCGCTGATCGCCTGCTCCACCGCGCCCGAGATCGCGTTCGCCTGAGCGGAGTTGATCACCGGGCCGATGACCGTCTGCGGGTCGCGCGGGTCGCCGGTCTTCAGCGAGGCGACCTTGGCGACGAACTTCTCGGTGAACTCCGCCGCGATCGACCGGTCGACCAGGACCCGGTTCGCGGCCATGCAGACCTGGCCCTGGTGGACGTAGCGGCTGAAGACGGCCGCGTCGACCGCGTAGTCGAGGTCCGCGTCGTCCAGGACCACGATCGCGCTGTTACCGCCCAGCTCCAGCACCGAGCGCTTGAACCGGGACGCGCAGACGGTGGCCACATGCCGGCCGACCGTGTCGGAGCCGGTGAAGGAGATGACCTTGGGCACGGGGTGCTCGATGAACGCGTCGCCGATCTCGGCGATGTCCGTGATGACGACGTTGAGCAGACCGCCCGGCAGCCCCGCGTCCTCGAAGATCTTCGCCACCAGGGAACCGCCCGCGACCGGCGTGTTCTGGTGCGGCTTGAGCACCACGCCGTTGCCTAGCGCGAGCGCCGGCGCGACCGACTTGACGGACAGCAGGAAGGGGAAGTTGAAGGGGCTGATCACACCCACGACGCCGACCGGCACGCGGTAGACGCGGTTCTCCTTGCCGTCGGTCGGGGAGGGCAGGATCTTCCCCTCGGGCGCCAGCGCCAGATGGACCGACTCGCGCAGGAACTCCTTGACCAGGTGCAGTTCGAAGGCCGCCTTGAGGTGGGTGCCGCCCAGCTCGGCGATGATCACCTCGGTGATCTCCTGCTCGCGCTCCTCGACCAGCCGCAGCGCCTTCTCGAACACCGCGCGGCGGGTGTAGGGGTTGGTGGCGGCCCACTGCTTCTGGGCGCGCTCGGCGCTCCGGTAGGCCTGATCGACCTCGTCGACCGTGGCTATGGTGATCGAGGCCAGCTTCTCGCCGTCGTACGGGTTGAAGTCGATGATGTCCCAGGACCCGCTGCCGGGACGCCACTCGCCGTCGATGTACTGCTGGGCCAGGTCGGTGAAGTAGGACGACATGGTGATCCCTCGTATCCCAGGCTCGCACTGTCTGATGGGACGTCATCGTACGCACGTGGCAGGGCAGTTGAAGCGCATATGCCGCTGGCAGCCGGGCCACCGGAGCGCGGTCGGAACCGGGCGCCCGGGGGGCCGTCACGAGAGCTGGAGGAGCCCGCGCAGCAGGTCGCGGCTCTCGTCGGGGCCGGGGCTGTCGCTCTGGAGCTCCTTGAGCGCCTTCTCGTACTGGGCGACGTCCTCGGCCTTGTCCAGGTAGAGCGCGCTGGTCAGCTGCTCCAGGTAGACCACGTCCGACAGATCGGACTCGGGGAAGCTGAGTATCGTGAAGGCGCCGGACTCGCCCGCGTGTCCGCCGAAGCTGAACGGCATGACCTGCAGCCGTACGTTGGGCCGCTCGGAGACCTCGATCAGGTGCTGGAGCTGGCCGCGCATCACGTGGCGGTCGCCGTAGGGGCGTCGCAGGGCCGCCTCGTCCAGGACGATGTGCAGCTCCGGGGCGTTCTCGGCGACGAGGTACTTCTGCCGCTCCAGGCGCAGCGCCACCCGCCGCTCCACGTCGGCCTCGCTCGCGCCGCGCATGCCCCGCCGGACCACCGCGCGGGCGTACTCCTCGGTCTGCAACAGACCGTGCACGAACTGGACTTCGTAGACACGGATCAGCGACGCCGCGCCTTCCAGGCCCACATAGGTGGGGAACCAGCTCGGCAGGACGTCGGAGTAGCTGTGCCACCAGCCCGCGACGTTGGCCTCCTTGGCGAGCGAGAGGAGCGAGGTGCGCTCCGCCTCGTCCGTGATGCCGTACAGGGTCAACAGGTCTTCCACGTCCCGGGTCTTGAAGCTCACCCGGCCCAGTTCCATCCGGCTGATCTTCGACTCCGAGGCGCGGATCGAGTACCCCGCCGCCTCCCGCGTGATCCCCCGCGACTCCCGCAGTCTCCTGAGTTGCGAGCCGAGCAGCATCCGCCGCACCACCGATCCGGGCTCTCCCGCGCTCACGTTCGCCAGCCTCCCCAACCGTCCTAGGCGCCGCAGTCTGCCACTAAATCACTTCGAGCTGTACTCGCCCGATTACGGAAACGGAAAGAGATCGCAGAAATCGTGCAGCCTACGGCAAGAAGGAGGCATGAGACGGACGCGGGGATGGCGGAAAAAATGGCCACCAAGCGGTACGGGACGGCTCAATTCGGTCGCGTGCACGTGCATCTGCCCTTGCATCTGCTGTGCGCATCCGAAACCATGGTCCCGCACCACCGCTGCATCGCAACGACCGCGGATTATCGGGAGTGCCTCGCATGGCAACGAATGGATCGACCATGCTCCAGCCGTTACGGCAGGGACTTCCCCCGCTGGACCCCGCAGCCGTGTCGGACGCCGCCTCCTGCGCCCTGCCGGCCCGGTACGAAGCCGTGCGCGAGGCCCGGCGGTTCACCCGCGGGACGCTGGACCGGTGGGAGCTGGGCGAGCGCTTCGACGACGTCTGCCTCGTGGTCTCCGAACTCGTCACCAACGCCCTACGGCACGCGCTGCCGGCCGCACCGGCGGTACGGTCGGGCGAGCAGGGCCCGGCGGTGCGGCTGCACCTGATGCACTGGAGCGAACGGCTCGTGTGCGCGGTGCGCGACCCCAGCCAGGACAGCCCGGTGGCCCGCGAGGACACCGGTGACTGCTCCGCCGAGTCGGGCCGGGGCCTGTTCCTCGTCGACTCCTTCAGCGACAGCTGGGGCTGGCACCCGATGGCCGGCGGGCTCGGCGGCAAGGTCGTCTGGGCCCTGTTCCGCCTCCACACCGCCGGCTGATGCGCACACCCGCGCGTCCAGGGTCTACGCGCGTCACTGTGTGCGGCGGGTTCCTCACCGTGTGTACGAGTGCTTCACTGATGCACGAGTGCTTCGCCGTGTGCACGTGAGCGGATCGGCGGGGCGGCGGCGGTTCGGTGCCGCTGCCCGGGGCCGGGGCACGGACGGCTGCCTCCCGGCGGGCCGATCGCTCGCGCACCGGGACGGAAGGGATCCTCTCGGGCCCCAAAGCGGCGAACCGATTCTGCTCAGCCCGCGACGAGGTGGTCGAACTCCCCGTCCTTGACGCCCAGCAGCATCGCCTCGATCTCGGCGCGCGTGTAGACCAGCGCGGGCCCGTCGGGGAAACGCGAGTTCCGCACCGCCACGTCACCGCCCGGCAGCCGCGCGAACTCCACGCAGGAACCCTGCGAGTTGCTGTGCCTGCTCTTCTGCCAGGCCACTCCGCGCAACTGCGTGGCGGCCATGCCGTTGTGCACGTCGCACTCCCCGTACACGCCCTCGACGTCGTGGTTCACAGGTCGCTCCCCGGTGGTGCACTGGCTGATGTGGTCACTGATGCATCGGTCAACTGATCCGGATCATAACCTTGTTCATGTGCAGCTGCATGCGCAGATGCACGTGCACGCGGAGTGTCCCGGCGGTTACAGCTTTGACGAGCGCTTTACCGAAGCCGTTTCCAGCGCCCGCCTCGAACGCGTCGGCCATGCCTCCGTGAGTGAGCGCCCGGCGTACGCACACCGCGTGCAATAGAGAGAGACGCAAGCAGCCCCTCACCTGTTCCGGCCTCGGCCGGGCAGTTGCGGGACGGGGCGTCCGGGGCCGGGGTGGAAACCGGCGGCGGGCGGCGGGAAGCGGTTGCGGCGGCCGGATCCTGGGGCCGGCCGAGGGGGGTGCGAAGTGCGCGGGCAGGGGCGCGAGTTCGGCGTGGCGTGGTTGCGGGGATGCATCTGCAACGGTCGGGGCGACGGGTCGGCGGACGCCTGGAAGCCTCCCACAGGGGGTGCGGACGGCTTGCGGCGGGTGGTCCGCGGGTCTCCGGGGGCCGGCCGGCCGCCCCCTCGGCCGTGACCCGCCGGCCTTCCGGGCGCGTGGGCCGCTGGTCCCGGGCGCGTGGCCCGCGGGTCCCGACGCGTGGCCCGCAGGCCTCCCGAGCGGGGCGTGACCACTGGTAACTTGCTGCGTCCGTACCGGCCGCCGGACGGCCGGTACCAGCTCGGAGCGCTTGGGGGTTCCAGTGACGAGGACGGCGGGGACGACGGGCGCGGCGGGGACGCGGGGCACGCCTGGAGCGGCAGCCGCGCGGCGGGCGGGGCGGATCGCGGCGGCGGGCCTGGTCGGGGTGCTCGCGCTGACCGCGTGCGGCAGCGGCGGAGGGTCGGACTCCCCCGCCGGCGCGCACTCCGGGTCCGGGGCGGGGCCCGGCTCCGGTTCCGGCGGGGGCGCCGGCTCCAGCGCGTCCGGCGCGACCGGGTCCGCGTCCGCGAGCGAGGGCGCCGGTTCCGGCGAGAACGCGAAGGGCGCGGCGCTGAGCGGCAGTTGGCTGGCCACCGCCGGGGGCAAGGAGGTGGTCCTGATCGTCGACGGCGGCAAGGCGGCGCTCTTCTCGACCGACCGGACCACCTGCGCGGGAAGCGCGGCCGAGGAGAGCGGTAGGCATGTGCTGCGCCTCTCCGCGTGCAAGGCGCGTACGACGGGCACGGTGGACTCCGTCAACAAGACCACCCTCCGCGTTACCTGGGAGGGTGGACTCGGCACGGAGACCTACACACGGGCGGAGGGCGGGGCGGTACCCTCGGGGCTCCCCACGGCGAGTCTCGGCTCCTGAGCGTCCCGGAGCCCGATGGCGGGGCGGGCAACCGCGCCGCACCCTCGTACGTGATGATCCTTGAGCATCGTCACGACCCAAGGAACCACCTCATGCGCGCCATTCCGATCACCGTCACCGCCCTCGCCGCGGCCCTCCTCCTGACCGCCTGCGACAGCGGCGGCAGCGACGGCAAGGCCACCGGCACCGACACCGGGAGCAAGAACACCGACAGCACGGCCTGCCGGATCGGCAAGGTCGGCCTCCAGGTCGGCCCCGCCAACGCCGCGCCGGCCGCCGGGGACACCGGCAACGTCCCGGTGACGCTGACCAACCAGGGCGCCCAGTGCACCCTGGACGGCTTCCCCGGCCTCACCCTGGCCGCCGGGAGCAGCACGGCGACCGTGCCGGCCGACGAGGCAGGGCAGGCGCAGAAGCTGACGCTCGCCAAGGGCGACACCGCGTCGTTCACCCTCACGTACGTCCGCGGCAAGGCAGGCGACGCGAAGAGCCTGGCGGCGACCTCGCTGAAGATCGCGCTGCCGGGCGCGTCGGACGCCCAGACCTTCGCGTGGTCCTACGGCCCGGTCCAGGGCAAGAGCGACGCGACCCACCCGGACGCCTCGGTGACGGCGTTCCAGCAGGCCGGGGACTGAGGGACGCGGAGCCTTACGGCGGCGTCGCAGCCCGCGGCCACGGGGGCGCGGCACCGGCCGGTACACGGCGCCACCCAACGCAGCGTCACCCGGCCACGGCGAAGCCCCGCGCCTACGGGACCGGCACCGGACGGACCCCCCGGCGCGGCCGAGCCGGTGCCCCGCAGCGTCGGCCGAGGCGCGCGACGGACTCTCCTCCGTGCGACGAAGCCGGCGCGCGCGGTGGCCCCTCGGCGCTGCGGAGCCGGGGTGACGGACCCCCGCCCCCGGCACCGCGCAGGCCGCCACACGCCGCACCCTCGCACCGGAGTCGTGCGGCATCCCCACGCCGGGGCTGTACGGAACCCCGTTGGCCGGGCCGCGCGGATCCCCGGCGGCCGGGTCTGCGGCGAAGTTCAGCCCAGCCGCGGCCGGTGTCGCATCTGCGCACGGTCCGCCGCCTCCGCACCCTCCGTCCAGCCCGCCGCGTCGCTCACCCCGCGCAGGCGGGTGGTGGTCGTGTCCGGGAACATCCGGTCCAGCCGGTCGGTGACCGCGACGTCCCGGCTCGCCAGGACGGGGAGCAGATCCTCGGTGACCTGATGCTCGGCGACGGCCGCGAGGCGCGTGCCGATGCGATGGGCGTAGGCGGCGAGGAAGGACTGCCGGAAGGTCTTGGTCCGCTTGCGTCCGCCCGCGCGCTGCGCGGCCTCGGCGCGGGTCATCGCGGTGGTGGCCTGGACAAGGAGTGAGGTGTACAGCAGTTCGACCACCTCCAGATCGGCCTCGAAGCCGACGACGGTGGAGAAGCCGAGGGGCTCGTTCCACACGGCCCGGCAGTGGTTGGCGGTGGCGACGGCGTCCATCAGCACAGCCTTGGCCTGCTCGTACGGCGGTTCGACACCGAACCGGCAGGCGCCGGGCGCGTCGTGCGCCGGTGCCCGCGCGGCGAGCAGCGCCTCGTCGATGCTGTGCCGGGCCATCAGCTCCTGCGCCTTGGCACTCAGCGCCTCCGCCTCCTCCGGGAACCCGGTCGCCTCGGCCTTGGCGAGCAGCGCCCGTATCCGCCCGAGCAGCCGCGAGTCGCCCTTGGCGGCAGAGGCGCCGGGCGCCGCGAAGTCGTCCAGCGTTTCGAGGGTGGGCAGCCGCAGCAGCAGGCGGTACAGCTCCAGCACGGCGGTGGCGTGCGAGAAGCGGTCGGCGGCGGGCGCCTCCCCGGTGGTCAGCTCGGCGAGCTGCGCGGCCCAGCGCCGGCCGCGCGGCCGGTCGTGCGGCGCCTGCGCGCGGACGAGGGCGGCCACGATCCGGACGTGGACCTCGTCGAGTTCCCGCCGGACGAACCGTACGAGATCGCCGGGCTGCCACCCCCGCTGCCAGGCCGCCGCGACGAACTCCTCGCCGCGGCGCGCGAGTTCGGCGTCCGCCGCGGGATCGGCGGCGAGCATCGAGGCACCCGCGTCGAGGGCGTCGTCGGTGGCGGCGTAGAGGGCGGCCGCGAAGGCCCGGTCGACAGTGCTGGACGTGGTCACGGTCCGATCGTGCCATGTCGTCCGGAATCACCGTCCACACCCTGTGGATAACTGTCGCGCAAGCGGGATACGCGCCGGGCGGACGCAGCGAGGCGGGCCGACACTCGACACCCCAGAGGGGGGCGGGCGGTCCGGCTGCCGCGGAACTCACTGTCAACCGTCGGTTGACACGCCTCCACTGTCAACCTACGGTTGCGCCATGACGAACCCGAACCCCGCCATCAGGTCGTCCGTCCGCCTCGACGACCTCATCTCGGCGATCAAGAAGGTCCACCAGGAACCGCTCGAGCAGCTGCAGGACGCCGTCCTCGCCGGGGAGTACCTCGGCGAGGTCGCGGACCACCTCATCGGGCACTTCGTGGACCAGGCACGACGCTCCGGCGCCTCCTGGACCGACATCGGCAGGAGCATGGGCGTCACCCGGCAGGCCGCGCAGAAGCGGTTCGTGCCCAAGGAGTCCACCGATCTCGACCCCAGCCAGGGCTTCAGCCGCTACACGCCCCGCGCGCGCAAGGCGCTGATGGCAGCCCACGACGCCGCCAAGGCCGCCCGCAACGCCGAAGGACTGCCCGCGCACCTGGTCCTCGGGCTGCTCACCGAGCCGGAGGCGCTGGCCGCGAAGGCCGTGCAGCACCAGGGCGTGCCTCTGGAGACGATCCGCGAGGCCGCGACCGCCGCGCTCCCGCCGGCCGTCGCCGACGCCCCCGAGCTGGTCCCGTACGGCCCCGCCGCCAAGAAGGCCCTGGAACTCACCTTCCGCGAGGCCCTGCGCCTCGGCCACAACTACATCGGCACCGAGCACATGTTGCTGGCCCTGCTGGAGCTGGAGAACGGCGAGGGCATCCTGAGCGGCCTCGGGATCGGCAAGGACCGCACCGAGGAGTTCGTGGTGACGACACTGGCCCAGTTCCTCGACACCACGCGGCAGGAGGACGCCCCCGCCGGGCAGGAAGACACACAGCCCGGACAGCCCCGCCCCGGACAGGCCGGGGACGAAACGGCGGAGAACGATGCCGCGGGGGACGGCGCGGCGGAGGACGGCGCCTCCTGACCCGGGTGGCTGCCGGGCGGACGAACCCGCAGCTCACCCACGCTGTCAGACCCCTCTGCGACACTCGACCGCATGACCGACCGGTGGGCGCTCGCGCCGACCGAGGGGGGCGGCGCGGAGGTCGCCCCCCTCGGTCCGGACGGGCTGCCCGCCGGGCCGGTGCGCCGCGAACCGGACCTGGCCGAGGCAGTCCGTAGCCGGCCCCAGGTCACGCGCTGGGTGTGGCGGTCCACCGCCGAGGTCTACCCCCGGCTCCTCACGGCCGGGGTGCGCGTGGAGCGGTGCTACGACATCGAGGACGCCGAGACCCTGCTGCTCGGCCACGAGGGACACCACGGCGAGCCCCGTTCGGCCGCCGCCGCGCTGGCCAGGCTGCGCGGCGGACCCGTACCGCCGGACCCGCCGCAGCGGCCCGCCGAGCCGGGCGCGCAGTCCCCCCTGTTCGAACCGGAGGGCGTCCATCTGCCCCTGGAGGACCTGATCGCGGTCCACGCCGAGCAGCAGCGGCGGCACGACCGGACCGCGCACCCCGACCGTATGCGGCTGCTGACTGCGGCCGAGTCGGCGGGCATGCTGGTGGCGGCCGAGTTGAACCGCGCGGGCCTGCCCTGGCGTGCGGACGTGCACCGCCAGGTGCTGCACGATCTGCTCGGCGAGCGCTACGCGGGCGGCGGCGAGCCCCGGCGCCTGGCCGAGCTGGCCGACGAGGTGTCCGCGGCCTTCGGCCACCGGGTGCGGCCCGATCTGCCCGCCGAGGTCGTCAGGGCGTTCGCCCGCGCCGGAATCCGGGTCCGCTCCACCCGCCGCTGGGAGCTCCGGTCCGTCGACCACCCGGCCGTCGCACCCCTGCTCGAATACAAGCGGCTGTACCGGATCTGGGTGGCGCACGGCTGGTCGTGGCTCCAGGACTGGGTGCGGGAGGGGCGGTTCCGGCCGGAGTTCCTGGCGGGCGGCACCGTCACCGGCCGCTGGGTGACCAACGGCGGCGGCGCGCTGCAGATCCCCAAGGTCATCCGCCGGGCCGTGGTCGCCGATCCCGGCTGGTGCCTGGTGGTCGCCGACGCCGACCAGATGGAACCGCGCGTGCTGGCGGCGATCTCCCGTGACCCCGGGCTGATGGAGGTGGCCGGCCGCACGTCCGACCTGTACCAGTCGGTCTCCGACCGCGCCTTCGCCGGGGACCGCGCCCAGGCCAAACTCGCCGTGCTCGGCGCGGTGTACGGCCAGACCTCGGGCGACGGCCTGAAGAACCTCGCCGCGCTCAGACGCCGCTTCCCGCGCGCGGTGGCCTACGTCGACGAGGCCGCCCGGGCCGGCGAGGAGGGCCGGCTCGTCCGGACCTGGCTCGGCCGGACCTGCCCGCCGGCCGCCGCGAACTCCGAGGACGCCACCCAGGAGGCGGGCCTCCCCCAGGACGACCCGGCCGAGCGGCCCGGCGGCGGGAGCGGCGACCGTGGGAACGGCGACCGGGGCTGGCTGCCGGGGTACGCCTCCTCCGACGCCCGCGCCCGCGGCCGTTTCGCCCGCAACTTCGTCGTCCAGGGCAGCGCCGCCGACTGGGCCCTGCTGCTGCTCGCCGCGCTGCGCCGCACCTGCCGGGACATGGCGGCCGAACTGGTCTTCTTCCAGCACGACGAGGTGATCGTGCACTGCCCGAAGGGGGAGGCCGACACGGTCGTGGAGGCGATCCGCGAGGCCGCGGAACTGGCCGGCCGCCTGACGTTCGGCGACACCCCGGTACGGTTCCCGTTCACGACGGCGGTGGTGGAGTGCTACGCGGACGCCGCCTGACGCCGAATCACCCGCGAACGGCCGCCTCCCCCCGCGTCGCCGCCGTATCCCCCGGGCGGCGAAGGAACACACCAGACGACGCGGTCACAGGAAGGCGCCCTCCGGCGAAGGAACCCCTGGAAGACCGCCCGACCTGAGCCGGGGAGAAGATCGAGCGGACAGGAGAGCCACAGCACCGACGACACCGACCGATCCCCCGGCCCCGCGCGATCCGGCCGGACCCGGGGGATCGCGACCGAGGGGGAGCCCCGACATGCGACTGCGCTGTGCGGTACTGGACGACTTCCAGAACGCCGCGACCACCTTCGCCGACTGGTCACCGCTGAGCGACCGGGTCGAAGTGGTCACGTACGCCGAGCACTTCACGACCGAGGACGCGCTGGCGGCGGCCGTCGCGGACGCCGACATCGTCGTCACCCTGCGCGAACGGGTGCCGTTCCCGGCCTCGCTCCTGGCCCGCCTCCCGCGGCTGAAGCTGCTGATCGCCTCCGGCATGCGCAACTCGGTGATCGACTACGCCGCCGCGCGGGCGAACGGCGTGACCGTGTGCGGCACGGAGAGCGCGGGCACCCCGCCGGTGGAACTGACCTGGGCCCTGCTGCTCGGCCTGGCCCGCGGGATCGTCCAGGAGAACAACGCGCTGCGCGCCGGCGGCCCCTGGCAGTCGACCGTGGGCGCCGATCTGCACGGCCGCCGCCTGGGTGTACTGGGACTCGGCAGGATCGGCAGCCGGGTGGCCCAGGTGGGCCTGGCCTTCGGCATGGAGGTCACGGCCTGGAGCCAGAACCTCACGGAGGAACGGGCGGACGAGGTCGGAGTCACCCTGGCCCGCTCGAAGGAGGACCTCCTCTCGACCTCGGACTTCGTCTCGATCCACCTGGCCCTCAGCGACCGCACCCGCGGCCTGGTCGGTGCCGCCGAACTGGCCCTCCTCCAGCCCACGGCCTACCTGATCAACACCTCCCGCGCCGCGATCGTGGACCAGGACGCCCTGCTCACCGCCCTGCACGAGGGCCGCATCGCCGGCGCGGGCATCGACGTCTTCGACACGGAACCCCTCCCCACCGACCACCCGATGCGCACGGCCCCCCGCCTCCTGGCCACCCCGCACCTCGGCTACGTCTCCCGAGCCAACTACGAGCGCTACTACGGCCAGGCGGTAGAAGCCATCACGTCCTACCTCTCCGGCACCCCGATCCGCGTCCTGCCCTGACCCCGCCAACCGGGCCCCTTCCGGGGCCCACGGGCTCACAGAACGACGAAAACCAGCCAGGAACGTTCCTGGCTGGTCTTCGCAGTGGAGCCGCTTTCGGGATTCGAACCCGAGACCTACGCATTACGAGTGCGTTGCTCTGGCCATCTGAGCTAAAGCGGCGCGCTGCCTGCACCATGGTGCGATCGGCAACGTCGGTAAGTCTACACAGTTTCCGGGAGTGCTTCGTACCCGCCCCCGAGGGGTGGCTCCGGGGCGGGTGACGGGGCTACGAGCAGCGCTTTCCGGTCGGCGGCGGGGTGCCGTTCAGGAGGTAGGCGTCGATGGTGGAGTCGATGCAGCGGCTGCCGCGGCCGTAGGCGGTGTGGCCGTCGCCGTCGTAGGTGAGCAGGCGGCCGGAGGAGAGCTGGTGGGCCAGGGCCTGCGCCCAGCGGTACGGGGTCGCCGGGTCGCGGGTGGTGCCGACGACCAGGACGGGGGCCGCGCCCTTGGCCTCGATACGGTGCGGCTCGCCGGTGGCCCGGACCGGCCAGTACCCGCAGTTCAGGGCCGACCAGGCCAGGCCCTCGCCGAAGACCGGGGACGCCTTGCGGAAGGCCGGCAGGGCCTTCTTCACCTCTCCGGGCGAGGAGAAGGCCGCGGGCAGGTCGAGGCAGTTCACGGCCGCGTTCGCGTACATCAGATTGCTGTAGCGGCCCTTGGAGTCGCGTTCGTAGTAGCTGTCGGACAGGGCCAGCAGGCCCGCCCCGTCGTTCTTCTTCATCGCCGCGTTCAGCGCGTCGCGCAGCTGCGGCCAGGCCGACTGGTCGTACATCGCCGCGATGACGCCCGTGGTGCCCAGCGCCTCGCCGAGGCGGCGGCCGCTCGGATCCCCGGTCTGGACGGGGTGGGCGTCGAGCTTGTGGAAGAAGGCCGCCAGGTTCTCCCCGGCGCGCTGCGGTGTGGTGTTCCGGTCGCCGATCGGGCAGTCGCTCTGCCGTACGCAGTCCTTCGTGAACGACTGGAACGCCGCCTCGAAGCCGGACGCCTGGTCGATGTTGATCCGTCGCGCGGACAGGGTCGGGTCCATCGCGCCGTCCAGGACGAGGCGGCCCACCCGGTCCGGGTAGAGCCCGGCGTACGTCGCGCCGAGCAACGTGCCGTACGACGCGCCGACGTAGTTCAGTCTGCGGTCGCCGAGGACGGCGCGCAGGACGTCCATGTCCCGCGCCGCCTCCACCGTGGACACGTGCCGCAGCAGCGCCGGCTCGTGGGCGCCGCAGCCCTCCGCGAACTTCCGGTACGCGCCGATGAGCGCGTCGGTCTCCTTGTGGTCGTCGGGCGTCACGTCCGTCTGCGTGTACGCGTCCATGGCCCGGTCGTCCAGGCATTCGACGGGCTCGCTGCGGGCGACCCCGCGCGGGTCCATCGCCACCATGTCGTAGCGGGCGCGGATCTCGGCCGGGTAGCCCAGGGCCGCGTACTGCTGGAGGTAGCCGATGGCCGAGCCGCCCGGTCCGCCCGGGTTCACCAGCAGCGAGCCCAGCCGCTTGCCCGGGCCGGCGGCCTTCTTGCGGGCCACCGCCAGGCGGACGTCGCCGGCGGCCGGCTTGGCGTAGTCGAGCGGGGCCTTCATCGTGGCGCACTGGAAGCCGGGAACCCCGCAGTCCCGCCAGGACAGCTTCTGGTCGTAGTACGGCACCAGGGCGGCCGGCGTCGACCGCGGCAGCGCGGCCAGCACCGCCTCCGCCGCGGGGGTGGTCCGGTGCTGGGTGCTTCCGGAGGAGCAGGCCGAGACCAGCAGGACCGCCGCCGCCAGGAAGGAACCGCCCGTGCGGGCGATCCGGAGGCGTCGGCTGCTGCGCGGAGGGCTGTCCGGACGTGGGGCGCGCCTGAAGTACATCCACAGATCGTAACTCTCTGCGATCAGTTCGCCGCGCTCCGCGCTCAGAGGGGCTCGTACGAGTGACGTCGTCAAAGAGGCATGACGCACGTCGCCGGGGTCGCCCCCGGAGCCGAAGGCCCGCCGTCGGCCCGCCCTTCAGCCCGCTCTCAGCGCCATCGTCATCGCCTCCACCGCCAGCAGCGGCGCCACATTGCGGTCCAGCGCGTCGCGGCAGGCGGCGATCGCCTCTATCCGGCGCAGGGTGGACTCCGGGGAGCTGCCCCGGGCGACGCGCTCCAGACTGTCCTCGACGTCCGCGTTGGCGATCGCCAGACGGGACCCGAGCTGGAGGGCGAGCACATCGCGGTAGAAGGCGGTGAGATCGGTCAGGGCGAGGTCGAGGCTGTCGCGCTGCGTGCGCGTGCGCCGGCGCTTCTGCTTGTCCTCCAGGTCCTTCATCACGCCCGCCGTGCCGCGCGGCAGCCGGCCGCCCTGCGCCGCGCCCAGCGCCGCCTTCAGCTCCTCGGTCTCCTTGGCGTCGGTCTCCTCGGCGAGCGCCTTCGCGTCGTCCGCCGCCGCGTCCACCAACTGCTGAGCGGCCTTGAGGCAGCCGCCGATGTCGTCGAGGCGCAGCGGGAGCTTCAGGACCGCCGCCCGGCGCTCGCGTGCGGCCGGGTCGGTGGCCAGGCGGCGGGCCCGGTCGACATGGCCCTGGGTGGCGCGGGCGGCGGCCACCGCGACCTCGGGCTCGACGCCCTCCCGGCGGACGAGCATGTCGGCCACGGCGTCCACGGACGGGGTGCTCAGGTTCAGGTGGCGGCAGCGCGAGCGGATCGTGGGCAGGACGTCCTCGATGGAGGGCGCGCACAGCAGCCAGACGGTGCGCGGGGCCGGCTCCTCGACCGCCTTGAGGACGGCGTTGGCGGACTTCTCGTTCAGCCGCTCGGCGTCCTCCACGAGGATCACCTGCCAGCGGCCGTTCGCCGGGGAGGTGAACGACTTGCGGACGGTGTCCCGCATGTCCTCGGCGAGGATCTGCGCACCCACGGCTGCGACCGTGCTGACGTCGGCGTGGGTGCCGATCAAAGCCGTGTGACAGCCGTCGCAGAACCCGCAGCCGGGGGCGCCGCCGAGGGCGCGGTCGGGGCTCACGCACTGCAGCGCGGCGGCGAAGGCCCGCGCCGTCTGCGTCACGCCGGCGCCGGGCGGGCCGGTGAACAGCCACGCGTGCGTCATCTTGGACGCCTCCGGCGGCGGGGCTGCGGAGGCGGCCGCCGTGACCAGGGCGTCGGCGTCCCGGGCAGCGGCGCTCAGCTGCTCGCTGACCTTCTCCTGCCCGACGAGGTCGTCCCACACGCTCATGGGTCACGCCGCCCTTCCGTCATGTTCCGTGGTGCGGCATCCATTGTGCGGGCGACCACTGACAACCGCAGACGCCTGAGGTCGTCAGGGTTCCTGGAGCTCCCGGGCCCGGAGCCCCGGACCCCACCCCCCGGAGGTCCAGAACCCCGGCGTCCCCGGTCGCCTCAGCGCCGCCGTCCACCCCTCCTGCGGCCGTCCCCGTCGTCCGTACCGCTCTCGGCGCCCCAGCCGTCGTCGTGCTCCTGGTCGTCCCCGCGCGGTCCCAGCAGCTCGTCCGCGAGCGTCGGGAGGTCGTCCAGCGGGGTCTCCTCGGCCCAGTCCGGACGGGGCCGGCGCCGTGCCGGGCCGCCCGGGCCGTCCGCGCCGACCTGGGGCAGCTCACGGGTGCGGTCGTCCGAGCCGTCGGGCCGGACCGCCGAAGGACGCTCGTCCCGGAAGTAGCCCGGCGGCACCCGGTCGGCGGGGTCGTCGCCGCGCCCCGGCACCGGTCCCTCGTCCCGCACCGGAGGCAGCACCGCCGTCTCGTCGGCCGCCCCGGTGACCGGAGGCAGCTCGTCCCGCACCGGAGGCAGTACGGCCGTCTCGTCCGCCGCTCCCGTGACCGGGGGCAGCACTGTCGTCTCGTCCGCCGCGCCCGGCACGACCGGCGGCTGCGGCAGCTCGGTCGTGCTCTCGGACTCCGACTCGGGCGCCGCCGCTGCCTCGGACGCGCCGGAGCCTTGCGCGGAGCCCTCCTCGGACCCGCCCTCGCCCCGGGTGTCGCGCACCGGCGGCGGGACCGCCGTCTCCTCGGCCGGGCCGCCCACGGCGTTCGTCGGCGTCACGACCGGCGTCGGCACCGTCACCGCGTCCGGCGGCGTGACGGCGGCGGGCGGAACCGGCCTGGCGGGACCCGCCTGCGCGGCGGCCGCGGCCTCCTCGGCGGCACGGCGGGCCTCCTCGGCGCGCAGCAGCGCCTCCTCGGCCTTGCGCTGCTTCTCCAGCCGCCGCGCCTCGGCCTCGGCGTGCAGGCGGGCCTCCTCCTCGGCCTGCCGGAGCCGCCGCTCCTCCTCCGCCTTGCGCCGGGCCTCGGCCTCCGCGCGGGCCTGCTCCTCGGCGAGCAGCCGGGCCCGCTCCTCCTCGGCGCGCCGGCGCGCGTCCTCGGCCCGCTGCCGGGCCTCCTCCGCCTGCCGTTCGGCCTCGCGGCGCTGCGCCTCCTCCAGCTCGCGCCGCTTGCGCTCCTCCTCCTCGGCGCGCAGCCGGGCGAGCTGCTCCTGGCGCTCCCGCTCCAGGCGCTCCTCCTCGGCCTTGCGCCGGGCCTCCTCCTCGGCCTTCCTGCGGGCCTCCTCCTCGGCCTTCCTCCGCGCCTCCTCCTGAGCCTCGATCTCGGCCTCGGACAGGGGCAGCACCTGGTCGAGCCGGTGCCGGACGACCGTGGTCACGGCCTCGGGCTCCTGGCCGGCGTCGACCACGAGGTAGCGGCCGGGGTCGGCGGCGGCCAGCGCGAGGAAACCGGCGCGCACGCGCGCGTGGAACTCGGCCGGCTCCGACTCCAGCCGGTCCGGCGCTTCGGTGAAGCGTTCGCGGGCGGTCTCCGGGGAGACGTCCAGCAGGACCGTCAGATGCGGCACCAGGCCGTTCGTCGCCCAGCGCGAGATCCGCGCGATCTCGGTCGGGGACAGGTCGCGGCCCGCGCCCTGGTAGGCGACGGAGGAGTCGATGTAGCGGTCGGTGATCACGACCGCGCCGCGCTCCAGGGCCGGCCGTACGACCGTGTCGACGTGCTCGGCGCGGTCGGCGGCGTACAGCAGCGCCTCGGCGCGGTGGGACAGGCCCTGCGCGGACACGTCCAGCAGGATGGACCGCAGCCGCTTGCCCACCGGGGTGGCGCCCGGCTCGCGGGTGAGGACGACCTCGTGGCCCTTGGCGCGGATCCAGTCCGCGAGCGCCTCGGCCTGGGTGGACTTGCCCGCGCCGTCGCCGCCCTCCAGGGCGATGAAGAAGCCCGAGGACGCGGGGACGGTCTCCGGGTCGTCGCCGCGCAGGGCGTCGACCAGGTCCTGCCGCAGCGGTACGCCGGAGCGGTCGTCGACCTTGGCGAGGACCAGCGCTGCCACCGGCAGCAGCAGCGCGCCGACCAGCATCAGGGTGAAGGCGGCGCCGCCGTGCGCGAACACGAACCGGCCGCTCTCCAGCCGGTGCGGGCCGATCCCGGCGGCGATCACGGGGGCGAGCACGGCGCCGAGGGCGACGAGGACCCGGACCACCGCGTGCAGGTGTTCGGTCATCCGGGGCCGGCGGTAGTCCTCGGCCTCCAGGTCGAGCAGGGTGTGCCCGGTGTTGGCGGCGACGCCCGCGCTCACGCCCGCCAGGGCGAGCAGCAGGAGCACGGTGGTGACGTCCGGGACGAGCCCGGCGGCGAGCAGGGCGACGCCGGTCAGCGCGACGGCCAGCGCCAGCAGCCGGCGCCGCGACAGTGTGACGAGCGCCTTGGGCGCCGTACGGATGCCGGCCACGACGCCGCCCGTCACGGCGAGCACCGCCAGTCCGTAGAGCACCGGGCCGCCGCCCAGGTCGGCGGTGTGCAGCGCGCACACGGAGACCGCGGCGGCGATCGCCCCGGCGACGGCCGCGGAGGCGAGCACGAGCAGCGGTACGGCTCCGGTGCGGCCCTTGTCGACGCCGGCGCCGGTCTTCGGGCGGCGCAGCCCCTCCAGCGGCGACCGCGCGCGGGGGGTCCGCGCCGCGGGCAGCTCCAGGTAGGTCAGCACGGCGAGGGAGGCGGCGAACAGTCCGGCCGCGACGTACGAGGCGAGGGCCGCCTGGTGCTGGTCGAACCAGGCGATGCCGGTGCCCAGCAGGTTGTTGAACAGGGAGGCGACGAGCAGGACGGCCGCGGCCAGCGGGATCGCCAGGAAGGTGGTGCGCAGCGACAGGCGGCGCAGCGCGTCGAGGTGGTCCGGCAGCGGGCGGACGGTGGCGCCCTCGGGCGGCGGGGCGGGCAGCAGCGCGGGGGCCGCGCTCTCCCGGCACACCGTCCACAGCCGCTCGGCGAGCCCGGTGGCGAAGACCGTGACCAGCAGGAGGATGAGCGCGTTGCCCGGGGTCCAGTCGATCCACAGGGGGGCGGCGATCAGCAGCAGGGCGCGCACGCCGTCCGCGCCGACCATGGTCCAGCGACGGTCGAGCGGTCCCTCGGGCGCGGTGAGGGCGGTGAGCGGGCCGAGGAGGACCGCTCCGAAGAGCACCGTCGCGACTGTGCGCGCACCGAAGACAGCTGCCACCGCGAACGCCGCGCCCCGGTAGCCGCCGCCGAAGGAGTCCTCGGCGACCGCCGTCTGGAGGGTGAGGAGGACCAGCACCAGGAGCGCGAGGGTGTCCCCGACTCCGCCCACCAGCTGTGCGCTCCAGAGCCGCTTCAGCTGCGGCCGGCGCAACAGCGCGCGGACGGCGCGTTCGCGGGAGTCCGCCACCAGCGCGTCGTCCGGGGCGGAGGTGGTGGTGTGGGCCGTTGGCTGCTCGGCTCGCGTCATGCGTT
This sequence comes from Streptomyces sp. NPDC093260, assembly GCF_040683715.1. Classification (NCBI taxonomy): domain Bacteria; kingdom Bacillati; phylum Actinomycetota; class Actinomycetes; order Kitasatosporales; family Streptomycetaceae; genus Streptomyces; species Streptomyces sp. NPDC093260. The sequence goes on from NZ_JBFBEK010000002.1 coordinate 69,661, forward strand.
CAGCCTATCGGGACGCACCCACGACTCGTGGTGACCGTCCGAACGTGTGCACGCCCCGACACCAAAGTGATGCCGGGGCGCTCGTTCCGCGAACGGGTCGTGAAGAAACGGACCGGGCCGTCGCACTCGGCGTGTCCCCACGCGGCGGGTGCGCGGCCCGTCCCGGATCAGTCCTCCGCGGTCTTCGAGGACGTCGCCTTCTTGGCGGCGGTCGACTTCGCGGCCGTCTTCTTCGCGGTCGTCGTCTTCTTGGCGGCGGTCTTCTTGGCCGCCGTCTTCTTCGCGGCGGTGGCCGTGGTCTTCTTCGCCGCCGTCTTCTTGGCGGGCGCCTTCTTGGCGGTCTTCTTGGCCGGCCCCTTGGCGCGCTTCTCCGCCAGCAGCTCGAACCCGCGTTCGGGCGTGATCGTCTCGACGCTGTCGCCGGAGCGCAGGGTGGCGTTGGTCTCGCCGTCGGTGACGTACGGGCCGAAGCGGCCGTCCTTGACCACGACCGGCTTCCCGCTGACCGGGTCCTCGCCCAGCTCCTTCAGCGGCGGCTTGGCCGCGGCCCGGCCCCGCTGCTTGGGCTGCGCGTAGATCGCCAGCGCCTCTTCCAGCGTGATCGTGAAGAGCTGGTCCTCGGACTGGAGCGACCGGGAGTCCGTGCCCTTCTTGAGGTACGGGCCGTAGCGGCCGTTCTGCGCGGTGATCTCCTGGCCCTCGGCGTCGGTGCCGACCACGCGCGGCAGCGACATCAGCCTCAGCGCGTCGTCCAGGGTGACGGTGTCCAGGGACATCGTCTTGAACAGGGACGCCGTGCGCGGCTTGACCGCGTTCTTGCCCGTCTTCGGGGTGCCCTCGGGGAGCACCTCCGTGACGTACGGCCCGTAGCGGCCGGCCTTGGCGACGATCGTGTGCCCGGTGGCCGGGTCGGTGCCCAGTTCGAAGTCGCCGCTCGGCTTGGCGAGCAGTTCCTCGGCCAGCTCCACGCTCAGCTCGTCGGGCGCCAGGTCGTCCGGGATGTCGGCTCGCTGGTGCTCCTCGGTGTCCTTCTCGCCGCGCTCGATGTACGGCCCGTAGCGGCCGACGCGCAGCACGATGCCGTTGCCGACCGGGAACGAGGACACCTCGCGGGCGTCGATCGCGCCGAGGTCGGTGACCAGTTCCTTGAGGCCGCCGAGGTGGTCCCCGTCGCCGTTGCCGGCGTCGGCCGCGCCGCCCTCACCGGTGCCTTCGCCGAAGTAGAAGCGCTTCAGCCACGGCACGGCGCGGGCCTCGCCGCGCGCGATGCGGTCGAGGTCGTCCTCCATCCGGGCGGTGAAGTCGTAGTCGACGAGCCGGCCGAAGTGCTTCTCCAAGAGGTTCACCACGGCGAAGGACAGGAAGGACGGCACCAGGGCCGTGCCCTTCTTGAACACGTAGCCGCGGTCGAGGATCGTGCCGATGATCGACGCGTACGTCGACGGGCGGCCGATCTCCCGCTCCTCCAGCTCCTTGACCAGGCTGGCCTCGGTGTACCGGGCCGGGGGCTTGGTGGCGTGCCCGTCGACCGTGATCTCCTCGGCGCCGAGCGCGTCGCCCTCGGCGACCTGCGGCAGTCGGCGCTCGCGGTCGTCCAGCTCGGCGTTCGGGTCGTCGGCGCCCTCGACGTACGCCTTCAGGAAGCCGTGGAAGGTGATCGTCTTGCCGGACGCGCTGAACTCGACGTCCCGGCCGTCGGCGGCCCGGCCGCCGATCTTCACCGTGACGGAGTTGCCGGTCGCGTCCTTCATCTGGGAGGCGACGGTCCGCTTCCAGATCAGCTCGTACAGCTTGAACTGGTCGCCGGTCAGACCGGTCTCGGCGGGCGTGCGGAAGCGGTCGCCGGAAGGACGGATCGCCTCGTGCGCCTCCTGCGCGTTCTTCACCTTCCCGGCGTACGTCCGCGGCTGCGGCGGCAGGTAGTCGGCGCCGTACAGCTGCGTGACCTGGGCGCGGGCGGCGGAGATCGCCGTGTCGCTCAGGGTGGTGGAGTCCGTACGCATGTACGTGATGTAGCCGTTCTCGTACAGCTTCTGCGCGATCTGCATGGTGGCCTTCGCGCCGAAGCCGAGCTTGCGGCTGGCCTCCTGCTGCAGCGTCGTCGTACGGAACGGGGCGTACGGGGAGCGGCGGTACGGCTTGGACTCGACGGACCGGACGGAGAAGGCGGTGTTCTCCAGCGCGGCGGCGAGCGCACGGGCGTTCGCCTCGTCGAGGTGGAGGGTGTTCGCGGTCTTCAGCTGCCCCAGGGAGTCGAAGTCGCGGCCCTGCGCCACGCGCCTGCCGTCGACCGACTGGAGCCGGGCGACCAGCGACGACGGGTCCGACGGATCGCCGGCGCGGCCGGTCGAGAAGGTGCCCGTCAGGTCCCAGTACTCGGCGGAGCGGAAGGCGATGCGCTCGCGCTCCCGTTCGACCACGAGCCGGGTCGCGACGGACTGCACCCGGCCCGCCGACAGCCGTGGCATGACCTTCTTCCACAGGACCGGCGAGACCTCGTAGCCGTAGAGACGGTCGAGGATGCGGCGGGTCTCCTGGGCGTCGACCAGCTTCTGGTTGAGCTGGCGCGGGTTGGCCACGGCCGCCCGGATCGCGTCCTTGGTGATCTCGTGGAACACCATGCGCTTGACCGGGATCTTCGGCTTCAGCACTTCCTGGAGGTGCCAGGCGATGGCCTCGCCCTCGCGGTCCTCATCGGTGGCGAGGAAGAGCTCGTCGGAATCCTTCAGAAGGTCCTTGAGCTTCTTGACCTGGGCCTTCTTGTCGGCGTTGACCACGTAGATCGGCTGGAAGTCGTGTTCGACGTCCACACCGAGGCGGCGGACCTCGCCGGTGTACTTCTCGGGGACCTCCGCGGCGCCGTTCGGAAGGTCGCGGATGTGCCCGACGCTCGCTTCGACGACGTAGCCGGGGCCGAGATAGCCCTTGATCGTCTTCGCCTTGGCAGGCGACTCGACGATGACGAGTCGGCGGCCGCCCTGTGCGGTCTCGCTGGTCGGGGACAACTTCGCTCTTCTCTCCGGTCGACGCTGGGTCTCGCTGGGTCTCCCCAGGCCGTGGTGGCACCCGGGGTCGGGTCGTGCTGACGCTGCGGAGTGTGACGGTACATCCCGCCCCCGTGTCAAACGGGAAAAGCCCGCAACGGCCACTCGAACGGTAACCCGACTACCGCCCTTCCTGCCGCCCGGACCGCTGACCGGCCCGTTCGGGCCGATGCGGAACGTGTCACGCCGGTTACGGACACCGAAGGGCTGCGACCGTTCTCACAGCCGCGCGAAGCACCACGCGCCGGCGGTCAGGGAGGCCAGCGCGGCCAGCGTCGCGAGGGTCGCCGAGGCCGCCCGGCCGACGCCGGCGGCGACCGGTTCGCGACGCGGCACCCGGTTCGCCACCCATGCCAGCATCGCCGCTCCGAACAGGGCGAACACCGTCCCCGCGAAGATCGCCGGACCGCTCTCCATGTACGTCCCCTCCCCGTCCCAGGTCCCCTGGTCGGGGAGGCTGGCACCCACGGACGACGGCCCGGCCAACCCGCGGTGAACGCCGGGCGACCGGACCGGCGCGGACACACGGCCGGCTCTGCTCGTTCGCCGAGCGGAACCGGCCGCGCACGGAACGGCACATGACCGAAAAATGGTGGAAGCCGGGGACCGAGTGATCCCGGGGCGCCTGGGGCGTCCTCGGGGCGCCCGGTCCGCCATGCGCCGGGCTCCCTGGCCCCGGAGGCCCTGGCTCTCGGCTTCCCGGCCCCCTGACCTCAGTTGCCCGGTTCGAGGAAGCCCTGCTCGACCAGGAGGCGGATCTGCGCGGGGGTGCGGTCGCGCAGCAGCACCGGGTCCTCGCCCACCAGCTGGGCGATGGCGTCCAGAATGCGGCCGGCGCTCAGCGTGCCGTCGCAGACGCCGGCGAAGCCCGCACCGACCGTGTCCACCGTGGTGGCGCGCCGCATCCCGCGGTGCTGGCGCAGCACCACGTGCTCCGGGTCCTCCGCGCCGGGCAGCCCGACCTGCTCCTGCACGACCTCCTGGGCCAGCCGGAAGTACTCGTCGAGCAGCGCCGCGTCGTCGTTCTCGCGCAGATACGCGAGGCGCCCGAAGTGCGCGCGCACGGTGTCGCCGAGCGGCTGCTCCACCGGGTGCGGCCACTCCTCGACGGTGACCACGGGCTCGGCGGAATCCGTCCGGCGCAGGGTGATCCAGCCGAAGCCCACCGCCTTCACCTTGCGCGCCTCGAACTCGTCGAGCCAGGCGTCGTAGCGCGCCTGGTACTCCGCCGGATCGTCGCGGTGGTCGCCGGCGTCCCGGAGCCACAGCTCGGCGTACTGCGTGACGTCCTGCACCTCGCGCTGCACGATCCAGGCGTCGCACCCGCGGGGCACCCATGACCTGAGCCTGTCCTGCCAGTCCTCCCCTTCCACGTGCTGCCAGTTGGCGAGGAACTGCGCGAACCCGCCCTCGTTCAGCCGCTCCCCCGACTGCTGAACGATCGTGCGGCACAGATCGTCCCCGCCCATCCCGCCGTCCCGGTACGTCAGCCGGGCGCCTGGCGAGATCACGAACGGCGGGTTGGACACGATCAGGTCGAACGTCTCACCCTCGCGCAGCGGTTCGAACAGCGAGCCCTGGCGCAGATCGGCGGCGGGGGCACCGGACAGCGCGAGCGTGAGGGCGGTGATGTGCAGCGCGCGCGGGTTGACGTCCGTGGCGGTCACGCGCGTGGCGTGCCGGCCGGCGTGCAGGGCCTGGATCCCGGAGCCGGTGCCGAGGTCGAGCGCGGAGCCGACGGGCGTACGGACCGTGATGCCGGCCAGGGTCGTGGAGGCGCCGCCGACACCGAGGACGACGCCCTCCTCGCGGCTGCCGATCCCGCCCGCGCCGCCGACCGCGCACCCGAGGTCGGAGACGATGAACCAGTCCTCGCCGTCGAGCCCGCCGTACGGCCGCACGTCCACGGTCGCGGCGAGCTCGCCCTGGCCCGCGCGCACCAGCCAGCCGGCCTCCAGGCACTCCCCGACGGGCAGGACGTCCGCCACGCGCGCGTGCGACACGGGCTGTTGCAGCAGGAACAGCCGGACGAGCAGTTCCAGCGGGGTGTCGCCGCGGGTGGCCCGGAGCGCGGGCACGGTCTCGCTGCGGGCCAGCGCCGCGTACGCGGGCGCGCCGAGCAGGTCGAGCAGCCCGTCGGCGGTGAAGGAGGCGGCGAGCAGGGCGTCGCGGAGCCGGGCGGCGACGTCCGGGCGGTCGGCGACGGGCAGGGCGGTCAGGCTGGAGTCACTCACGCCCCCATTGTGTCGGCTCGCGACGACATCGCACGCGCGCGTACCGGACGGGCGTCGCACGCCCGGACGCCCGCGCGCGGGGCGGACGGGCGTCGGTCACGCGCGCGTGCGACGGGGTGCGGGGTGCTCCGGCGTCCGGCGCCCGGGTCAGCCGTTCGCCGGTGAGGCCGAGGCGGGGGCGGAGGCCGTGGCGGAGGCGGACTTGCAGCTCGGCTGCTTGGCCATCGCCTGGCCGACGTCGCCCTCCTCCAAATTCTTCAGCGCGTCGCTGCCGCTCTTGGAGAGCTTGTCCAGCTGGGTGGCGATGTCCTTGAGACCGTCGGCGAACCTGGCCTGGTCCTTGGTGGTGAGCTTGTCCACCTGCTGCTTGAGCGTTGCGTAGGAGGCGCCGAGGCCGTTCAGCTCCTTGACCGCGTCCTGCTGCTTCTTCTGGCCGTTGTCCACATCGGGCGCACCGGCCTTGCTCACGGCGGCGCCGATCGCCTTGTAGGCGTCGGACATGTCCTGGAAGGCCTGGGCGTCGGTCTTCTGGACGTCGGCCGGGCTGCTGTTGTCCGAGGTCTCCTTCTGGATCGCGGCGTTGGCGGCCTCGATCTTCTTCGCCTGCGGCTGCACCCCGTCGCACACCTGCTTGGCCCAGGTGTCGAGCGCGTCGTTCTTCTTGTCGTCGGCGCCGCTGCTGCCGGAGCACCCCGACAGTGCCAGTACCAGTACCGCACCGCCGGACAGTGCGGCCGCGAGCTTCTTGTTCACCGGTTTGGTCCCTTCCATGGCTCTCGGCCCCGGAACATACACGCCATCCGGGCGACGGTTGTGGCCCCTGCGCCCCGTACATACCGTCTTGCAGCCATTTGCACCAAGCGAGAGAAGGCTCACGGATCCGCGGTGACCCGGCGGGCCGGCGCACGCAGCGGGCGGGCGGCACGTCGAACGCGCCGCCCGCCCGCCGACCTGGCGGATCCCCGGCGACCGCTACGAAACCACCGCGGGGTCGGCCGGCTTGGCCACCCGCTCGGCGTTGTCGTCGTCCTCGTCGCCCACGGCGATCCCGCGCCGCTTGGAGATGTAGACCGAGCCGACGATCACGAGCAGCGCGAGGACCGCGATCAGGACCCGTACGCCGATGCTCTTGTGGTCGCCGTAGGAGAACTTGATGACCGCGGGCGCGATGAGCAGCGACACCAGGTTCATGACCTTCAGCAGCGGGTTGATCGCGGGACCGGCGGTGTCCTTGAAGGGGTCGCCGACCGTGTCCCCGATGACGGTGGCGGCGTGGGCCTCGCTGCCCTTGCCGCCGTGGTGGCCGTCCTCGACCAGCTTCTTGGCGTTGTCCCAGGCGCCGCCGGAGTTGGCGAGGAACACCGCCATCAGCGTGCCCGCGCCGATCGCGCCCGCGAGGTACGCGCCGAGCGCTCCGACGCCGAGCGTGAACCCGATGAAGATGGGCGCCATCACGGCGAGCAGTCCGGGCGTGGCGAGTTCGCGCAGGGCGTCCTTGGTGCAGATGTCGACGACCTTGCCGTACTCCGGCTTCTCGCTGTAGTCCATGATCCCGGGCTTCTCGCGGAACTGCCGCCGCACCTCGTAGACCACGGAACCCGCCGAGCGCGACACCGCGTTGATCGCCAGCCCGGAGAACAGGAAGACGACCGCCGCGCCGGCGATCAGGCCGACCAGGTTGTTGGGCTGCGAGATGTCCATGATCAGCGTCATCGGCGCACCTGCCCCGGTGAGCTTCGCCCCCACGTCCTGCGCGCCGGTGGTGATCGCGTCGCGGTACGACCCGAACAGCGCCGACGCGGCCAGGACCGCGGTGGCGATGGCGATGCCCTTGGTGATGGCCTTGGTGGTGTTGCCGACCGCGTCCAGGTTGGTGAGCACCTGCGCGCCCGCGCCCTCGACGTCGCCGGACATCTCGGCGATGCCCTGCGCGTTGTCGGAGACCGGTCCGAAGGTGTCCATGGCGACGATCACGCCGACCGTGGTGAGCAGGCCGGTACCGGCCAGCGCCACGGCGAACAGCGCCAGCATGATCGACGTGCCGCCGAGCAGGAACGCCCCGTAGACGCCGAGGCCGATCAGCAGGGCGGTGTAGACGGCCGACTCCAGGCCGACGGAGATACCGGCGAGGACGACGGTGGCCGGGCCGGTGAGCGAGGTCTTGCCGATGTCGCGGACCGGGCGCCGGCTGGTCTCCGTGAAGTAGCCGGTCAGCTGTTGGATCACGGCGGCGAGCAGGATGCCGATGGCCACCGCGACCAGGGCGAGGATGCGCGGATCGCCGTCCTTGCCGCGGATCGCCGCGTCGGTGACGCCGGTCAGCGCGGAGTACGACGACGGCAGATAGGTGTAGACGGCCGCCGCGACGAGGGCCAGCGAGATCACCGCGGAGACGAAGAAACCGCGGTTGATCGCGCTCATGCCGCTGCGGTCGGCGCGGCGCGGTGCCACCGCGAAGATGCCGATCATGGCGGTGATCACGCCGATCGCGGGGACGATCAGCGGGAAGGCGAGGCCGTCGTTGCCGAAGGCGGCCTTGCCGAGGATGAGCGCGGCCACCAGCGTGACGGCGTAGGACTCGAAGAGGTCGGCCGCCATGCCCGCGCAGTCGCCGACGTTGTCGCCCACGTTGTCGGCGATGGTCGCGGCATTGCGCGGATCGTCCTCCGGAATGCCCTGTTCGACCTTGCCGACCAGGTCGGCGCCGACGTCGGCGGCCTTCGTGAAGATGCCGCCGCCGACGCGCATGAACATCGCGATCAGCGCGGCGCCGAGGCCGAAGCCCTCCAGCACCTTCGGCGCGTCGGCCGCGTACACCAGCACCACGCAGGAGGCGCCCAGCAGGCCGAGCCCCACCGTGAACATGCCGACGACGCCGCCGGTGCGAAAAGCGATCTTCATCGCTTTGTGCGAGACGGTGGTGAGATCCTTTTTCGGCTCGCCTTCCGCGGGAGTCGCTTCCCTGGCCGCGGCGGCGACGCGCACATTGCTGCGCACGGCGAGCCACATGCCGATATAACCGGTGGCCGCCGAGAACACGGCGCCGATCAGGAAGAACACCGATCGTCCGGCGCGCTGATTCCAGTTGTCCGCGGGCAGCAGCAGGAGCAGGAAGAACACGACGACCGCGAAAACGCCGAGGGTGCGCAGTTGCCGGCCGAGGTACGCCTTGGCGCCCTCCTGGACCGCTTCCGCGATCTTCTTCATGCTGTCGGTGCCTTCGCCCGCCGCGAGCACCTGGCGCACCAGGATTCCGGCGACCACGAGCGCGGCCAGCGCGACGGCCGCGATGGCCACCACGATGATCCGATTGTCGTGGGTCAGCACGGCGGCCGCGAGGGTTGTGGGGTGGCCAAACTGATGAGGGGTAGAAAGCCCCGCCATTCGTCCTCCTTGACGCTTGGGCTGAGCTCAAGATGTGGACGGATTGTAGGTAGCGGAACCCGATCTAAACAGTGTGCGGTAAAGGGAATCGGCCTGCACCTGCTCCTCAGCAAATGATCGCCGGGCGTGCGGGTGACTCGAAAGCGGTAACGCCTCAAAACCATTGACCGCTGATCCATTATCGGGCTATCGATCGTGAATGTATTCACGAAATCGGGGCGGGACTACTGGAGGCCTGCGTTTTTTCACCGGTTCGGCGGAACGGACGCCGTCATGCGGCGGTGCGGACTCCGGGCGGCCGTCCGCGAGTTCGGCGACATGCCGGGCGGCGCCCGGCACGTCGGGGGGCTGGATTCGAGCGGCGGCTGCGTGTCGGAGCCAGCGCGGCGGGCGCTGGAGTCGGGCCGGGCGGCGGGTGCCGGAGCCAGGTCGAGCGCCGAGGGCGGGCCGAGTGCGGAGCCAGGTCGAGCGCCGAGCGACGGAATCAGGTCGAGTGCCGAACCGCCGACAGTTCATCCGAACGGCGGCTCGTCGGGCGCGGTCGACCACCGGATCGGACCGGACCGCCGCGCGGGTGCCCGCCGAATCCGTCAGGCACCGCTACGGCACACGGGTGGCCCGCCAGACCGTCAGGCACTGATCCGGGCAGCAGGGGCCCCGGCACCCCGTCATGCACCGATACGGCCCAGGGGGCCCCGGGCGGAAGACAACGGGCCCCGCTCGGAAGCGGGACCCGTCGAAAAAGCCTTTGCCGGCTCAGGACAGCACCACAGCCGGTGGAGTGGTCGGCCAGGTCATCTTGATCCGGCCGCCGCCCTCACCGCTGGTGACCTGTACGTCGTCGACGAGGCCGCTGATGACCGCGAGGCCCATCTCGTCCTCTTCGGCCTCCGCCTCGTCCGCGGCGTCCAGAGCGTCCCCGGAGTGATGCGGCACATGCGGGGCCTCGTCGCCGACCGCGATGGAGAACTGCTTCTCCTCCTCGGTCAGCGTCACCGTCACCGGCGCGGCGATTCCGCCGTTCCGGTGCAGCCCCACCGCACGGGAGCATGCCTCGCCGACGGCGAGGCGGACCTCGTCGAGGACGGCCTCGTCCACTCCGGCCCTGCGCGCCACCGCTGCCGCCACCAGCCGGGCGGTCCTGACGTGCTCGGGCTGCGCGCTGAAGCGGAGTTCGACGGTGGCCATGCATCCCCCTAGGAGCTACGGGCGTGCTGTCGAGGGGCCGGGCCGCCGAGAGCCCGGTCCCCCGCATGAACTTCTTCCGCCCCGGACACCGCCCGGGGCCGGCGGTCAGTCGGTGGCCGCCACCGCTTCGTCGACCGAGGTGTGGATCGGGAACACCTTGGTCAGACCGGTGATGCGGAAGATCTTGAGAATGCGCTCCTGGTTGCAGACCAGGCGCAGCGAGCCCTCATGGGCACGCACTCGCTTCAGACCGCCGACCAGTACGCCGAGACCGGTGGAGTCGAGGAAGTCCACGCCCTCCATGTCGACGACGAGGTGGAAATTCCCGTCGTTCACCAGCTCGACCAGCTGCTCGCGCAGCTTGGGCGCGGTATATACGTCGATTTCGCCACCGACCTCGACGACCGTACGATCGCCGACGGTACGGGTCGACAGGGACAGGTCCACGGATCCTCCAGCACCTTGCTATCGAGCGGTCGCCCCTCGGGCACCTCGGCTTGAAGCCCCCCGGGACGGTTCGCCAGCCGCGATGGCATTCAATCACTTACCGGCAGGCGTGCACGACGCCTTGGCTCCATTGTCCGTCACACCGGTGACACACTCGGTGCCAATGGCCAAGAATCACCGATCCGAAGGATCCCCGACGGACCCCGCGACCCGCCCCACGCCGGGCGCGGTTCTGGACCGGCTCGCCTCGGGGCGGAGCCGGGCTGCACGCATCACTCATACGGAGCACTTGCCCCCGCGGGCGGGTCGGCATGCCGTCTGGCCCGACCGGATTCGCCCGGAGGTCATCGCGGCCGTCCAGGCCTGCGGAATCGAACACCCGTGGGCCCACCAGGCACTGGCGGCTGAGTACGCCCTCGACGGCGACTCCGTGGTGATCGCCACGGGCACGGCGTCCGGCAAGTCCCTGGCGTATCTGACGCCGACGCTGTCCACGCTCCTGGACGGCTCCGAGGCCGCCAACGGCCGCGGTGCCACCGCCCTCTACCTGGCCCCCACCAAGGCCCTGGCAGCCGACCAGCGCCGCGCGGTGCGGGAACTCGCCCGCCCCCTGGGCACCGCCGTGCGCCCCGCCGTGTACGACGGCGACACCCCGGTCGAGGAACGCGAGTGGGTCCGCCAGTACGCCAACTACGTCCTCACCAACCCGGACATGCTGCACCGTGGGATCCTGCCCTCCCACCCGCGCTGGTCCTCCTTCCTGCGGGCGCTGAAGTACGTCATCGTCGACGAGTGCCACACCTACCGGGGCGTCTTCGGCTCCCATGTCGCCCAGGTCCTGCGCCGCCTGCGCCGGCTGTGCGCGCGCTACGGCGCCTCCCCCGTCTTCCTGCTGGCCTCGGCCACCGCGGCCGAGCCCTCGGTGGCCGCCGGGCGCCTCACCGGCCTGCCCGTGGTGGAGGTGGCCGACGACGCCTCGCCCCGCGGTGAACTGGTGTTCGCCCTCTGGGAGCCGCCCCTCACCGAGCTGCACGGCGAGCGGGGCGCCCCGGTGCGCCGTACCGCCACCGCCGAGACCGCCGACCTGCTGACCGACCTCACCCTGCAGGGCGTCCGCTCGGTCGCCTTCGTGCGCTCCCGGCGCGGCGCCGAACTGATCTCCGTGATCGCACAGGAACGGCTGGCGGAGACCGACCGCGCGCTGGCCCGGCGTGTCGCGGCGTACCGGGGCGGCTACCTCCCCGAGGAGCGCCGTGCCCTGGAGCGCGCCCTGCACTCCGGTGAGCTGCTGGGGCTGGCCGCCACCACCGCCCTGGAACTCGGCGTGGACGTCTCCGGCCTGGACGCCGTGCTGATCGCCGGATACCCCGGCACCCGCGCCTCCCTCTGGCAGCAGGCGGGCCGGGCCGGCCGTGCCGGACAGGGCGCCCTGGCGGTGCTGGTCGCGCGGGACGACCCGCTGGACACCTTCCTCGTCCACCATCCGGAGGCACTGTTCGACCAGCCGGTCGAATCCACGGTCCTCGACCCCGACAACCCCTACGTCCTCGCCCCGCACCTGTGCGCCGCCGCCGCCGAGCTGCCCCTCACCGACGACGACATACAGCTGTTCGGGCCGGCGTGCGCGGATCTGCTGCCCCAGCTGGAGGCCGCGAAGCTGCTGCGCCGCCGGACCAGGGCCTGGCACTGGACGCGCCGGGAGCGGGCGGCGGACCTGACGGACCTCCGCGGCGAGGGCGGCCGGCCGGTACAGGTCGTGGAGGCCGGCACCGGCCGGCTGCTCGGCACGGTGGACGAGGCCGCCTCGCACACCGCGGTGCACGAGGGCGCGGTCCATCTGCACCAGGGCCGTACGTACCTGGTGCGCTCCCTCGACCTGGACGACTCGGTCGCCCTGGTCGAGCAGGCGAACCCGCCCTACACCACGGTCGCCCGCGACACGACGGCGATCTCCGTCCTGGAGACGGACGTCACCGTCCCTTGGGGTGACGGCCGCCTCTGCTACGGCTCCGTCGAGGTCACCAACCAGGTGGTCTCCTTCCTGCGCCGACGGGTCATCACCGGTGAAGTGCTGGGTGAGACGAAGCTCGACCTCCCTCCTCGTACGCTCCGCACCCGCGCGGTGTGGTGGACGGTCACCGAGGACCAACTGGACGAGGCCCGGATCAACCCGGAGATCCTCGGCGGCGCCCTGCACGCCGCCGAGCACGCGTCGATCGGCATGCTGCCCCTGTTCGCGACCTGCGACCGCTGGGACATCGGCGGTGTCTCCATCCCGCTGCACCCGGACACGCTGCTGCCCACGGTCTTCGTCTACGACGGCCACCCGGGCGGCGCGGGCTTCGCGGAACGCGCCTTCCACACCGCCCGTGCCTGGCTGACCGCCACCCGTGAGGCCATCGCCTCCTGCGAGTGCGACGCCGGCTGCCCGTCCTGCATCCAGTCCCCCAAGTGCGGCAACGGCAACGACCCGCTCCACAAGAGAGGCGCCGTCCGCCTGCTGACGGTGCTGCTGAAGGGCGCCCCGGAGGAAGAGCCGGAAGTGCGGCCGGAGGAGAAAACGGAGGCGTCCTAGCCCGTCCGGGTGGGTGCGGGCTCCGCGGGCCCCGCTCTCGCCCGGACCCGTGCCGCGAACGGTCCCCGTCCCGCCGCCGCCGTCACATCAGAGGTGTCGCCCACGATCGCGCACCGGACGAGCCGAGCGTGCTGCGCCCGCGCCAGCCGCTGCGCTCTCCGGCACGCGGCCGCGCCGCCCTCGGGCCAGTGGTCCGCGACGGCCAGCGCCGCGAGGTCGGCCGCCCCGGCCGCGCGGTGCCGGGTGACCACGGCCTGTCCCAGGGCGAGGCCGGCGCCGAACACCACGCAGAGCAGGGCGATCGCCCCCACGCTCCACACGGTGGCGGAACCGCGGTCGCGCCCGGCGTAGCGGCCCCTCACGATCCCACCCCCTCCGGCCGCGCCCCCACCGTCTCCTCCGTGTCCGCCACGGCCTCCTCCCTCAACTCGAAGGGCAGCGCCCCGAGCCCCGGCGGGGCGGCCACCACGGCCACGTGAACCTGTCCTCCCTTCCTGGCCACCGTGACTCTGGCCCCGTGCGGCGCGGTCGCCCGGACGGCCGCGACGACCGCGCCGTCCGGGTCCTGCCGCGCCGCGGCCCGTGCGCCCGCCCGGGCCGCGTCCACGCACTGGATCTGCGCGATCATGACCAGCAGTCCCCACACCAGCGCCGTCACCACCAGCACCAGCACGGGCAGGACCGCGGCGGCCTCCGCCGTCACGAACCCCCGGTCGTCCGCCCGCAGGCGGCGGCGCTCACGTCCGGGCACTGAGCGCCCGCTTCACGATGTTCTGCAACTCCGTCTTGACCTGTCCGCTCGTCACCACCTCGTACAGCAGCACGGCGAACGCCACCGCCGCGATGATGCCCATCGCGTACTCCGAGGTGACCATTCCCGCGTCCCGGCGCATCCGGCCCGGCAGGGCGCCCAGTCGCGCCCGTACCTTCCCGTACATCCGAACCTCCGTGAGATCTCGTTCCGTCGTTCCCGTGGCGCCGCGCCTTCCGGCGGCGCGGTCGCCTTCCGCGCGGCGCACCCGCGCCCCGCGTCCCGTGCCGTACGCCTCTCGCGCACGGCGCGTCCTGCGTCCGGCGCGCTGTCGTCCGCGCCGTCCGGCCACGTCGCCGTCTCTCAGCCGCCACCCCCTCTCAGCGCTCCGCCCGCCAGACCGATCACCACGGGCAGTACGCCGACCGCGACGAAGGCGGGCAGGAAGCACAGCCCCACCGGCCCGGTGACCAGGACGGCCGCCCTGCGGGCCCGGGCCGTGGCCGTGCGCGACCGCTCGGCGCGGACGTCGGCCGCGAGGCGGGCGACCGGACCGGCGGCGGGCAGCCCCGACTCGCCGGCCCGCTCCAGCAACCGGGCCAGGGCGGCGGCTCCCGGTATCGAGGCGAGCCGACGCCAGGCGTCGGCCGGCGCGCCGCCGAGCCGCACCTCCGCCGCCCCGCGTGCCAGCGCTTCCCCGACAGGGCCGTCCAGCGCCTCCCCGACCGACTGAGCGGCGATCACCGGACCGGCCCCGGCCGCGATGCAGGCGGCCAGCAGATCCGCGGCCAGCGGAAGTTGGCGGGCCGCCTCGACCGCGTCGTACTCCGCTTCGGGCCGGCCGAGGACTCGCTGCCGCCACCGCCGCAGCGTGAGCGCGCAGGCCAGTCCGACGGCGGCCCCGGTCAACCCACCGACCACCACCCACCCGGCGCCGGCGACTCCCACCACCGGCAGCCACTGCCGCAACGCGGCCGGCCCCGGAAGCCGAGGCCCGGCGCGCTCCGCTCGTAAGACCGGCTCCCGGTCCAGCAGCGAGGCCAGCCGCCGCCGGGCTCCGCGCTCGCGGCGCACCGCCACCGCCCACCTCCCCGCCGCCCACACGAGCGCCAGGGCCCCCGCGGCCGTCCCCAGTCTGTGGACAACGTCCGCGCTCATGCCGCCTCCGCCCGACGCACGATGCCCGACACCCACCACAGGCCGACGCCCTCCAGCGCCCCGCCGACGACGAGGCAGCCCAGCCCCGCCCCGGTGTGCAGCAGCACGTGCAAGGGATCGGCGCCCATGGCCGTGCCCAGCAGCAGGCCGAGGACCGGCAGACCGGCGAGCATCACTGCGGTGGCCCGCGCTCCCGCCAACTGCGCGCGCAGATCGCGGCGCTGGTCCCGGTCGGCGCGCAGAGCCGCTTCGAGCCGGTCGAGTCCGGCCGCCAGGCCCGCGCCCTGGTCCACCGCCACCCGCCAGCAGGCGGCGAGCCCTCGCAGCCCTTCCGCGCCCGGCCGTCGGGCCGCCGCCGCGAGCGCGCCGGGCACGTCCCCGCCGAACCGTGCCGCCGCCAGCACCGCTGCCTCGGCGTCCCCGAAGCCGCCGGAGTCCCGCGCGGCGCACAGCAGCGCCTCACCCGGCTGCCGTCCGGCCCGCACCTCACCGGCGAGCGCCCCGCACAGGGCGACCACCGCGTCGGCCCGCCGCTCTCGTACCCGGCGTGCGGTCCGGGCGAGGCGGGTCCGGCGCAGCACCGGCACCGCGGCCGCTCCCGCGACCACCGGCAGCACGGACGCGCTCAGCCCCGCCAGCAGCAGCCCGGCGACCGGCGCCCACCACTCGGCCGACAACCGGTCGCGCAGCCGGTCGAGTTCACGGCGCGCCCGGTCCCAGCCCGGCGGTCCGGCGCCCACCACTCCTCCGCCGGCGAACAGCAACCGCGCCCGCCTCGCCCCGGCACGTCTCCCGCCGGCCAGCCACACGGTCACCCCGGCGCACAGCGCCACCGCCCCCGCGACCAGGGGCCCCACGGACCATGCGCCCACTGCCGGCTCATCCACTGCGCCCATCGCTTCCCTCCCGGTTCTCCGCCCGGAGCAGCCCGCGCAGCCGCTCCCAGCCCCGTTCCGCCACGAAGGCGTCCGCGCCCCAGCGCAGCGCCGGCACGGTCCGCACCAACCCCGAGGCGTCCCGTTCCAGCACGCGTAATTCGGCGATCCGCCGCCGTCCGGTGCGGTCCCGCACCAGATGCACCACCACGGCGAGCGCGGCGGCCAGCTGGCTGTGCAGTGCGGACCGGTCCAACCCGGCGGCGGTGCCGAGCGCCTCCAGCCGGGCGGGAACGTCCGCCGCCGCGTTGGCGTGCACCGTGCCGCACCCGCCCTCGTGGCCGGTGTTGAGCGCGGCCAGCAGATGGACCACCTCGCCGCCGCGCACCTCGCCCACCACCAGCCGGTCCGGCCGCATGCGCAGCGCCTGCCGCACCAGGTCCTCGAGGGTGACCAGACCGGCTCCCTCCTGGTTGGCGGGTCTGGTCTCCAGACGGACGACGTGCGGGTGGTCGGGCCGCAGCTCCGCCGAGTCCTCCGCGAGCACGATCCGCTCGCCCGGCCCGACGAGCCCCAGCAGGGCGCTGAGCAGCGTGGTCTTCCCGGTGCCGGTGCCGCCGCTGACGAGGAAGGACAGTCGCGCCTCGATCAGCGCCCGCAGCACCAGGTCCCCGCCCGGCGGCACCGTGCCCGCCGCCACCAGCTCGCCGAGCGTGAAGGCGCGGGGCCGGACCACCCGCAGTGACAGACAGGTGCAGCCGACGGCGACCGGAGGCAGCACCGCGTGCAGCCGGGTGCCGTCGGGCAACCGGGCGTCGACCCACGGCCGGGCGTCGTCCAGCCGCCGTCCGGCGACGGCGGCCAGGCGCTGCGCGAGGCGCCGTACGGCCGCCGCGTCGGGGAAGGCCACGGCGGTCCGTTCCAGTCCGCCGCCCCGGTCCACCCAGACCTGGTCCGGGCCCGACACGAGGACGTCGGTCACCATCGGGTCGCCGAGCAGCGGCTCCAGCGGTCCGCTGCCGATCAGCTCCGACCGCAGCCGCTCGGCCGCCCCGAGGACCTCCGCGTCCCCGAGCACCCGGCCCTGTTCCCGCAGTGCCTGAGCCACGCGCGCGGGGGTCGGATCGGCTCCGCTGCGCGCGAGCCACTGCCGTACGCCGTCCAGCAGATCGGCGGACAGGCCTCGGCCGGGGACCGCTTCGGGCATGTCGGTGGGCCCGGGTCCGCCGTGGGCGCCCGGCTCACCGGTGGTGTGCAACTCCTCCGCCGCCCTCATGCGGTGCCCGTCTCGGCCAGTGCCCGCTCCCAGAACGCGGTGCAGAAACGGGCCAGTGGTCCGCGCGCGGCGGCGCCGGGCGGTGTCCGGCCCTCGCCGACCCTGCAGAGCCCGGATTCCACGGGTACCTCGCCCATCAGCGGCAGGCCGAGCAGCCGGGCCACCTCGCGGTCGTCCAGACCGGGCGCGTACGGGCCGCGTACCGCCACGCGCAGGTCCCGCAGGACCATGCCGACGGCGGAGGCCACCCGGGAGGCGGCGGCCACGGCGCGCAGTTCGGCGGGGACGACGAGCAGCCCGACGTCGAGCTGTGCCAGAACCTCGGCGACCCCTTCGTCCACGCGGCGGGGCAGGTCCACCACCACGGCACCACCGCGCCGGCGGGCCGCGGCCAGTACCGCCCGGACCGCCTGCGGAGGCACGGTGACTCGATCGCCGCGGTCCCAGCTGAGCACCCGCAGGGAGTGCAGCTTCGGCAGCGACTCCTCCAGGGCGCCGCCGCCGACCCGGCCGCGGGAGGCGGCGAACGCCGGCCAGCGCAGTCCCTCGGCGCTCTCCCCGCCGAGCAGCACGTCGAGTCCGCCGCCCAGCGGATCGGCGTCCACCAGGAGCGTGCGCTGTCCCTCCCGCGCGGCCGTGACGGCCAGCGCGCAGGCCAGTGTGGACGCCCCGGCCCCGCCGCGCCCGCCGATGACGCCGACGGTGAGGGCCGGCCGCCCGGCGCCCTCGGCGACGTCGGCGATCCGGTCGACGAGCCACTGCTCGCCGTCGGGCAGCACCAGCACGTGGTCGGCGCCGATCTCCACGGCCCGCCGCCAGACGCCGGGGTCGTCCTGGTCGCGGCCGACGAGCACCACTCCACGCCTGCGCGCGGCTCCGCGCACCCTACGGGCGGCGTCGTCGCCGACCAGCACCAGCGGGGCGGCCTCCCAGCAGCCGCCTCGCTCGGGCACGGTGTGATGGACCTCCGGGGTGGCTCCCGCCGCCGCGCACAGGCGCAGCAGATCGTCGAGGAGGTCGGCGTCCTCGGTGAGGATCAGCGGTCCGCCCTGGCGCCCCGCGGCACCGGGCGGCGGATCGTGTGTGACGGTTCCGGTCATGGGTGGGTCCCCCTGTCGCTGCGTCTTGTGCGGGGCCCCCGGGGCCCCGCGAATCGGGAACATGCGAAGAACCGGCGAACGGTCTCCATTTGGCGGCCGACAGAAACCGGCCATACGCGCCCGACAAACAGAACCGGCCATGAACTTCACCGCCGGTGGAGCGCGTAGGAATCACGGTGCAGCGATCCGGGAAATCATGTGGATCTTGATCGAAATCTGTGGACAACCCGGCGGATGTGAAAATGGCCGTCACCCATACCGGTGACTCATCCACCGACTCGGCTGCGACTTCCGCAGAGCAGCGCTACAACTACAGACGGTCACTGATCAGGTCGACGGCGGCAGCGGCCGCACGACACGGCGACGGCGGCAAGCGGTTGCGCGGGGAAGGGGCGAAACGCACCCGGACATGCGACGACCCCCGCCGGGGGGGAGAGCGGGGGTCGTCTCCACGGCCGACTCGGGGGGGGAGGAGTCGGGCCGGGTTAGCACGGTCGCGAACGATCCGTGACTTCCATGGTGTACCCGAGAGCCCTCTCAAGCAAACCCACGCGCCAACCTTACGCCGAATGGGCTGCCCCTATGCTCAGGGTTGTGGAAAACCACCCCTTGCCCCGCACAGCGGCCTTCTTTGACCTGGACAAGACGGTCATTGCGAAGTCGAGCACGCTCACCTTCAGCAAGTCGTTCTACCAGGGGGGTCTGATCAACCGCCGGGCCGTCCTGCGCACCGCGTACGCCCAGTTCGTCTTCCTCGCCGGCGGCGCCGACCACGACCAGATGGAGCGCATGCGCGAGTACCTGTCCGCGCTGTGCCGCGGCTGGAACGTACGGCAGGTCAAAGAGATCGTCGCCGAGACGCTGCACGACCTGATCGACCCGATCATCTACGACGAGGCCGCCTCCCTCATCGAGGAGCACCACCGCGCCGGGCGCGATGTCGTCATCGTCTCCACGTCGGGCGCGGAGGTGGTCGAACCCATCGGCGAACTGCTGGGCGCCGACCGGGTGGTGGCCACCCGGATGGTGGTGGGCGAGGACGGCTGTTTCACCGGCGAGGTGGAGTACTACGCCTACGGTCCGACGAAGGCGGAGGCGGTCCGCGAACTGGCCGAGTCCGAGGGGTACGACCTCGACCGGTGCTACGCCTACAGCGACTCCGTCACCGATGTGCCGATGCTGGAGTCGGTGGGCAACCCCCACGCCGTGAACCCGGACCGCGCGCTGCGCCGGGAGGCCGTCGCGCGCGGGTGGCCGATCCTCGACTTCCACCGTCCCGTACGACTCAAGCAGCGGCTGCCCGGATTCTCGGTGCCGCCCCGCCCGGCTCTCGTCGCGGCGGCCGCCGTGGGAGCGGCGGCTGCGACCGCGGGGCTCGTCTGGTACGCGAGCCGGCGCCGGGGCGTGGTCGCCTGAGCGCGCCCGGACCGCCGCACTCAGCCGGGTGCGGAATTCCGCACGAGAACCGGGCGCCCGTTTAGTTCGCTTTTGAACCTGAAAGTAAAGAAGTGCAGCGAGGGGTTCCGCTTGTCCCTCGCTTGCAGTACAAAGGAGTCAACGGCCCGCGAGACCGAAGGACATCCGAGAGGATCACCTTTGAAACGCACTTGGCCCCACGGACCGAAGCATGAACACCGGGCACCCACGCGACGTCGACCCGTCGATTACGGGCCAGCCGCACCAGGTGACGGGCGAAGACCCCGGCCTGATGGGCGACATATCGAGGACGCTTGGTACCCCGGTGGTCATGCCAGCGGCGGTACGAGTCCTCGTACCGCCGCATCTTCGTACAGGGACGTTCCTTCGGCCGTGAGGCAGGTCGCCCCGCGCTCCGGACACGCCGCCGCCCGCCCCTGCCGCACAGCGTCTATGCCGCGCCGCGCTGCAGCGCCTCGCAGACCGCCGTCGACTCGCGCGCGCCCAGCTCGACCGCCTTGGCGCAGTGGTTGATCCAGGCCGCCATGCCGTCCGGGGCGCCGGAGACATAGCCGTCCAGGGCGGCCAGATACGCCGCGCGACCCAGCTCCGCGTGGCCCACCTCGGCCGGGCAGATCGACTTGGGGTCGAGACCGCTGCCGACCAGGACGATGCGCTCGGCAGCCCGCGCGACCAGGCCGTTGTGGGAGACGAAGGGACGCAGCGCCAGGAGTTCGCCGTGCACGACGGCGGCCGTCACCAGGGCCGGCGCGGAACTGCCCGCGATGATCAGCTCCGAGAGGCCCTCCAGCCGCCCGGACACCTCGGCGGCGCCCGGCAGCTCCAGCTCGATCAGCGGCTCGTCGACGGGCTCGCCCGCCTGCCGCGGCCGACCGACGGCGTCCTCGCGGCCCGCGGCGGCCACCAGGTGCAGCCGGGCCAGGACCCTGAGCGGCGACTGCCGCCAGATGGACAGCAGCTGACCGGCCTCGGCCGTCAGCCGCAACGCCGCACCGAGCACCCGCGCCTCGGCGTCCACGCTGAAGTCGGTCCGCCGGCGCACCTCCTCCAGGGCCCAGTCCGCGCCGGACAGCGCCGCGGAGCCGCGCGCGCCGCGCAGCGCCGCCTCCGAGGTGATCGCGTTGCTCCGGCGCCGCATGATCCGGTGGCCGTAGACCCGGTCCACGGCCTTGCGAACGGACTCCACGGACTCGGCCACACCGGGCAGTGAGCCCAGGGCCGCGAGCGGGTCGGCGGTCGCGCCTGTCGTACTCATGGGTACGACCCTACGCACCCGTACGGGTCGTTCCTCGAAGGAGTGGTCTTCTTCACGCGGGCAGCACGCAGCGCACAGGTCGCACTACTCTTGGTGAACATGAAAATTGCTTTCGTCGGGAAGGGCGGCAGCGGCAAGACCACTCTGTCCTCCCTGTTCATCCGGCATCTCGCGGCGGCCGGCGCGCCGGTCGTCGCCGTGGACGCGGACATCAACCAGCACCTGGGGTGCGCGCTGGGCCTGGAGGAGTCCCGGGCGGCGGCGCTGCCCGCGATGGGCGACCGGCTGCCGCTGATCAAGGACTACCTGCGCGGCGACAACCCCCGCATCGCCTCAGCCGAGACGATGATCAAGACCACTCCGCCCGGCGAGGGCTCACGCCTGCTGCGCGTGACGGAGGACAATCCGGTCTACGACGCCTGCGCCCGCGAGGTGGAACTCGACGGCGGCGCAGTCCGTCTGATGGTCACCGGCCCCTTCACGGACGCCGACCTGGGGGTCGCCTGCTATCACTCCAAGACCGGGGCGGTGGAGCTGTTCCTGAACCACCTGGTGGACGGCCGCGACGAGTACGTCGTGGTGGACATGACGGCCGGCTCGGACTCCTTCGCCTCCGGGATGTTCACCCGCTTCGACATCACGTTCCTCGTCGCCGAGCCGACCCGGAAGGGCGTCTCCGTCTACCGCCAGTACAAGCAGTACGCCCGGGACTACGGCGTCGTCCTGCGGGTCGTCGGCAACAAGGTCCAGGGCCGGGACGACGTCGACTTCCTGCGTGCCGAGGTCGGGGACGACCTGCTCGTGACCGTGGGGCACTCGGACTGGGTGCGCGCCATGGAGAAGGGCCGGCCGCGCCGGTTCGAGTTCCTGGAGGACGCCGATCGCCGGGCCCTGCGGCTGCTCCAGGTGGCCGCCGACGCCACCTACGAGCTGCGCGACTGGGAGCGCTACACCCAGCAGATGGCGCACTTCCACCTCAAGAACGCCGCCTCCTGGGGCAACGAGCGGACGGGGGCCGATCTGGCGGCGCAGATCGACCCCGGATTCGTCCTGGGCGAGGGCGTCACCGCCCCCGCCTGACGGCCCCTACGGCTTGGGCGCCCCGGGGACTCCCCTGGGCGCCGGAGCCGGCCGGGCCGACAGGAAGGACGCCCATCCCTGCTTGGGAGCCTCGCCGACCTCCAGTCCGCGCAGCTTGGCGAGGGTCTGCGGGTCCTGGGCGTCCAGCCAGTCGGCCAGCTGGTGGAAGGAGACGCAGCGCACGTCGGGCTTGTTGCACACCTCCTTCACCACGTCCTCGACGGCACGCATGTAGGTGCCGCCGTTCCAGGACTCGAAGTGGTTGCCGATGACCAGCGGTGCGCGATTGCCGTCGTAGGCGCGGTAGAAGCCCTTGAGCAGGCCGTCGCGCATCTGGTCGCCCCAGTAGGCGAACTTGTCGGGGTCGCCCTGGGTCTGGGTGCCCGACTGGTTGACCATGAAGTTGTAGTCCATGGTCAACTGCTCGAACGTGTGCCCGGGGAACGGCACCAGCTGCATGGACAGGTCCCACAGCCCGTCCTTCTTCTTGGGCCACACCTGGTTGTTGACGCCGCTGCTGTCGTAACGGAAGCCCATCTGGCTCGCCGCCTTCATGAAGGTCTTCTGACCCTCCAGGCAGGGGGTGCGGGCGCCGATCAGCTCCTTGTCGTAGTCGAAGGGCAGCGGCGCCAGGTTCTTGAGGCCGCTGTTGGTCTTCCAGGTCTTCACGAACTGCTTGGCCTGGTCGATCTCGCTCTTCCACTCGTCGACCGACCACTGGCCGACCCCGCCGTCGGGGCCGCAGAAGTGGCCGTTGAAGTGGGTGCCGATCTCGTTGCCCTCCAGCCAGGCCAGGCGCACCTGTTCGGCCGTGTCGGTGATGCCCTGGGTGTCGTTGAAGCCGATCTCCGAGCTGCCCGGCGCGTGCTGCGGAGGCCGGTACAGGTCGCGCTTGTCCTCGGGCAGCATGTAGACGCCGCTGAGGAAGAACGTCATCTTCGCATTGTTGTCCTTGGCGACCTTGCGGAAGTGCGAGAACAGCTTCTGGCTGTCCTCGCCCGCACCGTCCCAGGAGAACAC
The DNA here is from genome assembly GCF_040683715.1 of Streptomyces sp. NPDC093260. Classification (NCBI taxonomy): domain Bacteria; kingdom Bacillati; phylum Actinomycetota; class Actinomycetes; order Kitasatosporales; family Streptomycetaceae; genus Streptomyces; species Streptomyces sp. NPDC093260. The sequence continues at coordinate 92,485 of NZ_JBFBEK010000002.1, forward strand.
GACGAACTGCGGGGGCTGCTCACCCGCCTTCAGCCGCACCGGCTTGGGCAGGTGCGGCTGGGCGCCGGTGTACGCGGTGGACCCGTCGCCGATCAGGCGGACGACGCTACCGGGCGGCTGAACGGGGGCCTTCTGCGGGCCGTGCAAGCCCTGCCGGGGAGCGTCGGTGCCGCTCGCACAAGCGGCGAGCGACGAGGCACAGGCCGCGGCGACGACGACGCCGACGGCGATCCTCTGGGTGGCGGCCATGTTCCGCCCACCTTCTTCCTTCTCTCGTCCAACGCCGAGACGGCGTGTGCTGGTGCTGTGCCGGACACCTGGTGCCGTGCCGACAGCGCCGCCAAGGTCGCACGGGAGCGAGAAGGAATTAGTACGACAAGCCGATAAAAGGCCTACTTCACTCATTGAGGTGACATATGACCTCATCTGCCTCGAAAATCTATGCAAGGACTTTACGTGGCATTACTTTTACTTTGCCAACCGTTGAATCGACCGCTCCCGAGGGGAGATCGAAGACATGTCGGCCTGCGCTCCCGCTCACGCCACCGATTCCGCCCGCGTCCAGCACTCCCACCCATCGCACAGCCCGCCCCCGGGGCGGCGCTTCCGTCTCGCCGGCGCCGACGTCTCAGCCGCCGTCGCGGTCTTCCTGATCGCCCTGCCGCTGTCCCTGGGCATCGCCCTGGCCACCGGCGCCCCGCTCCAGGCCGGTCTGGTGGCCGCCGCCGTGGGCGGGCTCGTCGCCGGACGGCTCGGCGGCTCACCGCTCCAGGTCAGCGGCCCCGCCGCCGGACTCACCGTGGTCACCGCCGACCTGATCGCCCGTTACGGCTGGCGCACGACCTGCGCGATCACCGTCCTCGCCGGCCTCGCCCAACTGGGGCTGGGTTGTCTGCGCGTGGCCCGGGCCGCGCTCGCCGTCAGCCCCGCGGTCGTGCACGGCATGCTCGCCGGCATCGGCGTGACCATCGCCGTCGCCCAACTGCACATCGTCCTCGGCGGCAGCCCGCAGAGTTCGGTGCTCGGCAACTTCCGCGCCCTGCCCGCCCAGTTGGCCGACCTGGACCCGGCCACCCTGGCCGTGAGCGCGCTCACCCTCGCCCTGCTGCTGCTCTGGCCCCGGCTTCCCGGCCGAACCGGACAGCTTCTGCGCAGAGCACCGGCCCCGCTGGTCGCCGTGGTCGGAGCCACCGCCGTCGCCTTCCTCACCGGCCTGACGCCGACCCGGGTCGATCTGCCGTCCTGGCGCAGCCACGCCCTGGCCGGACTGCCCGAAGGGCCGGTGCTCGGACTCGTCGCCGCGGTGCTCAGCACCACCCTGGTGTGCAGCGTGCAGTCCCTGCTCGGCGCGGTGGCCGTGGACAAACTGGTGACCGGACGCTCCGGCCCGCTCGCCCGCCCCGGCCGCTCGGACCTGGACCGGGAACTGCTCGGCCAGGGTGCCGCCAACGCCGTCTCCGGAGCCCTCGGCGGGCTGCCGGTCGCGGGCGTGGCAGTGCGCAGCTCGGCGAATGTGCGCGCCGGGGCCGTAAGCCGGAACTCCACGATGCTGCACGGCGTCCTCGTGGTGATCGCCGCGCTGCTGATGGTGCCGCTCCTGGAGCTGATCCCGCTCGCCTCGCTCGCCGCCCTGGTGATGGCCGTCGGCATCCAGATGGTGTCCCTGCACCACATCCGCGCGGTGACCCGCCACCGCGAGGTGCCAGTGTACGCGGTCACCACGCTCGGTGTGGTCGTCTTCGGCGTCCTGGGAGGCGTGGCCCTCGGGGTCGGCGTGGCCGTCGCCCTCGCCCTGCACCGCCTCACCCGCACCCGGATCACCCATGACGAGCAGAAGGGGACCCACTACGTCCGCGTACGGGGCCAGCTGACGTTCCTGGCGGTGCCACGGCTGAGCCGCGCACTGCACCTGGTGCCCCACGGGGCCGATGCGGTGGTGGAGTTGGGCGGCTCGTTCTTGGACCACGCGGCATACGAGTCGCTCCAGGACTGGCAGCGCGCGCACCTCGCGCAGGGCGGCACCGTCGAGTTCACGGGACGCCGGGCGGGAATCCGTACCGGCGCCTCGGCCCCTGCCGCCGCCACGACCGCTTCGGCACCCCCGACCACCGCCCCCGCCGTCCCCACCACCGCGGCCGAGACCGGATGCCACTGCCGGCCCTGGACGCCCTGGCGCAACCACCGGTGCGCGAACGTCACGGACGCGGCGCCGGCCCGCCCCGGCGACCAGCCCCGCGAGCCCGCTCCCGAAGGAGCGATGGTCACCGACCCCACTCCCCCGCACAGCCCCGCTCTCCTCGTCGGACCAGGGCCGAGCAGACGGCAACTCGCGCGCGGCCTGAGCACCTTCCAGCGCGCCACCGCACCCCATGTGCGCGACGAGCTGGCCCGGCTCGCACGGGAGGGGCAGCAGCCGTCACAGCTCTTCCTCGCCTGCGCCGACTCTCGCGTGGTGACATCGATGATCACGGCCAGTGGCCCCGGCGATCTGTTCGTCGTGCGGAACGTCGGCAATCTGGTGCCGCCGTGCGACGGAGGAGGCGACGACTCGGTGGCGGCCGGGATCGAGTACGCGGTCGACGTGCTGGGGGTGCACTCCATCACGGTGTGCGGCCACTCCGGCTGCGGGGCGATGCGGGCACTGCTGGACTCGGACGCCGCCGCCCGCTCCTCCGCCGGCCCTGACGCCCCCTCCGCCCCCGGCTCCCGCTCCCGCACCCGTACCCCCTCCGGCTCCGGCTCCGGCTCCGGCTCCGGCTCCGGCTCCGGTGACGGTCCAACGCCGCTCGGGCGGTGGCTGAAGAACGGGCTTCCCAGTCTCGGCCGGGTGGCCGACCCCGCTCGACCCGGTCCCCTGCTGGCCGGCAGGCCGCCCGCCGACGAGGTCGAGCGGCTGTGTCTCGCCAATGTCGTCCAGCAGCTGGAGCACCTGCGCGCCCACGACTCGGTCGCCCGGGCGCTGCGCGAGGGCGCGCTGGAGCTGCACGGCCTGTACTTCCACGTGGCGGAGGCTCAGGCGTATCTGCTCTCGGAGACGGAAGAGGAGGTGCTCTTCACCCGTGTGGAAGCGGCTGAGGGTATGCAGAGCCTCTCCTGACCCAGGCCCCGCCCCGCGCCTGCCGAGCCCCTCCCGATCCGCACCTCACCCCGCCCCGCGCCTGCGGAGTCCCGTCCGGGCCGCCCGGCGGACGACACGCACCCCGCAGGCGTGGCCCGGCCCGCTCCCCGGGGCCATGCTGAACCCTGGCGAGCCGTCATCCGTGGGAGGGATTGAATTGAACAACCCAGGCCACCGCACGGTCGCCGCCCACCGCCCGCGCTGTGCACACACCCCACACAGGTCTAAACCAATTTCCCGTCGACCCTTGTCATCGGACCCCCCGGTCTGATGAGCTGTGGCCTGGGACACAACGGACACCCTGGGAAAGGGAGATGTCGTGAGCAACGAAAGCCTGGCCAACCTCTTGAGGGAGGAGCGACGCTTCGCGCCGCCCGCTGACCTGGCCGCCAACGCCAACGTCACGGCAGAGGCGTACGAACAGGCCAAGGCTGACAGGCTCGGCTTCTGGGCCGAGCAGGCCCGCAGGCTGACCTGGGCCAAGGAGCCGACCGAGACCCTCGACTGGTCGAACCCGCCGTTCGCGAAGTGGTTCAAGGACGGCACGCTGAACGTGGCGTACAACTGCGTGGACCGACACGTGGAGGCCGGGCACGGCGACCGCGTCGCGATCCACTTCGAGGGCGAACCCGGCGACAGCCGCGCCATCACCTACGCCGAGCTCAAGGACGAGGTGTCCAGGGCCGCCAACGCCCTGCTCGAACTGGGCGTCCGGAAGGGCGACCGGGTCGCGATCTACATGCCGATGATCCCGGAGACCGCGGTCGCGATGCTGGCCTGTGCCCGGATCGGCGCCGCGCACTCCGTCGTCTTCGGCGGCTTCTCCGCGGACGCGCTCGCCACCCGTATCCAGGACGCCGACGCCAAGGTCGTGATCACGGCCGACGGCGGCTACCGGCGCGGCAAGCCGTCCGCGCTCAAGCCCGCCGTGGACGAGGCGGTCAGCCGCGTCGACGGCGTGCGCAACGTGATCGTGGTCCGCCGTACCGGCCAGGACGTGGCCTGGGACGACAGCCGCGACGTGTGGTGGCACGAGACGGTCGGCCGCCAGTCGGCCGAGCACACCCCGGAGGCGTTCGAGGCGGAGCACCCGCTGTTCATCCTCTACACCTCGGGCACCACGGGTAAGCCCAAGGGCATCCTGCACACCTCCGGCGGCTACCTCACACAGGTCGCGTACACGCACTGGGCGGTCTTCGACCTCAAGCCGGAGACGGACGTGTACTGGTGCACGGCCGACGTCGGCTGGGTCACCGGCCACTCGTACATCGTGTACGGGCCGCTGGCCAACGGCGGGACGCAGGTGATGTACGAGGGCACGCCCGACACCCCGCACCAGGGCCGCTTCTGGGAGATCGTGCAGAAGTACGGGGTGACGATCCTGTACACGGCGCCGACCGCGATCCGCACGTTCATGAAGTGGGGCGACGACATCCCCGCGAAGTTCGACCTGTCCTCCCTGCGCGTGCTCGGCTCGGTGGGCGAGCCGATCAACCCGGAGGCGTGGGTCTGGTACCGCAAGAACATCGGCGCGGACCGCACCCCGGTGGTCGACACCTGGTGGCAGACGGAGACCGGCGGCATCATGATCTCCCCGCTGCCGGGCGTGACCGACGCCAAGCCCGGCTCCGCGCAGCGCCCGCTGCCCGGCATCAGCGCGACCGTCGTGGACGACGAGGCGAACGAGGTGCCCAACGGCGGCGGCGGCTACCTGGTGCTCACCGAGCCGTGGCCGTCGATGCTGCGCACCATCTGGGGCGACGACCAGCGGTTCATCGACACCTACTGGTCGCGCTTCGAGGGCCGCTACTTCGCCGGTGACGGGGCCAAGAAGGACGACGACGGCGACATCTGGCTGCTCGGCCGCGTGGACGACGTGATGCTGGTCTCCGGCCACAACATCTCCACCACCGAGGTGGAGTCCGCCCTCGTCTCCCACCCCTCGGTCGCCGAGGCCGCCGTGGTCGGCGCGGCGGACGAGACGACCGGGCAGGCGATCGTCGCCTTCGTGATCCTGCGCGGCGCGGTGACCGAGACCGAGGACCTGGTCGCCGAACTGCGCAACCACGTGGGCAGCACGCTCGGCCCGATCGCCAAGCCGAAGCGGATCCTGCCGGTGGCCGAGCTGCCGAAGACCCGGTCCGGCAAGATCATGCGCCGTCTGCTGCGCGACGTGGCGGAGAACCGGCAGCTCGGGGACGTCACGACGCTGACGGACTCCACGGTCATGGACCTCATCCAGACCAAGCTGCCGGCGGCGCCCAGCGAGGACTGACCGCACCTGCCCACGGGTTCCGAGCCCCGGGACGGACGGGACTGAGGACGGCGCGGAAGGGGCACCCGGCGACACAGGCGTCACAGCGCCACAGGCGCCGGGGGCCCCTCCTCCGGCCTGTCCGGCATCCCCGGCGCGCTTTGGGTAGGGTGAGCTGAGCGACACAACACAAAAAGATCCTCTAGGTGCGCCGGGAAGTCTGGTCGGCATGTGATCCGTCCTGCCCCCGCCCGGAGGTTCCCGTGACCGCGCCCCGCTCCCGCTCTCACTCCACCGCCGCCCGCAAGGTCCTCGGACGCCTGTCCCTGCCCGAGCGGAACTTCGTCGCGGACGCGCTGCGCACCGAGACCGTCGGCGGCGTCATCCTGCTCGTCGCCGCGGTCGCCGCGCTCGTCTGGTCGAACATCCCCGCACTGCACGCGAGCTACGAGAGCGCCGGCCAGTTCCACTTCGGACCCGCCGCCCTCGGCCTCCACCTGTCCGTGGCGCACTGGGCGGCCGACGGGCTGCTGGCGGTCTTCTTCTTCGTGGCCGGGATCGAACTCAAACGCGAACTGGTCGCGGGTGATCTCAAGGACCCCAGAGCGGCCGCGCTGCCGGTGATCGCCGCGCTGTGCGGCATGGTGGCGCCCGCGATCGTCTACACCGTCACCAATCTCGCCGGGGGCGGCTCGCTCAGCGGGTGGGCTGTGCCGACCGCCACCGACATCGCCTTCGCCCTCGCGGTGCTCGCGGTCATCGGCACCTCGCTGCCCAGCGCCCTGCGCGCCTTCCTGCTCACCCTCGCCGTCGTCGACGATCTGTTCGCCATCCTGATCATCGCGGTCTTCTTCACCGACCGGCTGAACTTCGCCGCCCTCGGCGGGGCGCTCGCCGGGCTGCTCGTGTTCTGGCTGCTGCTCCGCAAGGGCGTGCGCGGCTGGTACGTGTACGTGCCGCTCGGCCTCGTGATCTGGGGGCTGATGTACAACAGCGGCGTGCACGCCACCATCGCAGGCGTCGCGATGGGCCTGATGCTGCGCTGCACCACCCGCGAGGGCGAGGAGCGCTCCCCGGGCGAGCGCATCGAGCACTTCGCGCGCCCCCTGTCGGCGGGCTTGGCGGTGCCGCTGTTCGCGCTGTTCAGCGCGGGCGTGTCGCTGTCCGGCGGGGCGCTCGCGGACGTGTTCGGCCGGCCCGAGACGCTCGGGGTCGTGCTCGGGCTCGTCCTCGGCAAGACGATCGGCGTCTTCGGCGGCACCTGGCTCACCGCCCGGTTCACCAGGGCCTCGCTCAGCGACGACCTGGCGTGGGCCGACGTGTTCGCCATGGCCGCGCTCGCCGGGATCGGCTTCACCGTCTCCCTGCTCATCGGCGAGCTGGCCTTCGACGGCGATCCCACGCTCACGGACGAGGTCAAGGCCGCCGTCCTCGTCGGCTCCCTGGTCGCGGCGGCGCTCGCCACGGTCCTGCTGAAGCTGCGCAACGCCCACTACCGCAGGCTCTACGAGGCCGAGGAGCGGGACGAGGACCGCGACGGCGTCCCGGACGTGTACGAGGAGGACGACCCCGCCTACCACCTCCGCATGGCCGACATCCTCGAACACAAGGCCGCCGAGCACCGCAGGATCGCCGAGGAGAAGGCGGCCGAACGGGCACGACGGCTTGCGGAAGTGCCGGGCGGGGCAGGCGAGGAGAACGACAGTCCGGCATGATCTGACGGGACGGTACAAAAAGGGGACCGTCACCGGCCCGGCGGAGGCCGGCGTCGGCACGCGAAGGCGGCCGGCGCCGGGCGGACGCCGGACGGACGTCTACACCCAGTCAGGCAGGAGAGGGAGACCGCGATGAGCGCACCCGACGGCAGCCCGGTCGGCGCCGAACGCAGCATCGGCCAGCTGTTCGCCTCGGCGACGACCGAATTGTCGGCGCTGGTGCACGACGAGATCGCGCTGGCCAAGGCCCAGCTGAAACGGGACGTCAAGCGGGGCGCGGTGAGCGGCGGCCTGTTCTCCGTGGCCGGCGCGGTGCTGCTGTTCTCGCTGCCGATGCTCAACTTCGCCCTGGCCTACGGCATCCGGACCTGGAGCGGCTGGAACCTCGCGCTCTGCTTCCTGCTGTCCTTCCTGGCCAACGTCCTCGTCGCCGGCTTCCTCGGCCTGATCGGCCTGGTGTTCGCGAAGAAGGCCAAGAAGGGCAAGGGCCCGCAGAAGGTCGCCGCGTCGATGAAGGAGACCGTGGGCGTGCTGCAACTGGCCAAGCCGCACCCGCGCCCGGAAACTCCCGCTCTGGAGGACCGCGCGCCCGCAGCCATCGAGGCTGTGGCACGCTCGTCCTCATGACGGACCCCGCCACCCCTTCGGCGCAACCGACCTCGGTCGTACGGATGAACCTGCCCGGCGACCGCAAGGTGACGCACCGGGACGTCGCGGCCAACGGCGCCCGTTTCCACATCGCCGAAGTGGGTGACGGACCGCTGGTGCTGCTGCTGCACGGCTTCCCGCAGTTCTGGTGGACCTGGCGGCACCAGCTCACCGCCCTCGCCGACGCCGGCTTCCGGGCCGTGGCCATGGACCTGCGCGGTGTGGGCGGCAGCGACCGCACGCCCCGGGGCTACGACCCGGCGGGCCTCGCCCTCGACATCACGGGGGTGATCCGCTCCCTCGGCGAGCCGGACGCCGCGCTGGTCGGCCACGACCTGGGCGGTTATCTGGCGTGGACGGCGGCCGCGATGCGCCCCAAGCTGGTCCGGCGGCTGGCGGTGGCTTCCATGCCGCACCCCCGGCGCTGGCGCGCGGCGATGCTCGCCGACGTGCGCCAGTCGGCGGCGAGTTCCTACATCTGGGGGTTCCAGCGGCCCTGGCTCCCCGAGCGCCGGCTCACCGCCGACGACGGCGCGCTGGTGGCCCGGCTCATCCGGGACTGGTCGGGGCCGCGGCTGCCGGACGACGAGGCGGTGGACGTCTACCGCCGGGCCATGTGCATCCCGTCGACCGCGCACTGCTCCATCGAGCCCTACCGGTGGCTGGTGCGCTCCCTGGCACGCCCCGACGGCATCCAGTTCTACCGCCGGATGAAGCGCCCGGTGCGGGTGCCGACGCTGCATCTGCACGGCTCCCTGGACCCGGTCCTGCGCACCCGCAGCGCGGCGGGCTCCGGCGAGTACGTCGAGGCCCCCTACCGCTGGCGCCTCTTCGACGGGCTCGGCCACTTTCCGCACGAGGAGGACCCGATGGTGTTCTCCGCTGAACTGGTCAACTGGCTGAAGGACCCCGAGCCGGACCGGTGACGTTCCGCGGCCGGTCCGACGCCCGTCCCGCGGCCCCGCCGGTGCCCGTCCGTAGCCCGCCGGTGACCGCTTCGCGGCCCGCCCCGTGACCGTTTCGTAGCGGTCGGTATCCGAACGTGAACACCTGTCCTTCGAAAGGCCACTTGCCCGGCGCATAAGCCAATTGGGTTGCCCGAAGGCGGTTATCGACCTTGGGGCGGGGGCAGACGTCCCGGTATGGGCTGGACGCACGACTACAGTGACGTAGCAGGCACCCGCCGTTCGACGAGCGGTCCGGGCTCCCCTCACCGGGATGCACCGCAACTGACGGCGACGGACCCGCGGGTGGGCATTCCGCGCATTCTGCGCCGCCGGGCCCGCTGGGTCTCCGTACGCCTGCGTCACCCCCGCGGCTGAACGGCGGCCTGTCCGCCGCACGGACCGCCGTCGCACGACCGGACACCGGCTGACACGGCCCGCCCTTTCCCCGGGCGGGCTACATCGCGCAGCTGTCGCTGTCCACCTGCTGGTTCGCGGTGCGTCCCCGGAGGATGTCCTGCTGGATCTCGTCGGCGGTCAGCGCGTACCCGGTGTCGGCGTCGTCCAGGGACTTGGCGAACACCACGCCGTACACCTTGCCGTCGGTGGTGAGCAGCGGGCCGCCGGAGTTGCCCTGGCGGACGGTCGCGTAGAGCGAGTAGACGTCACGGCGTACGGTGCCGCGGTGGTAGATGTCCGGGCCGCTGGCCGGGATGCGCCCGCGCACGCGCGCGGGACGGACGTCGTACGCCCCGTTCTGCGGGAAGCCGGCGACGATCGCGCTGTCGCCGCTGCGCGCGTCGGTGTCGGTGAACTTCAGGGCGGGCGCCTTCAGGTCGGGCACGTCGAGCACGGCGATGTCGCGCCGCCAGTCGTAGAGGACGACGGTGGCGTCGTACTTCCGGCCCACCCCGCCTATCTGGACGGTGGGTTCGTCGACACCGCCGACGACGTGCGCGTTGGTCATGACGCGGCGGTCGCCGAAGACGAAGCCGCTGCCCTCCAGCACCTTCCCGCAGCTGCGCGCGGTGCCCACGACCTTGACGACGGACCGTCTGGCGCGGTCGGCGACGACGCTGTGCCGCAGGGCCGGGTCCGGGGGCCGTACGTCGGTGATGGGCTCGTTGGCGAACGGGCTGAAGACCTGTGGGAAGCCGTTCTGCGCGAGCACCGAGGTGAAGTCGGAGAACCAGGTGTTGGCCTGCGCGGGCATCACCCCGGAGACCCCGATCAGCACCCTGGAGTTGCGCACCTGCTTGCCGACGGTCGGTATCGTCGTGCCGCCCAGGAGCGAGCCGATCACCCAGGCGACGAGCAGCAGCGCGGCGACGTTGACGACGGCGCCGCCGGTGGCGTCCAGGGCGCGCGCCGGGGACCAGGTGATGTAGACGCGCAGTTTGTTGCCGAGGTGGGTGGTCAGGGCCTGGCCGACCGAGGCGCAGACGATGACGACGACGACCGCGACGACGGCGGCGGTGGTGCTGACCGGTGTGTTGTCCGTCAGCGCGTCCCAGGCCAGCGGCAGCGCGTACAGGGCGACGACTCCGCCGCCCAGGAAGCCGATCACCGACAGGATGCCGACGACGAAGCCCTGGCGGTACCCGACGACCGCGAACCACACGGCGGCGACCAGCAGCAGGATGTCCAGCACGTTCACCGTGTCGAGCCTCGCCTCGTCGTCTTTCGGTCGCCGGTCACCGCGGGCCGGCCGGGACCGGCGGAGCGTTGTCGCGGCCGTCCGGTCCGGACGGCACGGAACACCCTGTCATGACCGCCAGTCGAGTGGGACCTGCTTGTCCCGGTCCCAGGGCAGTTCCCAGCCCGCGTAGTGCAGCAGACGGTCGATGATCCCGGCGGTGAAGCCCCAGACCAGGGCCGATTCGACCAGGAATGCCGGACCTCGGTGGCCGCTGGGGTGAACGGCCGTGGCGCGGTTGCCCGGGTCGGTGAGATCGGCCACGGGGACGGTGAAGACGCGGGCGGTCTCGGCCGGGTCGACGACGTCCACCGGGGTGGGCGTGTGCCACCAGCCGAGCACGGGCGTGACGACGAAGCCGCTGACCGGGATGTAGAGCCGGGGCAGCACGCCGAACAGCTGGACGCCCTTCGGGTCGAGCCCGGTCTCCTCCTCGGCCTCGCGCAGCGCGGCCCGCAGCGGTCCGTCACCCTGCGGGTCGCCGTCCTCCGGGTCGAGCGCGCCGCCGGGGAAGGACGGCTGGCCGGCGTGCGAGCGCAAGGAGCTGGCCCGCTCCATGAGCAGCAGCTCGGGTCCGCGCTCCCCCTCGCCGAAGAGGACGAGGACGGCGGACTGACGTCCCGTGCCGTTCTCCGGCGGCAGGAAGCGGCTCAGCTGGACAGGGCGCACCGTCTCGACGACGCGCACCACCGGCTCCAGCCATCCTGGCAGCCCCTCCGTACTGAGGGTCACCGGATCACCCGGCCCCGCGGGACCGCCCGCTCCCGTCGAGCCGTCCGGTCGTCCCGCCGGGCCACCCGCTCTCACCGATCCGCCCCGCGCCACCGTCCCGCCCCGCCCCGTCGCGCCGCTGCGCGCCGCAGGCCCGCTCGGCGTACCGCTCGCCGTCTCGCTCGTCCGCGTCATCGACACCCCCGTCCCTGCCCTCGTCCTCGTGCCCGTCCGCGCCGGAAGTCCCGTGCGCACCCGAAGTCCCGGCCGCGGCGCGGTCCCCGCCGCCCTGCCGTGTCCAACGCCCGGCGGCCCCGGGTTCGTTCCGGCGCGGTCACCCGTTCGCCCTGAGCGGCGGGGCCGGCCTGCCGCCCGCGTCCAGATAGGCCTGCGGGGGCTTGAGGCGCTGGCCCGGGAAGCCGCCCTTCTCGTACTTCAGCAGCTTCTTCGCCTTCTCCGGGTCGGTCTCGCCCTCGCCGTACGCCGGGCACAGCGGGGCGATCGGGCAGGCGCCGCAGGCGGGCTTGCGGGCGTGGCAGATGCGGCGGCCGTGGAAGATCACATGGTGCGACAGCATGGTCCAGTCACTCTTCGGGAAGAGCGCGCCGACGGCCGCCTCGATCTTCTCGGGGTCGGTCTCCTCGGTCCACTGCCAGCGCCGCACCAACCGCTGGAAGTGCGTGTCCACGGTGATCCCGGGACGGCCGAAGGCGTTGCCGAGGACGACGAAGGCGGTCTTGCGGCCGACGCCGGGCAGCTTGACCAGGTCCTCGAGCCGACCGGGCACCTCGCCGCCGAACTCCTCCGTCAGCGCCTTGGACAGGCCCATGACCGACTTGGTCTTGGCCCGGAAGAAGCCGCAGGGCCGCAGGATCTCCTCCACGTCCTCCGGATCGGCGGCGGCGAGGTCCTCAGGGGTGGGGTAGCGGGCGAACAGCGCGGGCGTCGTCTGGTTCACCCTCAGGTCGGTGGTCTGGGCGGACAGGACCGTGGCGACCAGCAGCTGGAAGGGGTTCTCGAAGTCCAGTTCGGGGTGGGCGTACGGGTATACCTCGGCCAGCTCGCGGTTGATCCGGCGGGCGCGGCGGACCAGGGCGGTGCGCGACTCGCCCTCGGGCGGCTTGGGAGCGACGGTCTTCGCGGGCGAGGCCTTCGGCACGGCGGCGGCGGCCTTCTCGGTCACGACCGTCGCCTTCTTCCCCGGGCGCGCGGCTTTCGCCGCCTTCGCTACTTTCGCCGGTTTCGCCGACGGTGCCGACTTCCTCGGCTTCCGCGTTTTCGCCGCTTCTCCGCCGCCCTCGGGCCCCTGTTCGCCCACGGCGGAATCCTGACGTACGACCACTCGCCCAGCCCCCTCGGCCTGTGCTCTCACCGGCGATTTGGACACTCGGCCAGCCTACGGCCCGGTGCCGACATCCGCCGTGGACCCCGAAGATCGGCGCCCGATTGGACCCCTGCCGCGTACCCCGGGACACCTGTACGGCATCCTTGTGACAGATCACACTGTTTGGACCGTCCGGCAAAATGGGGAACACGGACCCCTGGCACCAGGGGTCTCAAGATCCTCTGAGCAGGTCGACAAGGAGAGAACTCGTGGACGACGTTCTGCGGCGCAATCCGCTCTTCGCGGCGCTCGACGACGAGCAGGCCGCGGAGCTTCGCGCCTCCATGACGGAGGTGACCCTCGCACGCGGCGACTCGCTGTTCCACGAGGGCGACCCGGGCGACCGGCTCTACGTGGTCACCGAGGGCAAGGTCAAGCTGCACCGCACGTCCCCCGACGGCCGCGAGAACATGCTGGCCGTCGTAGGTCCCGGCGAGCTGATCGGCGAGCTGTCGCTGTTCGACCCGGGGCCGCGCACCGCCACGGCGACCGCGCTGACCGAGGTCAAGCTGCTGGCCCTCGGCCACGGCGACCTCCAGCCCTGGCTGAACGTGCGGCCCGAGGTGGCCGGCGCCCTGCTGCGCGCCGTGGCCCGCCGGCTGCGCAAGACCAACGACCAGATGTCCGACCTGGTCTTCTCCGACGTGCCGGGCCGCGTGGCCCGCGCCCTGCTGGACCTGTCCCGCCGATTCGGCGTGCAGTCCGAGGAGGGCATCCACGTCGTGCACGACCTGACCCAGGAGGAGCTGGCCCAGCTGGTCGGCGCGTCCCGCGAGACGGTCAACAAGGCCCTCGCCGACTTCGCCCAGCGCGGCTGGCTGCGCCTGGAGGCCCGCGCGGTCATCCTGCTGGACGTCGAGCGGCTGGCCAAGAGGTCCCGCTGACCTCCTCCCCGGACCGGGGCCAGGCCCCCGGGGGGCCCTTACCGTGCGGGGGCGGCCCGTCCTCCGCAGCGGGCGCCGCACACCCAGCTGCGCCCTCCGAGGGCGATGCTCCCCGCCCGGGTCTCACCCCTGAGGGATGCATCGCCCGCGAAGGATCCCTCACGCGTGTGCCGGAGGCGTTCCGCCCCGTCGTGGCGGCCGCGCGCACACGGCTGCCGGAGGTCTACGGGACGCGGCTGTACAGCGCGTACCTCTACGGGTCGATCCCGCGCGGCACCGCGCGCGTGGGCCGCAGCGGCCTCGATCTGCTGGTCGCGCTGCGGGAGGAGCCCACGGACGCCGACCGGCGGGCGGCCGGCGGACTCGGCGCGGCGCTCGACGCGCGGTTCCCGCAGATCGACGGCGTCGGCACGCTGCTCCACGGCCGGGACCGGCTGCTCAGCGACCTGGAACGGCACGACCTCGGCTGGTTCGTCGCCTGTCTGTGCACGCCCCTGCTCGGTGACGACCTCGCCGCGCACCTCCCCCGCTACCGCCCCGAGGACCCGCTGCTCGCCCGCGAGACCAACGGCGACCTCGCGCTGCGCCTGCCCCGCTGGCGGGAGCGGATCGCCGCCGCCGAGGACGGCGAGGAGGCGCGCAGGCCGCTGGTGCGGTTCATGTCCCGGCATCTCGTGCGGACCGGGTTCACCCTGGTCATTGGCCGCTGGCGGGGCTGGACCAGCGACCTGCGCGAGATGGCCGACGCGTTCGGCGTGTACTACCCCGCTCGGGCGGCGCAGCTGCGCACGGCGGCCGCGTACGGGTACGACCCGGTCGGTGACCCCGCCGTGCTGCGCCGCTACGTCGACGACCTCGGCCCCTGGCTCGCCGGTGAGTACACGCGCGTGCACGGCGTCAGGGCGCCGAGGCACAGGCCGTAGCGGCCCGGCCACCGGAAGGCGGGGTGCGCTCCGGCGGGCCGGCCACAGGGGTCCGTCAGATGATCCCGTGCTCCTCCAGGTACTCCAGCTGCGCCCGGACCGACAGTTCGGCGGCCGGCCACAGGGAGCGGTCCACGTCGGCGTACACATGGGCGACGACGTCGGCCGGGTCGCGGTGGCCGTCCTCGACGGCCGTCTCGACCTGCGCCAGCCGGTGGGCGCGGTGGGCCAGGTAGAACTCGACGGCGCCCTGCGCGTCCTCCAGGACGGGGCCGTGACCCGGCAGGACCGTGTGCACGCCGTCGTCCACGGTGAGGGACCGCAGCCGCCGCAGCGAGTCAAGGTAGTCGCCGAGGCGGCCGTCGGGGTGTGCCACGACCGTCGTGCCGCGGCCCAGGATCGTGTCGCCGGTGAGGACCGCCCGGTCGGCCGGGAGGTGGAAGCAGAGCGAGTCCGCAGTGTGGCCCGGGGTCGGCACGACCCTCAGCTCCAGGCCGCCCACCTCGATCACGTCTGCCGAGCCCAGGCCCTCGTCGCCCAGCCGCAGGGCAGGATCGAGGGCACGCACGCGCGTGCGGGTCAGTTCGGCGAAGCGGGCGGCGCCCTCGGCGTGGTCCGGGTGGCCGTGGGTGAGCAGGGTCAGCGCGATCCGCTTGCCGGCCTGCTCGGCGGTGGCGACGACATGGCCGAGATGGCCCTCGTCCAGCGGGCCGGGATCGATCACGACCGCCAGCTCGGAGCCGGGCTCGGAGACGATCCAGGTGTTGGTGCCGTCCAGGGTCATCGCGGAGGCGTTGGGCGCGAGCACGTTGACGGCCCGCGCGGTGGCGGGGCCGGAGAGGACGCCGCCCCGGGGCTGGCCGGGGAGCGCTGCTGCGTCCGTCATGCGAGGGGACCTTCCTGGACGTCGGCGGGAACGTGCTTGGTGAACTCCGCGTGCCCCGGCCAGGACAGGACGACCTCGCCGCCTTCCAGGCGGGCCCGCGCCAGGACGGGGGTCAGATCGCGGTCCGGCGCGGCCGCCAGGGCCTCGGCGGGGCTCGCGTAGGGGATCAGCTGGCGCAGGGTGGCGATGGTGGGCGGCATCATCACCAGCTCGCCCCGGTCGTAACCGGCGGCCGCGTCCTGGGGGCGGATCCACACGGTGCGGTCGGCCTCCGTGGAGGCGTTCCGGGTGCGCTGCCCCTCGGGCAGGGCGGCCACGAAGAACCAGGTGTCGTAGCGGCGCGGTTCGAACTCGGGGGTGATCCACCGCGTCCAGGCCCCCAGCAGGTCCGAGCGCAGGGTCAGGCCCCGGCGGTCGAGGAACTCGGCGAACGACAGCTCACGGGCGACCAGGGCGGCACGGTCGGCCTCCCAGTCCTCGCCCGTGGTGTCGCCGACGACCGAGTCCGCACCGGGGCCGGCGAGCAGGACGCCCGCCTCCTCGTAGGTCTCCCGGACGGCCGCGCAGACGATCGCCTGAGCCGTCGTCCCGTCCACCCCCAGCCGGTCCGCCCACCACGCGCGCGTGGGGCCCGCCCAGCGGATCGTGCGGTCGTCGTCGCGGGGATCCACGCCGCCGCCCGGATACGCGTACGCGCCCGCGGCGAAGGCCATCGAGGCACGGCGGCGCAGCATGTGCACGGCGGGGCCGGCGCCGGTGTCCCGCAGGAGCATGACGGTGGCCGCGCGCTTGGGCCGGACGGGGGTGAGGGTGCCGTCCGCGAGCGCGCGGATGCGGTCCGGCCAGTCCGGGGGGAACCACTGCCCATTCGCCATGGCCGGAGGCTATCCGGTGGCGCGCGAATGTTCGAGAGGCGCCTGGGGCGAGCGGGACCGCGAGGCGCCCGCAGGACGAGCCTCGGGCCCGCCGTACACCTCTCAGGGGCGCCGGTCCGGCCGCCGGAGCACCGGTACGCGGTCCTGGAACGGCTTCACGGCGCCGGTACGCGCCCCGCACGGCGCCCGTACACCCCGCAGGGCGTCGGGCTCGGCGCTACGGCGCCAGCTCGACCTGGATCTCGACCTCCACCGGGGCGTCCAGCGGCAGCACCGCCACGCCGACCGCGCTGCGCGCGTGCACGCCCTTGTCGCCCAGGACCTCGCCCAGCAGCTCGCTGGCGCCGTTGACGACGCCCGGCTGGCCGGTGAAGTCGGCGGCCGAGGCGACGAAGCCCACGACCTTCACCACACGCGCGATGCGGTCCAGGTCGCCGATGACGGACTTGACGGCCGCGAGCGCGTTCAGCGCGCAGGTACGGGCCAGCTCCTTGGCCTCCTCCGGGGTGACCTCCAGGCCCACCTTGCCGGTGACCGGGAGCTTGCCGTCCACCATCGGCAGCTGGCCGGCGGTGTAGACGTACGGCCCGGACTGGACGGCCGGCTGGTAGGCGGCCAGCGGCGGCACGACCTCGGGCAGGGTCAGACCGAGTCCGGCGAGCTTCGCCTCGACCGCGCTCACGCCTGCTTCTCCCGCTTCAGGTAGGCCACCAGCTGCTCGGGGTTCGGCCCGGGAACGACCTGGACGAGCTCCCAGCCGTCCTCGCCCCAGGTGTCCAGGATCTGCTTCGTGGCGTGGACGAGCAGCGGCACGGTTGCGTATTCCCACTTGGTCATGGGGCGACTGTAGCCGCTGATCGGCGGCCTGCGGACGGCGACCACGACCGCGGTTGTCCACAGCCTCCCGCATGACCCGGGCGGCCGTTGTCCACAGCCTCCCGCGTGACCTGAGCGCCGACTGGTTAGGCTCGAAGACGTGAGCAGGCTCCAGGTCGTCAGCGGCAAGGGCGGGACCGGAAAGACGACGGTCGCCGCCGCCCTCGCGCTGGCCCTGGCCACGGAGGGGAAGCGGACGCTCCTCATCGAGGTCGAGGGTCGGCAGGGCATCGCACAGCTCTTCGAAACGGAGGCGCTGCCGTACGAAGAACGGAAGATCGCCGTCGCGCCCGGGGGCGGGGAGGTGTACGCACTCGCCATAGACCCCGAACTCGCGCTGCTGGACTACCTCCAGATGTTCTACAAACTCGGCGGCGCCGGCCGGGCCCTGAAGAAGCTCGGCGCCATCGACTTCGCCACCACGATCGCGCCGGGCGTCAGAGACGTCCTGCTGACCGGCAAGGCGTGCGAGGCCGTGCGCCGCAAGGACAAGGCCGGGCGGTTCGTCTACGACCACGTCGTCATGGACGCGCCCCCGACCGGCCGCATCACCCGCTTCCTCAACGTCAACGACGAGGTGGCCGGGCTCGCCAAGATCGGCCCGATACACAATCAGGCGCAGGCGGTCATGCGGGTGCTCAAGTCGGCCGAGACGGCCGTGCACCTGGTGACGCTGCTGGAGGAGATGCCGGTCCAGGAGACCGTGGACGGCATCGCCGAACTGCGTGCCGCGCGCCTGCCGGTGGGCCGCGTCGTGGTGAACATGGTGCGGCCGCAGGTGTTGGACGCGGCCGATCTGGAACTCGTACGGACGGTTCCGCAGACCGCCCTGGCCCGGTCGCTGTCCTCGGCCGGACTCGGCGGCGCGCGGCGCGGCGGGAACGCGGAGCGGCTGGTGGACCCGCTGCTGGCACAGGCCGAGGAGTACGCCGAGCGGTACGCGCTGGAGCAGGAGCAGCGCTCGGTCCTCGGCGAACTCGACCTGCCGCTGCACGAACTGCCGTTGCTCGCCGAGGGCATGGACCTGGCGGGTCTGTACGAACTGGCGACCGAGCTGCGGAAGCAGGGGATGTCATGAGCCCGGACGCGACCCCCGCGCGGGAGACCGAACGCTCCTCCGGCCAGCCGCACGAGGGTGGCCGGCGGCTGGCGCCCGCACGCGTGCTCGACGTCGATCCGCTGCTGGACGACCCGAGGACGCGGATCGTGGTGTGCTGCGGCTCGGGCGGGGTCGGCAAGACGACGACGGCGGCGGCGCTCGGGCTGCGCGCCGCCGAACGCGGCCGCAAGGTGGTCGTCCTGACGATCGACCCGGCCCGCCGCCTGGCCCAGTCGATGGGCATCGACTCCCTCGACAACGTCCCCCGCCGGGTGAAGGGCACCGAGGAGGACGGCGAGCTGTACGCGATGATGCTCGACATGAAGCGCACCTTCGACGAGGTCGTGGAGGCGCACGCGGACCCGGAGCGGGCCGCCGCGATCCTGTCGAACCCCTTCTACCAGTCGCTCTCGGCGGGCTTCGCGGGCACGCAGGAGTACATGGCGATGGAGAAGCTGGGGCAGCTGCGCGCCCGGGACGAGTGGGACCTCATCGTGGTCGACACGCCGCCCTCGCGTTCGGCCCTGGACTTCCTGGACGCGCCCAAGCGGCTCGGCTCCTTCCTCGACGGCCGGCTGATCCGGCTGCTGACCGCGCCGGCGAAGCTCGGCGGGCGCGCGGGGATGAAGTTCCTGAACGTCGGGATGTCGATGATGACCGGCACGCTCGGCAAGCTGCTGGGCGGCCAGCTCCTGAAGGACGTCCAGACGTTCGTGGCCGCGATGGACACCACCTTCGGCGGTTTCCGCACCCGCGCGGACGCCACGTACAAGCTGCTCCAGGCGCCCGGGACGGCGTTCCTGGTGGTGGCGGCACCGGAGCGGGACGCGCTGCGCGAGGCGGCGTACTTCGTGGAGCGGCTGGCCGCGGAGCGGATGCCGCTGGCCGGTCTGGTGCTCAACCGCGTCCACGGCAGCGGCGCCGGCCAGCTGTCGGCCGAACGGGCGATCGCGGCCGCGGAAAATCTTGAGGACTCCCGCATTGTGGATCAGGGGGACGGGAAAGCTGAGTCTCGTAACTCTCCCGAAACACATGGCAGTTCGGACCCGGCCGATCCGACCGGCGTCTCCCCCGGCGCTTCGGACGGCACCTCAGCCGACTCCTCTGACGACTCTCCCGCCGGCTCCCCCTCCGGTTCCGTCGCCGAGTCGGCCGTCGCCGTCGACCGGGTGACCGCGGGTCTGCTGCGGCTGCACGCCGAGCGCATGCAGCTGCTCGCCCGTGAGCAGCGCACGCGGGACCGCTTCACCGCCCGCCACCCCGAGGTGGCGGTGGCCGAAGTGCCCGCGCTGCCCGGCGATGTGCACGACCTCGCGGGGCTGCGGGACATCGGCGACCGGCTCGCGGACAACCGGCGCGAGCTGCCGGAACCGGGCGCGTGAGGCACGCGCGCGGCGCGCGAAGCGCGTGGTCGGGTGCGCGTCCGCCCGGCGCGCGAGGTAGCTGCGGTGCCGGCGGCGCCCCGCGAGTAGGCGCGCGGTCGGCGTACGGCGTGCGTGCCGTACGAGCCCGCGTGCACGGCGCGGGCGTGACACGCACAGCGCGCCGAAGTGCGCCCGGCGCACGCGCGCATGGTGCGCGGGCCGACACGGCAGGCGCACACGCGGGGCGCACGCGACACGTGGCAGACGTGCCCGCCGACGTGCGGCGCATGGCCGGGGTGACTGCCCGGCACGCGGAAGCGTGACCGGAAGTGCGCACGGCGTGTAGCGACCGGCCCCGCAGGGCGGACGCGCCCGCGTCCAAGGTCACCCGGCCGAGGCCCGACGGCCCGGCCGCAGTCGGCCGAGGCATATGGACACCAGGCCCAGGCCCACAGCACACCGCAGAGCGCCGTCCTCAGCCCACCGCCGCGTAGTCCTCGTACACCTGGTCGTCGTCGAGGGACACCAGGCCCGTTCCGCGCTCGTACTCCATGCGCGCCGTCTCCAGCAGCCGGCGCCACGAGGTGACGGTCGGCCGCCGGCGCAGCAGCGCACGACGCTCACGCTCCGTCATGCCTCCCCACACGCCGAACTCGACGCGGTTGTCGAGCGCGTCAGCGAGGCACTCGGTGCGCACCGGGCAGCCGGTGCACACCGCCTTGGCCCTGTTCTGCGCTGCTCCCTGAACGAACAGTTCATCCGGATCGGTAGTGCGGCAGGCCGCCTGCGCACTCCAGTCGGTTACCCAGCCCATACCGGCGCCGTCCTCTCCCGAATCGAGGCTCCCCCACGGCGGCAGCGGCATATTCACCGCCGCCAGTTGAGGACGTTACGGAAGGTGGGCACAGCGCAACACCCCCAGCGGGCCCAATCTTGAATGGTCCGAACGGACTATGGGGCGCGCGCAGATCACCCGGGGGAGTGAGGTGACGACATCTGCGACATTCCCGGCACACGGGACAGTTCCGTTGCGCCACAACGGACGCCGGGCGACACACAAGGCGATTTCGGGCGCACATCTCCCGTGCCGCACCGCTCTCGCCCGCACCGCGCGACACGCACCAACCCGTCTGGAGCACCGGTCCGATGTTGAAGGAACCGGGCGCGCTCCGGAACGTTTCGAGGTCGCCGCACGTATAGATTCGTGGCCGTACCGCTGTGACAGTCGAGAGCAGCTTAGGCCAAGGCATATACGCGTGTCCGGCGAATGAGAACGTAGGCTGCCCTCATGCCAAAGAAGCGCTCGGGCGGTGGTCTGTCGCCAACGCAACAGGCCGCCAAGTTCCTCGGTGTCAGTGTGCTCGCGGGAGTGGTCCTGGCCGGCATCGCGCTGCCCGCCGCCGGCGCGCTGGGGCTGGCCGCCAAGGGATCGGTCCAGGGGTTCGACGACATCCCGGCCAACCTCAAGCGGCCGCCGCTCTCCCAGCGCACCACCATCCTGGACGCCCAGGGCAAGCAGCTCGCCCAGGTGTACTCGCGCGACCGCACGGTGGTGGAGCTGAAGGACATCTCGCCGTACATGCAGAAGGCGATCGTCGCGATCGAGGACTCGCGCTTCTACCAGCACGGCGCGATCGACCTGAAGGGCGTGCTGCGCGCCCTCAACAAGAACGCGCAGAGCGGCGGCGTCGCCCAGGGCGCGTCCACGCTCACCCAGCAGTACGTGAAGAACGTCTTCGTGGAGGAGGCCGGCGACGACCCGACGAAGGTCGCCGAGGCCACCCAGCAGACGCTCGGCCGCAAGATCAAGGAACTGAAGTACGCCATCCAGGTCGAGCAGGACCTGGGGAAGAAGAAGATCCTCGAGAACTATCTGAACATCACCTTCTTCGGTGAGCAGGCGTACGGCGTCGAGGCCGCCTCCCAGCGCTACTTCTCCCAGCACGCCAAGGACCTGACCCTGCCGCAGGCCGCGCTGCTGGCCGGCATCGTCCAGTCGCCGAGCCGCTACGACCCGGTCAACGACGAGGCGGAGGCCACCAAGCGGCGCAACACCGTGCTCCAGCGCATGGCCGAGGTCGGCGACATCTCCCAGGCGGAGGCCGACAAGGCCAAGCAGGCGCCGCTGGAGCTGAAGGTCACCCAGCCGCGTAACGGCTGCATCACCGCGGTCAAGGACTCCAGCTTCTTCTGCAAGTACGTCGAGCAGGTGTTCCTCACCGACCCGGTCTTCGGCAGGACGCGCGCGGAGCGGGCCAAGGTCTGGAACCAGGGCGGCCTCACCATCCGCACCACCCTCGACCCACAGGCCCAGGCCTCGGTGCAGGATTCGCTCAAGCAGCACATCAACCAGTCGGACTCGGTCGCGGCGGCGTCCGTCCTGGTCCAGCCCGG
The DNA here is from genome assembly GCF_040683715.1 of Streptomyces sp. NPDC093260. Classification (NCBI taxonomy): domain Bacteria; kingdom Bacillati; phylum Actinomycetota; class Actinomycetes; order Kitasatosporales; family Streptomycetaceae; genus Streptomyces; species Streptomyces sp. NPDC093260. The sequence continues at coordinate 114,256 of NZ_JBFBEK010000002.1, forward strand.
CACCGGCAAGGTCCTGGCGATGGGCCAGTCCAAGCCGTACGGCTACGGCAAGAACGAGACCGAGATCAACTACTCGGTCGGCAACGACCTCGGCGGCTCGAACTTCGGCTTCCCGACCGGTTCGACGTTCAAGCCGTTCGTGGCGGCGGCGGCGCTGGAGCAGGGCAGGCCGCCCACGCAGGAGTACCCGTCGCCGTACAAGATGCCGTACCCGAGCCCGGTCCAGGCGTGTGACGGCAAGCGGTGGACGAACAGCGAGCACGCGGACGTGGAGAACGAGAGCACGTCCGAGCACGGCCCGTACGCCCTGAAGGAGGCCATGGCGAAGTCGGTCAACACCTACTTCGTGCAGATGATCTCCGACATCGGCCTGTGCCCGGTGGTCAACATGACCGACAAGCTGCACGTGGTGCAGGGCAACGGCGAGAAGCTGCCGCAGCTGCCCGCGATCGCGCTCGGCTCCAAGGGCATCTCGCCGCTGACGATGGCGAGCGCGTACGCCGCCTTCGCCTCCCGCGGCACGTACTGCACGCCGGTCGCCATCGAGTCGATCACCCAGAAGGTCGGCGACCAGGAGAAGCCGCTCGCGGTGCCGAGGACGACCTGCACGCGGGCCATGTCCGAGAAGACCGCGGACACGGTCAACTCCCTGCTCAAGGGCGTGATCGACTCCGGTACGGGCCAGCAGGCCGGTCTCTCCGACCGCGACAACGCCGGTAAGACGGGTACGACGGACGAGCGCAAGAACGCCTGGTTCGTCGGCTACACCCCGAACCTGTCGGGCGCGGTGTGGGTGGGCAGCGCCACCCAGAAGGTCAAGATGACCGACATCCGCATCGGCGGCGTCTACCACGACCTCGTCTACGGCGCCGACGTCCCCGGCCCGATCTGGCGCGACGCGATGACCGGCGCGCTGGCGGGCAAGCCGGCCCCGTCCTTCAACCTCGTCGACATCCCGGACGCCGACAAGGGCAAGGACAAGGGAAAAGGGAACGGCCGGGGCAGGGGCGACAACGGCGGCGGCCACGGCGGCCACGGTGACGACGGCGGCCTGATCGGCGGCCTCTTCGGCGGCGCGGGCGGCGCCGGCCCCAACCCGACGTTCTCCGCCCCAGGCGGCTTCATCCAGGGCCAGACCGGCGGACCACGGGGGAACGCGAACGGGGGGCGACATGGCTGAGGCGGAGACGCCTCCGGCGGCGTAGGGCCGGGGGCTGCGAGACGGCACACGCGAAGGGGCGCCCGACGGATGGTCGGGCGCCCCTTCGCGTGTGCCGGATGGTGTGCTGGACGGCGTGCCGGGTCGGCACTGGACTGCGTGTGCCGGGTCGGCACTGGACGGCCGCGGCCGCCCCGCGTTCGCGCGCCCGAAGGCGCTGAACGGAGGCGGGGGCCGCTGCGCGCGGCGGGCCGCAGGCGGAGAACGCCCGGGACCGTCCGGCCGCCTTGTGCGATGGACGGAGGCGGACAGGCGCCCCGCGGTGAGCCGGGACGACAGGCGCACCTCCGACGGGCCGGAGACCACCGACGCCCCGCGGTGCGCCGGAGGCGACAGGCGTCGTACCGCTGTCGCGTCAGCCGGCCAGCAGCTTCTTCACCACGGCGGCCACGCGGCCGCCCTCCGCCTGCCCGGCCACCTTCGGGTTCACGATCTTCATGACCGCGCCCATGGCCCGCGGCCCCTCGGCGCCGGCCGCCCTGGCCTCCTCGACGGCCTGGGCGACGATGGCGTTCAGCTCGTCGTCGGACAGCTGCTTGGGCAGGTACGCGGCGAGCACCTCGCCCTCCGCCTTCTCCCGCTCGGCCGACTCCGCACGACCACCCTGCGCGAAGGCCTCGGCCGCCTCACGGCGCTTCTTGGCCTCCTTGGTGATCACCTTGAGGACCTCGTCGTCGGACAGCTCGCGCTTCTCCTTGCCCGCGACCTCCTCCTTGGTGATGGCGGCGAGCGTCAGCCGGAGGGTCGCGGAGCGCAGCTCGTCGCGCTCCTTGATCGCGGCGTTGAGGTCATCCTGCAGCTTCGACTTGAGCGTGGTCATGGCTCCGATTGTCGCAGGTGCGACGGCGCCGCCGCGCACCCATTTACGTGCCTCCGCCGAATGGTTCCCCGTGCCCATGTCCCCGCCCCCGCGGGCGGTTTCCGCCATGCGACACGCTCCTGAGACGATGGACGCATGCGCGCGCGATACGGAGTTCCCCTGGGCATCACGGCGGTCGCCACCGCCGGTCTTCTCTACTCGGCGGGCTTCGAGGTCCGCTCCTTCCGCCTGCGGCGGGTGACGGTCCCGGTCCTGCCCTCGGGTATGCGCCCCCTGCGCGTCCTGCAGGTCTCCGACATCCACATGGTCGGCGGCCAGCGCAAGAAACAGCGCTGGCTGCGCTCGCTGGCCGGGCTGCGTCCCGACTTCGTGATCAACACGGGCGACAACCTCTCGGACCCGGAGGGCGTGCCGGAGACGCTGGACGCGCTCGGCCCGCTGATGGAGTTCCCGGGCGCGTACGTCTTCGGGTCCAACGACTACTACGGCCCCAAGCTGCGCAACCCGGCCCGCTACCTGCTGGAGAAGGCGAGCGGCCGGCACGGCCTGAACGGCAACAAGCCCGCGGTCGGCGCGATCCACAACCCGTGGGAGGACCTGCGCGACGGTTTCGACGCCGCGGGCTGGCTCAACCTGACGAACACCCGCGGCACCCTGAAGATCGAGGGCGCCTCGGTGGAGCTGACCGGCCTGGACGACCCGCACATCAAGCGGGACCGGTACGGGAAGGTGGCCGGCGGCCCGTCCGGCTCGGCGGACCTCTCGCTGGGCGTGGTCCACGCCCCGTACCTGCGCGTCCTGGACTCCTTCGCGGCCGACGGCTACCCCCTGATCCTGGCCGGCCACACCCACGGCGGCCAGCTCTGCGTCCCGTTCTACGGCGCGCTGGTCACCAACTGCGACCTCGACACCGACCGGGTGAAGGGCCTGTCCACCCACACGTCGGAGGGCCGCACCTCCTACCTGCACGTCTCCGCGGGCTGCGGCACCAACCGCTACACGCCGGTCCGCTTCGCCTGCCCCCCGGAGGCGACGCTGCTGACGCTGGTGGGGCGGGAGTAACCCACCGGAGGGGCGGGAGCAACCCGGCGGGGGTCCCGCCCCTGGTGGGCGCAGTGAGACGTGCCCAGGCGCCGCACGTCACCCGGACAGCCCACCCGAATCGCCCGTTATGCCCACTCTTCCTACCGTGAGGGCATGACCGCCGCGCCGCACCCTGCCTCGTCCCCACCTGGGCCGATATCCCCGGCAGCAGCCCCCTCCCCCGCACGGAGTGCCCCGTCCTCCGAGTTCCCGGCGGAGACGGCGCCCACGGCCCCGGAGTACCCGGCCTCGAAGGGCCTGGCGCCGGAGAACCCGGCACCGGGGGCCGAGGAGGCCCCCGTCCGGGCAGCCACCGCCACCCCACCCTCGGCGCCGATGCCGTTCCTCCGGGACATACCGGGCCTGCCGGCGATCCCGGGGATCAGCGCCCTGATGCCGCCCTCCGTCGTCCCGGCGGCGGCCGTGGTCACGCCGTTCCGCCGCCCCTGGGCGGCGGCGTACCGCCTCCTGGTCGCCGGGGCGGCCACGGCCGCGGTGGTCGCGGAACTGCTGACCGGCCCCCCGCTTCACGTGCTCAGCCACTTCGCGATCCAGGCGAACATCCTCCTCGCCCTGGTCCTCACCGCCTCGGCCCGCAGGGCCTGGACCGCGCGCCGCCCGCTACCGGCGTCCGTGACGGGGGCGACCGTGCTGTACGTCACCCTCGCCGCCCTGGTCGACCACCTGCTGCTCGCGGGGAACACCCCACCGTTCTCGATCACGGGCAACCCGGGCACGCACCCCCTGTGGCAGTCGACGGCCGGTCGTCTCCTCCACACGGCGATCCCGGCGGGCGCCCTCCTGGACTGGCTCCTGCTGACCGCCCCGGCCCGCCTGCACCTGCGGCAGGCCGCTCCGTGGCTGCTCTACCCGCTGGCCTACCTGGCCTTCTCCCTGACCCGAGGGGCGCTCCTGTCCCCGACGGCGAGCGACCGCTACCTCTACCCGTTCCTGGACGTCGTCCGGCACGGCTACAAACACGTTCTGGGCAACGCCCTCCTCGTGGGCCTCTCCTGCTACGCCCTCGCCCTCCTCCTGATCGCCGCCGACCAGGCCCGCCCGAACCCGGTCCGCCACCGCTCCAAAACCGGATTTCGTCTCCGGCCCCCGGTGGGCTAAAGTAAACGTCGTCGCCGCAACGAGCAGCGACATCGGGGTGTAGCGCAGCTTGGCAGCGCGCTTCGTTCGGGACGAAGAGGTCGTGGGTTCAAATCCCGCCACCCCGACAGTGAAATACCAGGTCAGGGGCCTGATCCGCTTAGCGGGTCGGGCCCCTGAGTGGTTTCTGGGGGTTGTTCTGGGAGCCGACTCCGGAACGTGGCTCCCGGGTGGCTTCAGCCAGTGGAACTCTGTGGTCGAGATGGATGTGCGCTGTGTGCGCCCCTTCCAAGCCATCCCCACGGCTTGGATCGAGGGGGTGGACAGGCTGCTGGTCGCGGAGGGACTGCTCAACGACAACCCAGTACCGGAACGGCTCTACACACCCGATGGCCGTCTGCCCACCTGAACCGTCGGACCGGGTTGCTGCACAGGCTCGCCCACGCCCTCGGTGACGGCTCCTCCCGCTGCACCGCCGAGGACCACGCCGCGGACGTACGGGCCGGGGCCGCGGCGCTGGCGCGTGAGTGTGGCGACCCACCGCCCGCACCGCCCCAGTCGCAGTGATGTGAGCACCACAAAGGCGCTGAAAGTCCGTGACGCGGACCGGCTTGGGCGCGCCGGCGCCTGGCCCGTCAGTCAGACAGCGCGCAGTCGAGGCGGGCCAGGCTGCTCCGGCTCGACGTCCGCAACAACTCCGAAGCCGAACTGACCCGCCGCCCGACTTCTCATTACGGCTTCTGCCTCACACATAGCCGGGTTCGACAGCGATCATTTCGGCGAGGCTGAGGAGATCGGGGTATGCGCCGACCAGAAATCGGAGTGAACATAGGGGAGCCCCTTGGATTCCGGAGAGTTCGGGTCAAGGGGCTTCCTGGGCGCCTCGGTGACCTTTGACTCGTCGACACACGGAGAGGTCACGTGGAAACCGGCCTGCCCCTTGTACCCGAACTCCAGGCTGACCTCGAAGCCGTCCGGCGCGCTCGCGAAGATCGCCGGCATGTCGGTACTGCTTCGCACCGACGTGATTTTGTAACCCTGCTTCGTCCAGTAACGCTCGACGACTCCGAGAAAGCTGCCACGTCGCTCGTCCGAGATGATCGTCATCACATAACGTCGACGGCTCACCGAACCGGTACCGGTGCCGTCGTTCTTGGAGTCGGTGCATTTGGAGTCACTCGACGGCCCCCGCATGACCTCGACCGACGGATTGATCGCCTTGAGGGTCCCGTCGATGATCCCCTCTGCGTGATCGGCCGCTTCCTGCATGTTCACGTTCGTCTCCTTCGACGCGTCGGACTTCCCGCCCTCGATTCCGCTGCCCCCGACGAGGCCGCAACCGGAAAGGACGAGAGTTGACGCCGCGAGGGCCACAGCACGAGTCTTCATCGGTATGTGTCCCATGTAACGAGGTCAGGACGGTCCGCGACGATGGCCGCGATGTTGGCAGCGGATACAGGGTCCTTGTCCCTGGCCGGGTTGAAGTAGTTGGAATGCGCCGGAGTCATCCCCTGCCCGTCGAGCACCGGCACCGGGCCGTCCGACACCTTGAAGCGTCTGGCACCAAACGCCTCGCTGGCCGGGTCCTTACCGAACCAGAGGTCATCATCGCCCTGGTCCGCGAGGTCCCCGAGGAGGTACGCACCGGCCGGACCACCGCTGAAGAAGCCGACGGTGCCGGCCACGGCCTCCTTCTTCGACGGCAGGTGGCTGACGGGGTCGTTCTCGGCCGCGCCCACGAACACATGGTCCTTTCCGACCCCAAGATCAGCCGCGTGGTTGACGCCGGTGCCGGGGCTCCCGACAAGGATGATGTCATCGGCTCCGGGTATCCCCCCTGGCTCCTGCGTTGCCGCGCCCACGAGGCGGGAACCGTAGGAGTGCCCGATGGCGACCAGGTGCAGGCCCTTGTGATCGTTCGTCGCGGCGAGTCCGCCCATGAACGAGTTGTACGCGGGTGCGCCCTTCTCCGCGTCATGTGCGGACATGACATCCGTGTCGGACACCAAGGTGACAGGGTCAAGGGGAGCGTCGAGCTGCGGTGGGTCATAGCCCAGCCACACAATGGATGCGCTGGACGGATCGATATCCCGGGCGTCGACCGCAGTGTCATAGGCGCGCTTCACATCGCCCCCCGCGAAGCCGGCGTCCAGGGCGGTACCGAGACCGGGAACATACGCCGAAACGTTCTTGGACTTGTCGGGGTTCCCGAACGCGACGATGGCACGACCAAGTCCCTCGTCGCCGACCCCCAACAGATACATGGGCGGCTCTTTGGGGTCCACCAGTTGCTTCGCGGCATTGTCCTTCAGCTGCTGCTGGATGCTCTTGAGAGCGTCCAGCTGAATCCTTGCCCTTTCACCGTGCTCACCGGAGAGCTTGCCGATCAGAACATCAAGATTCTCGCGATTCACCTCGTCCCGGACATCGGACGGAATGCCGTCCAGGTTGCCGACGATCTCCGGAAAGGCCCGCTTGTACTCGTCGCGCTGCTCATCGCTGAGGCTGTCCCACCACTTCTTGCACTCGGCAGGCGACTTGTCCAGCGGAATGTGGTCCTTGATGTACTCGCTCGCGGCCGAACTCACCGCGTCGGCATCGGCGGCCACATCCGTCCACGTCTTGGTGTCAACGGTCAGCCCCGGTGCGGCCTTGAGTTTTTCCAGTGCCTTGCTGTAGCGGTCGTCGATCTCCGTGGCTTCCTGCACCGCGTGGGCGATGCGGTCGGCGATGTCCTGGGCCTTCGCGCGGTTCGGGTTGGCGCTGCGCAAGCCGGTCATGTCCGGGCCGGGTCCGCGGCTGTAGATGCCGTTGAACCCGGTGACCGTTCCGCCGGCGATCTTCTCTCCGGTCATTTCGTTCTCGCCACCGGCGGGGTATGTGACACTGCCGTTTGCGTTGATGGTGTACGCCAGCGCCTTCGCGTCGCCGAGTGCCTCGAGCAGGCGGCGACGCGGGGCGGCGATCTCGGACGAGAAACCGGTGAGTGCTCCGCTGATCAGGCCGCACTCGACCTGGGTGTAGTGGAAGTTCTGCGAAAGCTTGGCCAACTGCTTCTGCGCCGCGTTCGCCGCCTCGCCCTTGTTGGCCTGCTGCATGGCCTTGGTGATCTGCTTGTCGATGCGGTCCTTGGCTGCGTCGGCCATGTCACTGATCGCGCGGTATCCGTCCGCTGCGTCCGCGTACTCGGAGGGGGTGATGGCCTGAAGCTTTTCGAGGTCCATGCGTCCGGATCACCGGCCCTTGCCCGCGCCACCACCGGCGGACGTGTCTTCGGAGTGGACCTTCAGCCCAGCGATCTCGGCCTTGATGGACTCGTCGGTCTTCAGCTGGTCATTCCCCACTTTTTCCAGCACGCCGGCGAGACCGTTGCACAGCTCGCTGATGTCCTTCACGCGGCGTTCCCAGGAGTCGTACACGCTCTTCTGGGCTGCCGCGGTTGAACAGGCGAAGCCCTGGCCGAGCCCTGTCGTGTCGTGCTCCAGCTTCGTCAGCGCCATGCCGATGTTGTCCCGCAGATCCCCCACGCCCTGGCCGGCCGTAGACCACGCCTTCTTGTCGGACCGGAGTCTGCCGGAAGCGCCCGTACCGCTGGAAGTCGTGCCGTTCCGGTTGCCAGGCAGATGGTTGAGCTGCATCCGTGTGGAGTGTCGTTCGGCCGCTGCGGCCTTGAGCTGCTCCCACTCGTCCCACGCCATGCGTGGCCCCTCCCCGTGTCTCGCCGTACGTCGCCGAGATCCTTTGAACGCTCAATCGCAACACTGCGGTGATCAAGAGGCACCGTAGTAGTGCTGCGTTGAGTGACCCATCCGTATCGGCCGCCAGCTCGTCTGAGTACACGTACTCAGACGGCAGCCAGGGGCGTTGGGAGTGATGCTGTGGTCTCCGACGCCTGCGGGCGACGACGGCAATCGTGATCGCGGCTTCGAGGAGTACGACAGCTCCATCGGTCCCGGAGCGGTTCGTTGCGCCGTGTGTCGCGCGGTTCGTGCCTCCTGCGGAACGCTGGGCCACTTAGGTATGGCGCAGCGGGGCGCCTCCACACGCGGCGATCGGCCTCCGTGGACACGAATCGAAGGGCGGACTCAGCAGTCGCTGGCTGAGGTCCCGCTGGGAGCCAATCTGGGAGCCAAGTCACTCCCCAAGCCCCTTCGAGACCGTCCGAGACCGCCGCACCCCAACGCCCTGAACAGGAAAAACAGCAGACATTCTGTGTCGATCCCGCCCGGACCTCCTTCGGGACGAAGAGGTCGTGGGTTCAAATCCCGCCACCCCGACAGCCGTAACAGCAGGTGAGGACCTAGGTACGTTCCTGGGTCCTCACCTGTTTCTGCTTGCGCGTCTCACCGCATGATGCGCCGCCGGGCATGAGCGCGGACGACCCACCGGGGGGCGGCGTCCCGGCTCCTGGCCGACCCCGGCATCGGAGGTGGGTCAGTACGAGGTCGGCCAGTCTGACGGATCGCGTCGGTCGTGCGGGCGTCTCCGGCTGCCGCGGCAGCCGGAGCGCCGGGTGAGGCTTCCAGGACCGCTGCGGGCGGGTGCCGGTTCCGTGCCGCTGCGGCACCGCACAAGCATGGACATGCCCACCACCGAGCCGGTGAGCGGGACTTGATGCAGGCCACGGTGTCGGTGCCGGGGGGGCGGATGCTTCGACCGCTGACCCGATACGACGACACAGTCGGCATGGGTCGTCGTGATGGGCGGCCGAGACCTGCGGCCGAGGCGGCCTCTGTCAGTCCCAGCCGCCCAGGAGACCCGAGCTGAGTTGGGCGTCGCAGATGTTGTAGTCGCCCGAAGCATGCCCCTTCTTGGTCTTGCCGCCGACCGTCACCGAGCAGTTGACGTCGCCGGAGCCCTGGAGCTGCGCCATCGCGTTGTAGTACATGGCCTCCTCCTCCAGCGGGAGGGTGGCCTCGAACTTGCCGTTGGCGAACTTGCCCTTGCGGTTGTCGCTGTCGGAGCCGTAGGTGATGTCCAGCGGGCCGAGGGCGCCAGGGGGCGCGGTGCCCCACACCTTGAAGACCACCGTCTTCTTGTCGCTGCCCTTCTCAGTGTCGTCCTTGGCGTCGCCGGCCTTGCTCTTGGTGTCGGTCTTGGTGCCGGCGGCGGGCTTCTCCCGTTGCGAGGCGGAGGCGTCCGCCTTGGAGCCGTCGGACTTGCCGGAGTCCCCGCCACCACCCGAGACGGCGGCGGCGATGCCGATCAGGACGACGACGCCGAGGCAGCCGAGTCCCGCCACCTTGCCCTTGCCCTTCTTCTTCGCCTGCTGCGGCGACTGCGCGCCCCAGCCCTGCTGCGGGTCGGGCTGCTGCGGGTACTGCTGCCGGTGGCTCATGAAGTCCCCTCACTCTGTGTCTGACAAGTGCCGGACTCGTGAAGGTTCTGTGCGGTTGCGCGCCTGAGCTGTCGTCGCTCAATCGTGACCAGCAGCCGGTCAACGGCGGCGGCTCTGACGTCCCGTGCGTGGAGTGTCGGCCCCGGTGGCGGGCTGCACCCGCCCGCGGGCACCAGAGGCCGGAGGTGCGCCCGCCCGTGGGCGCCAGAGGCCGGAGGTGCGCCCGCCCGTGGGCGCCAGAGGCCGGAAGCGAGACCGTCACCGTACGCGCTCGGTTGGTCACCGTGACGTGTTCGGTGCGTCTTTCGCGCCACACCTCCCTGCGCGGCGCGGCGCGCCCTACTACGCTCATCAGGCATGTCGTACCCTGACGAACTCCTCGTCGACATCGCCGCGATGGTGGAGTCGCAGCACAGCAGTCGAATGTCCCTGACCGTGGTGATCCCCGGAGCCGTGATCACCGGGCGGCTGGCCCCCGAGGCCATGTGGAAGCAGCGCGTGGCGGAGGTCCTGCGGGACTCCGAGGACCTGCGCCCCTTCTCGGCCGCGTTCGCCGGATCCGGTCCCGGCGACGAGGGGGAGTCATCACCTCCCCGGGGCCGGCCCACCCATCTGCACTTCCACGTCGCCCGCATCCTCCAGGGCAGCTTCGGCATCCCCGACACGGGCGGCATGTACCGCGTGGCGCTGAAGGACGTCAGCGCCTGGACGATCGGGGACATCGGCTACTCGGACCAGTGACGAGACATCGACTACTCGGACCAGTGACTCGGTGACTCGGTGAGCAGGGGTGCGGCCAGGGGCTTTCCGCCGTCGGATCGGGCTCGTCAGTCCGTTGCGGGCCCGGGGGCGGGAAGGTCCTGGCCGCCGCCCAGGGTGGTGGGCGGCCATGATCGGCCTTGGTGGCCGGTTTCCGACGGTTTCGGCCGAAACGACACTTCGCCGGGATCCGTGCTAGCTTTGACGTAGTTGCAGTTTGGTACCCACAAAGCTTCAGTGTGCGCCTGGTGTACGTGACCGGTGCACCTTTTTGTTTTCCGGCCTGTTCCGGATGGGTCGTTCAGCAACGGGCGCTCCACACGGAGTGGCGCGCCAAGTGACCCGTAGAGGAGAAAAACATGGCCACCGGTACCGTGAAGTGGTTCAACTCGGAAAAGGGCTTCGGCTTCATCCAGCAGGACGGCGGCGGCCCCGACGTCTTCGCCCACTACTCCAACATCGCCGCGCAGGGCTTCCGTGAGCTTCAGGAAGGCCAGCGGGTGAACTTCGACGTCACGCAGGGCCAGAAGGGCCCGCAGGCGGAGAACATCACCCCCGCGTGATCTGATCCTCCGGACGCCTGCGACGGCGGCGTTCCCATCGGCCCGGGCGGGCCTCCTGGTGAGGCCCGACCCGGGTCTTTGCGTTCTCCCGGGCGTTCTCCGGGTGCTCTGCGGGCGTTCTCCGGGCGTCCGCGGGGTGAGTTGCGGGCCCTCTTCGCCGGGTTCTCACTGGTTCCAGCTCTCGTCGTACGGGTCCGCAGGTGCCGGCACCGGCTGCGCCGCCGTCACCTCCAGGTACGGGATCGGGCCGTCGTTCACCGGGTCCCTGCTGCGGCGGGCCGTGTAGACGCCGGTCACCCGCAGCCAGGTGTCCGGTTCCAGCACCGGGGGGACCCGGCCGGTCAGGGCGATCTTGACCGGCTGGGCGTCGGCCGCGCAGCAGTTCAGCGCCATGCGGACGAGGTACGGCGTGCCGTCGCCGTCCAGCGCGACGAAACCCGTGACCTGGACGCGCCGCCCGGCGAGAGTGCGGCCGTGGTCGTAGATCGCGCGGGTCGCGTAGTCGACGACGCTCAGGCTGAGCGGGTCGCCGGGCGGGAGGGACGCGTAGCCGTACGGCGGCTGGAGCGCGGTGCCGGAGCGTACGGCGGTGTACGAGCCGAGGGCGGGCGGGGCGATGAGGATCAGGGCGAAGAGGGGGAGGAGCAGGAGCCAGGCGACGCGGGGTTCGCGGTGGGTGTGGGCCTCTCCAGGGGGTGAGGCCGCGTCCCCGTGGGTGGCGTGTGCCCGCTCCGGGGCCGCGTCTCCGGGGCTCACGGGGGGCTTTTCCGGGGGCGTGGCCTCGTCGTCGTGAGCCGCGTTCCCGCCGGCTCGTCTGTGGTCCGGCCACACCGTCATCAGCGCCGTCACGACCAGTACCGCGCCCGACACCAGCAGCAGCGGGCGCAGGCCCGCCTTGACGTAGCGCAGGTACAGGTCGGTGGCGCCCGCGTGCAGCAGGGCGCCGCCGACCAGGAACAGCACGGCCGCCTGCGCCTGCCGGTTCACAGCAGCACCGCCCCGGTCAGCACCGATCCCAGTACGGCCAGGACGAGCGTGGTGGGGGCGAAGCGCAGGGCGAAGCCCCGGCCGAAGGCGCCCGCCTGGAGGGCGAACAGCTTCAGGTCGATCATCGGGCCGACCACCAGGAACACCAGCCGGGCCGTGAGCGAGAACTGCGACAGCGACGCCGCGACGAACGCGTCCGCCTCCGAGCAGATCGACAGCAGCACCGCCAGCGCGGCGAGCGCGAGCACCGCGACCAGCGGATTCCCGGCCGCCGTGCGCAGCCAGCTCGCCGGGGCGAGCGCCTTCAGCGTCGCGGCGGCCATCGCTCCCACCACCAGGAAGCCGCCGGCGTGCATGACGTCGTGCCGTACCGAACCCCAGAACGCCGCTCCCCTGCTCAGGCCGTCGTCATGGGCGCGGGCGGACGGGCGCAGCCGGTCGGCGCGGCCCGGGCGCTGCCACAGCCAGCCCATCGCGCACGCCACCAGCAGGCTCGCGGCGAACCGGGCGAGGACCATCTCCGGGTCGCGGGGGAAGGCGACGGCGGTGGCCGTCAGCACGATCGGGTTGATCGCGGGCGCGGAGAGCAGGAACGCCAGCGCCGCGGCCGGGGTGACGCCGCGCCGCACCAGCGCGCCGGCCACCGGTACGGAGGCGCACTCGCAGCCCGGGAGCACCGCGCCCGCCAGCCCGGCGACGGGGACGGCCAGGGCCGGGCGGGACGGGAGCGCGCGGGCGAAGAAGGACGGCGGGACGAACACCGCGAGCGCCGCCGACAGCAGCACACCGAGCACCAGGAACGGCAGCGCCTGCACCACCACCGCCACGAACACCGTCGTCCAGCTCTGCATCACCGGCGCGGACAGCGCCCCGCGCAGCGGGCCCTGCGCCACCACCATGACGAGCAGCAGCAGGGTCAGGGCGACGGGCGAGGTGAGGTGCCAGCCGTCGCTGCGGGGCGGGGCGGCGGCTGGTCGGCTGTCGGCCACGGGTGCGGTCCCTCCGGAGTTCGGGGCGGGGGCGGTCCTCCCCTCGGATACGGCCGGGTGGGAGCGGGCGTTCAGCGGCGCCGGCCGGGAGGCGGGGCGGTGGATCTGGAACCACCCGTCACGGTGGGGCAGTCCTCTTTCTCGTGGGGAGCGTTCCGAATCAGAGTGGTGCGCCGGGCGGGCCGGGCGCGCACATGGTGGTGTGCGGGGACGACGGGCTCGCGCACCGGCTGGCCGCCGAGCTGCGCGGTGTGTACGGCGAGCAGGTCACGCTGGTCGTCCCGCCCGCCGAGCGCGGGGTACGGCCGCCGGTCGTCGGCCGGGCCCGTACGGCGACCGCGCTGCTGGACCGGGTGGTCAGCGCGGCCGTGGGACGCGCCGGCGGCACCGGGAACGGGAGCGGCAACGGGGGAGGTGGTGGCGGTGACGGGGATGCAGGCGGTGGCGGTGGTCCCTCTCGTGGCGACGGTCGGGTGCTGGAGGCCGGTGAGCTGACCGAGGCCGTGCTCGCCGAGGCGGGGGTGGAGCGGGCGACCGCGCTGGCGCTCGTGTACGAGGACGACGAGACCAACATCCGTGCCGCGCTCACCGCCCGCCGGCTCAACCCGCGGCTGCGGCTCGTCCTGCGGTTGTACAACCGGCGGTTGGGGCTTCATATCGAGGAACTCCTCGATCAGGCAGCCGCCCTGGCCACCGGGGGCGGTGGCGCGTCGCCGGCCGGTGACGCGTCCACGACCGTGCTGTCCGACGCCGACACGGCCGCACCCGCGCTGGTCGCGAGCGCGGTCGCCGGCACCAGCAAGGTCGTGCAGACCGACGGACTGCTGCTGCGCGCCGTCGAACGGCCGCCGCCCGCGCCCGGACAGGTCGCCGACCCCGGGCTGTGCACGCTGGCGCTGCTGTCCGCGACGAGCAGCGATCCCGCCGGGGCGGACGGCTCCGAGGACAGCGGCGAGCAGCGGCCGCGGCTGCTGCCGGACGAGGCGGCGGTGCGGGCGGCCACCGGGCGCGGGACGGTGGTGCTGGAGCAGGTTTCCTACGCCGGGCCGCCGATGGCGTCCGGGCGCGGGGCGGGGGTCGTGTCCTCGCTCAACTCCTTGTTCTCGCGTCGGTTGCGGTGGTCGCTGGCGGGGCTGGTGGGGTGTGTGTTCGCGCTGGCGGTGGCCTTGTGGGTGGTGACGGGGGTGCGGCCGCTGGGGGCGCTGTACCTGACGCTGCTGGATCTGTTCGCGATCGACGATCCCGCGCTGGGTGAGTCGTTGGGGCGGCAGATTCTTCAGTTGTTGTCGGGGTTGGTGGGGTTGTTGCTGCTGCCGGTGCTGTTGGCGGCGGTGCTGGAGGCGCTGGGTACGTTCCGGTCGGCGTCCGCGTTGCGGCGGCCGCCGCGGGGGCTCGGCGGGCATGTGGTGCTGCTGGGGCTGGGGAAGATCGGGACGCGGGTGCTGACGCGGTTGCGGGAGCTGGGGATTCCGGTGGTGTGCGTGGAGTCGGGACCCGAGGCGCGGGGGCTGGCCACGGCGCGGCGGTTGCGGGTGCCGGTGGTGCTGGGAGATGTGACGCAGGAGGGGGTGCTGGAGGCGGCGAAGATTCAGCGGGCGGACGCGTTGCTGGCGGTGACGAGTTCGGACACGACGAATCTGGAGGCCGTGCTGTATGCGCGGTCCGTGCGGCCGGATCTGCGGGTGGTGCTGCGGTTGTACGACGACGACTTCGCCACGGCGGTGTACCGGACGTTGCGGGCGGCGCATCCTCGGGCGTTGACACGGAGTCGGAGCGTGTCGCATCTGGCCGCGCCGGCGTTCGCGGGAGCGATGTTCGGACGGCAGATCCTGGGGGCGATTCCGGTGGAGCGGCGGGTGTTGCTGTTCGCTTCGGTGGAGGTGGAGGGGCATCCTCAGTTGGAGGGGCGGACGGTGGCGGAGGCGTTTCGGGCGGGGTACTGGAGGGTGTTGGCGCTGGATACGGGGGTTGTGGGGCGGGGGGCCGGGAACGGCGGGGCGGGGGTGGACTCCGGTGTCGGAGCTGGCTCTGGGGGTGGGAGTGGCTCTGGGGGTGGGAGTGGCTCTGGGGGTGGGAGTGGGTCTGGGGGTGGGAGTGGGTCTGGGGGTGGGAGTGGGTCTGGGGCCGGGCCGGTGTGGAATCCGCCTGAGACGTATGTGCTGCGCAAGGAGGACCGGGTGGTGCTGGCCGCGACCCGGCGGGGGTTGGCGGAGTTGCTGGGGCGGCGGGGGCGGGTGGAGGGGTAGGGCGTAGCCGGTGGTGGGGGTGGCTGTGGGGGCGGGTGGGGTGCGGGTCCTGGGTTCTTGGACTCTCGCCCCCGCCGCCCTCACCCGTCCCCGTCCTCGGAAGGGGCTCCGCCCCTTCGACCCGGTCAGGGGCTCCGCCCCCTGGAACCCCTGTGGGGCTCCGCCCCGGAGGAAGCCGTCTGTCGTTCAGCTCTGGTGGTGCCCCGCTTCTCGACCCCCGTCAGGGCTCCGCCCTTGGAACCCCTGACGGGGGCTTCGCCCTCTGCGCCCCCACCAGAGGCTGCGGCAGGCGAGGGGGCTTACCGCGTTGTGCTCACGTGGTGCTGGGCGAAGGCCAGTTCCTGGCGGACCTGTTTGATGCGTTCGTCGATCACCAGGGAGCCGTGGCCCGCTTCGTAGCGGTAGACCTCGTGGGTGGCTCCTCGGGATTCGAGGCGTTTGACGTAGTTGTCGATCTGGCGGATGGGGCAGCGGGGGTCGTTGACGCCGGCCGAGATGTAGACCGGGGCCTTGACCTGGTCGACGTAGGTGAGCGGGGAGGACGCCTCGAAGCGTTCCGGGACCTCCTCCGGGGTGCCGCCGAGGAGGGTGCGGTCCAGGGCCTTCAGGGCCTCCATCTCGTCGTGGTACGCCGTGACGTAGTCAGCGACCGGGACCGCGGCGATGCCGACCGTCCACGCGTCCGGCTGGGTGCCGAGGCCGAGCAGGGTGAGGTAGCCGCCCCAGGAGCCGCCGGTGAGGATCAGCCGGTCGGGGTCCGCGAGGCCCGAGGTGATCGCCCAGTCGCGGACCGCCGCGATGTCCTCCAGCTCGATCAGGCCGACCCGGTGCTTGAGCGCGTCCGTCCATTCCCGGCCGTAGCCCGTGGAGCCGCGGTAGTTGACGCGGACCACCGCGTAGCCGTGGTCGACCCAGGCGGCCGGGCCCGCGGCGAAGGAGTCGCTGTCGTGCCAGGTCGGGCCGCCGTGGATGTCGAAGACCGTCGGCAGCGGGCCCGTGGCGCCCTCGGGCTTCTGGACCAGGGCGTGGATGCGGCCGCCGGGGCCGTCCACCCACACGTCGTGCACCGCCACCGAGCGGGGGCACTTCATGCCGGGCGGGTCCAGGACCACGCCGCCGTTCGTCGAGCGGACCGCCGGCGGTTCGGCCGCCGAGGACCACAGGTACTCCACGCTGCCGTCCGGGCGGGCCGTCGCCCCGGACACCGTGCCCGGCGGGGTGTCGATCCGGGTGAGGGCACGGGTCGCCGGGTCGTAGCGGAACAGCTCGCTGCGGGCCTCGAAGCTGTGCACGACGAGCAGTCCGGAGCCGTCCGGGTACCACTCCGCGCTCACGTCGCCGGGCAGGTCCAGCGCGAGGTCGGTCTCCTCGCCCGTCGCCACGTCCCACACCAGCGGTTCCCAGCGGCCGCGCCGCTGGTGGCCGACGAGCAGCCGGGTGTCCCCGGCGACCGGGGCGAAGCCGAGCACCTCGAGGCCCAGCTCGACCGTGCCGCCCTTGGTGTCGTCCAGCTCGGCCACCGTGACGCCGTCGGGGCGCAGCACGCGCAGTGCGGAGTGCATCGCGTCGCCGTGCTCGGTGTGCTCCACGGCGATCAGCGTGCCGTCGTGGGAGAGGTCGCCGACGCCTGCCGACTCGCGGTGGCGGTAGATCTCCACCGTCTCCGCCGGCTCCTCGCCCGCGCCCAGGCGCGCGAGGTGGATCGTGGTGCCGTCCTCGTCCGTGGAGCGGCCCACCACCGCCGTGCGCCCGTCGCGGCCGAGGGCCAGTCCCGCCGGGTAGGACGGGGCGAGGCCCGGTACGGCCGGGTCGTCGGGGCCGCCGGCGAACGGCTGGCGGCGCCAGATGCCGAACTCGTCGCCGTCCTTGTCGTCGAACCACCAGATCCATTCGCCGTCCGGGGAGAGCACGCCGTCCGTCGTGCCGTTCGGCCGGTTCGTGACCTGGCGTTGCCCGCCCGTGGCCCGGTCCCAGGCGTACAGCTCGTACGTCCCGGTCGCGTTGGACACGAACAGGGAGCGGTCCGGGGCGTCCTCGGCCCAGTCGGGCAGCGACACCCTTGGCGCCCTGAAGCGCTTCTCCCAGTCCGGCATGTCCTCGATCGGTCCCCGCGGACTCGGCCGGTCCACGGAACCGGCCCCGTTGCTCTCAGTCATGGCCCCATAGTGCCTGGCCGGACCGGCGACGCGCCGCCCCGCTCCCCAACCTGTGGACAACCCCCGGCCGGGGGAAGCCGCCTGTGGACAACCCGGCCGCGCCCGGTCGCCTGTGGAAAACTCGCACCCCGCGGCCGGAGGGCCTGCGGCGGGGCCGTACCGTGGGGGTGTGTACCGGTTTCTGCTGACGCCTCGCTGGTGGGGCATCAACGTCTTCGCGCTGCTGGCCATCCCCTTCTGCGTGTTCATGGGGTCGTGGCAGCTGAGCCGGTTCGACGCGCGGGTGGACGAGCACCGGACCGCGACGAAGCAGGCCGCCTCGTACCGGACGGAGGCGCCGCGTCCGCTGGACGGGCTGCTGCCCGTCGACAAGCGGACCTCCGGCATGCAGACCACCGCGACCGGCCGCTACGGCAAGCAGCTGCTGGTGCCCGGCCGGGAGCTGGACGGCAAGCGCGGTTATTACGTGCTGACGCTGCTGCGGACCGGTTCCGGCAAGGCGCTGCCGGTCGTACGCGGCTGGCTGCCGGGGACGGCGGACGCGGCGAAGGCCCCGGCGCCCCCCGCCGGCGAGGTGACGGTGACCGGTGCGCTCCAGGCCTCCGAGACGCCCGGCGACAACGGCGTCAGCGCTCAGGGCGGGCTGCCGGCCGGACAGACCGGCGCCATCAGCGCGGCCTCGCTCGTCAACCTGGTGCCGTATCAGGTGTACGACGCGTGGGTGACGCTCAACACGGCGGACTCCGGGATGAAGCCGGTCCCGGCGAAGGCCCCGGAGGGTTCCGGGCTGGACCTGAAGGCGTTCCAGAACCTCGGGTACACCGGTGAGTGGTTCGTCTTCGCCGGGTTCGTGGTCTTCATGTGGTTCCGGCTGGTGCGGCGTGAGGTGGAGGCCGTGCGGGACGCCGAGCTGGGGCTCGCCCCGCAGGAGGAGCAGTCGCCGGCCGCCGTCTGAGGCGACGGCGGACCACCCCGCTCCAGGACCACCGCATCCCCGCGTCGGCGGGGTCGGCCTCCGTGCCGCCTGTCCGGCTCCCGTGCTGCCTCCCCGCCCCCGTGCCGGCTGTCCGGCCCCCGGTGCCGCCGAGGTCCCGGTGAGGCCGCCGTGGGGTCTACGGCGCCGGCAGGACCTCCGTGCGGTAGACCGTGCCCGCGCAGGCGTGCGGGACCGTGGCCGTCGCCGTGGGCGCGCCGCCGTCCGGGGTGTGGGAGACCACGACGCTGCCGGCGTCCGTGCCGCCGTCCCTGGTGACGAGCTGGGTGGTGGCGCCGGGGTCCGTGCCCGTGGTGGTGCCGTCGGTCGCGCTCGCGCCCTGGCTGGGCGACGGGTCCGGCGAGGGGCCGCCGGTCTCGGTGCCGCCGGAGCCGGTGCCGCCGCCGCTGCCGCCGGTGGGACAGGTCTCGGAGGGCACCCAGGCGAACTTCACCTCGTACGCCGCTCCCGGTGCGAGCACCAGGGCGGAGGCCTCGGGGGCGGGGGCGGGCAGCCCGGTCGCCGGATCGCCGGCGGTGTGCTGGACGACATGGATCTTCGAGGCGTCGGCCGTGCCCTGGGCGAGCGCGGTCACCGCGCCCGGGCCTCCGACGGTGCAGCTGCCGGCGGAGACGTTGGTGACGTGGAAGGTGCCGTAGACGACGCCGGCCGAGTCGGGGGCGCCGGCCGAGCCGGTGGCCGAGCCGAGCTGGGTGGGCGTGCAGACGGGGGCGCCGGCGTCGGCTGAGGCCGACGGGCCGGTCGTACCGGCGGTGGAGCCTGCGCCGGGGGCGGTGCTGCCGCCGTGGGTGGGGTCGTCCTTGCGGCCGCTCGCGCCCGGGCCCGGGGTCCGGCCGTAGGCGCCGCCGGCGGTGCTCGGCGCGTCGGTGCGGCTCTTGCCCTGGCCGGTGCCGCCCTGGGCCTGCGAGGCCTGGCCGGCGATGGCCGGGTCGGCGTCGGAGCCGGTGGCGCCCGAGACGTGCACCAGGGCGGGGACGGCGGTGCCGAGGAACAGGGCGGCGGCGGCCATGCCGACCGCGGCCTGCCGTTTGCGGGCCCGCCGCGCCGGGACCGCGCGCCGCAGGTGGTCCAGCGCGCCGTCGCGCGGTTCGACGTCCTCGACCGCCCGGTGCAGCATCCTGCGCAGGTCCAGCTCGTCCGAGTCGAGCCCGGCGGGGCCCTGTTCGTCGGGGCTGTGCTTCACGGTTCCGTTCCCAGCGTGCGGTGGCGTGTTCGGTCGTTCCGGCGGACGTGTCGGCTCGTGCGGCGTGAACGGCTCGCGGCGCCCGGACGAGTCGCGGCGCTCCCGCGCGTCGTGTCCGTGGCGTTCGTGCGCGTCGCGGTCCTCGGCGTGCTCGTTCATGTCCGCGCCCCCATGGCGATCCGGAGCGCCGCGATGCCGCGCGAGCCGTACGCCTTGACGGAGCCGAGCGATATGCCGAGGGTCTCGGCGACCTGGGCCTCGGTCATGTCCGCGAAATAGCGCAGCACCAGCACCTCGCGCTGGCGGCGCTGGAGGCCCTTCATCGCCTGGATCAGGGAGTCGCGCTCCAGCTGGTCGTAGGCGCCCTCCTCGGCGCTGGCCATGTCCGGCATCGGCTTGGACAGCAGCTTGAGGCCGAGGATGCGGCGGCGCAGGGCCGAGCGGGAGAGGTTGACGACCGTCTGGCGGAGGTAGGCGAGGGTCTTCTCGGGATCGCGGACGCGCCGACGGGCGGAATGGACGCGGATGAACGCCTCCTGCACGACGTCCTCGCAGGAGGCGGTGTCGTCCAGGAGCAGCGCCGCCAGGCCGAGCAGGCTGCGGTAGTGGGCGCGGTAGGTCTCGGTGAGGTGGTCGACGGTGGTGCCGGCCGCGGCGGTCTCCTCCGCGGCGCCGTCACGCTGGCTGGGTATGCGGGCGGGCCGCGCGGCGGGCATGGGGGCGATCACCGGCATGCCGCCGGCCGGGCCGGGCATGCGGGGCACGCGCGGCCCGAGCGGCGTGCGGGGCGGCCGCAGAACGGCGCCGCCGGTCGCCGCCGGGGGCACCCCCGGCTCGAAGAGCCTGGGGGACAAGTCGAGTACCTCTGCCACGCCAGTTGGACACGCGCACCCCCTCGGGGGTTGTACGTGCCGGGCGTCACTTTCGCGCCGGGCGGCGCGGCCGGCCACGTCCCCGCGCCGGGCGGCACCTCGGACGGTGCCCCACATGCCCTCATGCGTCCCGCTCTTCCCCTGTGTCGTCGACTGACAGGGCGCCCCCGCGCCCCTCGGCGTCCCCACGCCCCCCGGAGGGCGTCCCCAAAGACGCTCCCCGCCGTCCGCGTGGTTGCGGAGGGCGGGGAAGGAAATCTTCGGACGCCGAGGCAGCACGGTTCAAGTGGTGGCGAACCATTGGCCAGACCACATGCACTTACGAAGATCCTACAAAGGAACGGCCCGTTGGCCAGGGGCTTTCGGCCCCGGGACGCGGGGCGGCGGAGGCGGCGGGCCGTACGCGCCAACGCGCCGGACCTCGCGGTGGTGCACGATCGGCACCCTGCGCCCCGGCCGCATCCGGAGGGGCGGCGTGCGCGCGGGCCGCGCCCGGAGAAGCGGGGCGGCCCGCCGGGCGCACCGGGGCGCCCCGCTCAGTCCCGTTCCGTCGCCACCAGTTCCGCGATCTGGGTGGCGTTCAGGGCCGCGCCCTTGCGGAGGTTGTCGGCGCAGAGGAAGAGGTCCAGGGCCGTGGGGTCGTCCAGGGCGCGGCGGACCCGGCCCACCCAGGTGGGGTCGGTGCCGACCACGTCCGCGGGCGTGGGGAACTCGCCCGCCGCCGGGTCGTCGCACAGGACCACGCCGGGGGCCGTGGCGAGGATCTCGTGGGTGCGGTCCACCGTCACCTCGTCCTCGAAGCGGGCGTGCACGGTGAGCGAGTGGGCGGTGATCACGGGGACGCGGACGCAGGTCACCGCGACCGGCAGCCGGGGCAGGCCGAGGACCTTGCGGGTCTCCTCGCGCACGTCCAGCTCCTGCGAGGACCAGCCCTCCTCGCGCGGCGAACCGGCCCACGGCACGACGTTCAGCGCCACCGGGTCCGCGAAGGGGCCGGTGTCGTCGCCCACCGCGCGCCGTACGTCGCCGGGGGCGGTGCCCAGCTCGGTGCCGGCGACCAGGGACAGCTGCCGGCGCAGCGCCGCCACGCCCGCCTGGCCCGCGCCGCTCACCGCCTGGTACGAGGAGACGACCAGCTCGCGCAGGCCGAACTCGGCGTGCAGCGCGCCCAAGGCCACGATCATGGTGAGCGTGGTGCAGCCGGGGCTGGAGACGATGCCGCGCGGCCGGCGCCGCGCCGCGTGGGCGTTGACCTCGGGCACCACGAGCGGCACCTCGGGGTCGGCGCGGAAGGCGCCGGAGCTGTCCACGACGACCGCGCCCTTGGCGACCGCGATGGGCGCCCAGCGGGCGGCGACCTCGTCGGGGACGTCGAACAGGGCGATGTCCACCCCGTCCAGCGCCTCCTCGCTGAGCGCCACGACCTCGACCTGCTCCCCGCGCACGGCCAGCTTGCGGCCGGCCGAGCGCGGGGAGGCGAGCAGGCGGATCTCGCCCCAGACGTCCGCGCGCTGGGACAGGATCCGGAGCAGTACCGTGCCGACGGTCCCGGTCGCGCCCACGACCGCGAGCGTCGGTCGGCCGGTCATCGCGCCCCGCACCCGCGCCGCGGCGTCATCGCCCGGTGCCGCCGTAGACGACGGCCTCGTCGCTCTCGGAGTCGAGACCGAAGGCGGTGTGCACGGCGCGGACGGCCTCGGCGACGTCGTCCTTGCGGGTGACCACCGAGATACGGATCTCGGAGGTGGAGATCAGCTCGATGTTCACGCCCGCGTCGGAAAGCGCGGTGAAGAAGTCGGCCGTGACGCCCGGGTTGGTCTTCATGCCGGCGCCGACCAGCGAGATCTTGCCGATCTGGTCGTCGTAGCGCAGGGAGTCGAAGCCGATACCGGAACGGTTCTTCTCCAGCGCGTCGATGGCCTTGCGGCCCTCGGCCTTGGGCAGCGTGAAGGAGATGTCCGTCAGGCCGGTGGAGGCGGCGGAGACGTTCTGCACGACCATGTCGATGTTGATCTCGGCATCGGCGATCGTGCGGAAGATGGAGGCGGCCTCACCCGGCTTGTCGGGGACGCCGACGACCGTGATCTTGGCCTCGGAGGTGTCGTGCGCGACACCGGAGATGATGGCCTGCTCCACCTGCTTGTCCCCTTGCTCGATCGGCTCGCTGCTGACCCAGGTGCCCTGAAGCCCGCTGAAGGACGAGCGCACGTGGATCGGGATGTTGTACCGCCGGGCGTACTCCACGCAGCGGTGGAGCAGCACCTTGGAGCCCGAGGCGGCGAGCTCCAGCATGTCCTCGAAGGAGATCCAGTCGATCTTCTTCGCCTTCTTCACCACCCGCGGGTCGGCGGTGAACACGCCGTCCACGTCGGTGTAGATCTCGCACACCTCGGCGTCGAGGGCGGCGGCGAGCGCCACGGCGGTGGTGTCGGAGCCGCCGCGCCCCAGCGTGGTGATGTCCTTCTTGTCCTGGCTGACGCCCTGGAAACCGGCCACGATGGCGATGTTGCCCTCGTCCAGCGCGGTCCGGATGCGGCCCGGCGTGACATCGATGATCCGGGCTTTGTTGTGGACCGAGTCGGTGATGACACCTGCCTGGCTGCCGGTGAACGACTGGGCCTTGTGCCCCAGGTTCTTGATCGCCATGGCCAGCAGGGCCATGGAGATCCGCTCTCCGGCGGTCAGCAGCATGTCGAGCTCGCGCCCGGCAGGCATCGGGGATACCTGCTCGGCGAGATCGATCAGCTCGTCCGTCGTGTCGCCCATCGCGGAAACGACGACGACAACATCGTTGCCGTTCTTCTTCGCTTCCACGATCCGCTTGGCGACGCGCTTGATGCCCTCGGCATCGGCTACGGAGGAGCCTCCGTACTTCTGCACGACAAGGCCCACGTGCGCTCCTCGCTCAGTCCGTGTGTATCGCACTTACGCATGTGCGGGTGCGGTCGGCTCAGTCTATCGAGCGTCCGAAATCGCCCCTTCGCGATGTCGCATCGTGAGATGCCGGACGTCCGATCACCAGGACGGCTCATGCCCACGGGGCGGTACACCACTCGGAACGTGGGCGGGGTCACAGCGCTTGCGCACGCGGCGCGGGGCGCCGGGCAGGCCGCACGGCGGCGCCGCGCGCCGGTCAGGACGCGGACGTCCCGTGCAGTCCCAGCGGTCCCGCGATCTCCTGCGCCATCACCTGGCCGGCCTCGAACTCCAGGGTCTCGTCGCCCATGCCCTGGTCGGTGTCCAGGCCGTCCAGCTCCGCCAGCGGCTGATTGAGGCGGACGTGGGCGACCAGGGACTGGAGGGCGCGCAGGGCCGCCGACGCGGTCCCGCCCCAGTTGGAGAAGTAGGAGAACTGCCACCACCACAGGGCCTCCGTGGTGCGGCCGGCGCGGTAGTGGACCATGCCGTGGCGCAGGTCGGCGACGACGTCGGCGAGGTCGTCGGAGATCCGGGCGGGCACCGGGGCGCGGCGCGGCTCGTAGGGGTCGAAGACCTCGGAGTAGACGTCGATCGGCTCCAGCAGCCGGGCGAGGTTCTCGCGGAGGACGTCCACGTCCTGCTCCGGGCCGGGGTCGGGCTCGTAGCGCTCGTCGGGGACGATGTCCTCGTGCGCGCCCAGCCGCCCGCCGGCCAGCAGCAGCTGGGAGACCTCCAGCAGCAGGAAGGGCACCGCCGAGTCGGGCTCGTCGCCCTTGGCGACCTCCGTCACCGCGACCAGGAAGCTCTCGATCTGGTCGGCGATCTGGACCGCGAAGTCGTCCGGATTCTGGCTCGTCGCGTGCAGCGTGGCGTCAGACATCTAGGAGTCGTCTCCCCTCGAAGGCGCGGCCGAGGGTCACCTCGTCCGCGTACTCCAGGTCGCCACCCACCGGGAGGCCGCTGGCCAGGCGGGTGACCTTCAGGCCCATGGGTTTGATCATGCGGGCGAGGTACGTCGCCGTGGCCTCGCCCTCCAGGTTCGGGTCGGTGGCCAGGATCAGCTCGGTGACCGTGCCGTCCGCGAGCCGCGCCAGCAGCTCGCGGATGCGCAGGTCGTCCGGGCCGACGCCCTCGATGGGGCTGATCGCGCCGCCGAGCACGTGGTAGCGGCCGCGGAACTCACGGGTGCGCTCGACGGCGACGACGTCCTTGGGCTCCTCCACCACGCAGATGACGGACGGGTCGCGGCGGCTGTCGCGGCAGATGCCGCACAGCTCCTCCTGCGCGACGTTGCCGCAGACCGCGCAGAAGCGGACCTTCGCCTTGACCTCCATCAGGGCCTGGGCGAGACGCCGCACGTCCGTCGGTTCCGCCTGGAGGATGTGGAAGGCGATCCGCTGCGCGCTCTTGGGACCGACGCCGGGCAGCCGCCCCAGCTCGTCGATGAGGTCCTGGACCACGCCTTCGTACACCGGGTCGCCGTCCTTCCTGCGTGTCGTCGTTTCGGTAGTCGGTCCGTACGGTGCCTTCGGGCCCCGTGCCGGTGCTTCGTGCTCCGTACGGTAGTGGTCCGCGGGCGCCCTAGAAAGGCAGCCCGGGGATGCCGCTGCCGCCGCCGAGGCCCTGGGCGAGCGGGCCGAGCTTCTGCTGCTGGAGGGTCTGGGCGTTCTCGTTGGCCGCCTGGACCGCTGCGACGATCAGGTCGGCGAGGGTCTCGGTGTCCTCGGGGTCGACCGCCTTCGGGTCGATCTTCAGGGCGCGCAGCTCGCCGGCGCCGGTGACGGTGGCCTTCACCAGGCCGCCGCCCGCCTGTCCGTCGACCTCCGTCCGCGCCAGTTCCTCCTGGGCCCGCGCCAGGTCCTGCTGCATCTTCTGGGCCTGCTGGAGCAGCTGCTGCATGTTGGGCTGGCCACCACCGGGAATCACGATCGGCTCCTGCTTTCGTACGGCGTCTGCGCGGGGGCCGTCCGGAGGATTCCCCGCTGGCACGAGCCTACGTGGTCCGGACAGGCCCTGCCCCACCACTCTTTCGAGTGAGTTGTCCGTGCGTCCTTCCCCGCGCTGCGGCGCTCTTTGGGGCGGAAAAGGCGTCCTTCCCGGCCGATCGCCGTCCGGTGGACGGTAGGAAGGGGTCCGGCACGGCGGTGCACGTCGTATCGGCGCGTGCCGGCGACACGATCCGTGATCAGTAGGGAGTGCCGGGTGGGTCAGCCGGAGATGCAGCCCGAGCGTCCGCCTCGGGACGGGCGGGGGGACGGGGCGACCGGGCCGCGGCCGGGCGACCTGACCGGCCGGCCGTTCCCGCCGGGCGACTGGGGCGAGCCCGCGCAGCGTCTGGACGACCTGTACCGGTGGGTGGAGCGGGGCGCGCTCCAGACCGCGTCCTGGTACCTGTCCGAGCGGATGTGGAAGCGGCGGGGGGCGCGGGCGCTGCGGGGCGGGGCGGCGGCGGGCGCGGTGGCCGGGGCGGCGCTGCCGCTGCTGGAGTTGGCCGGGGTGCTGGACGGCGCGGCGCGCTGGGGGTACCTGGCGCTGCTGGTGTCGGCGGCCTGTGCCGGCGTGGACCGGTACTTCGGGGTGACCTCGGGGTGGATGCGGGACGTGGCGACGGCGCAGGCGGTGCAGCGGCGGCTGCAACTGCTCCAGTTCGACTGGGCATCGGAGAACGTCCGGGAGGTCCTCGGCCCCACCGAGGGCACGGCCGGGGAGGCCGCCGAGCGGTGCCTCGGGGTGCTGCGCCGGTTCTCGGAGGACGTCACCGAACTGGTGCGCACGGAGACGGCGGACTGGATGGTGGAGTTCCGGGTCGGCTCGGCGCCGATGGGCCTGCAGTCCTCGGTCGCCGGCGGCGGCCGTCCGGACCTGGGCGGCCCGCAGGGACGGCTCGCCCTGCCCCCGGCGGGCACTCGCCCGAACATGCCCCGGCAGCGGCCGCCGGAGCCGCGGTGAGCCCCTCAGACGCAGAGCTTCAGGCCCTCCGGGGCCCGGCACGGGACGTGGTCGTGGGTGCGCATCACGTCCTGGCCGGTGCCGCGGGTCAGCTGGGTGAAGGTGGTGTCAGCCCTTCGTGTAAGTCAGCTTGTCGCCGGTGGAGAGGTTGTCGCGGCGCAGGCTGCCGTCCGGGAGGAGGGTGACCTCGGTGGCCGCGCCCGGGTTGCACGACGTGCTGTCCCGGCCGACCGTGACGGTGGACGGACCGATCTGCAACGGGCCGCTGCCGTCGGGGCCCCGGGTGAGCTGCGCCTCGAAGACGCAGTGGTAGGGGTTCCCGTCCTGGTCGGTGCCGCCGGCGACGAGTGTGAGCACGGTGTCGCCGACCCCGCCCTGGGTGATGGTGAGCCGGCGGGGGTTGGGGCCGTACTGGTTCTCGACGTTCCCGATCCAGGTGCCGAGGTATCCGGACGGGATCACGCCGTCCGTCGGGGAGGGCGATCCGGGCGACGAGGTCGCCGGATCCTGACCGGAGCCGTTCGCGCCGTCGGAGTCGCCGGGGCCGTCGGCGTCGTCCGTCGCGTGCGCGGTGACGGCCGGCGAGGGCTGGGGGCCGGCCTTGTCGTCGCCGCCGCGCATCAGGGCGTACACCGAACCGCCCGCGGCGAGCGCGACCACCACGGCCACGGCGATCAGCGCCGCCGTGGCCCGGCCGCCGCCCCGGCGTGGCGGCGAGTACGGCGGCGGGCCGTACGGCGGGGTCGAGCCGAGGCCGGCGTACGGGTGCTGCTGCGCCGCCGCGCCGGGCGGTCCGGCCCAGCCGCCGTACTGCTGCGGGTAGCCGTGCTCGCGGGGGTGGCCGTACGCGGGCGGCGTCCCCGGCGGAGGCGTGTGCCCCGGCGGAGCCTGCCCCGGCGGGGGCGTCTGTCCGGCCACCATGGTCGGCAGGTGGTTCACCGGCCGCGCACCTCCGGTGCCGACCGACTGCCCCGGGGGCGGCGGGGTGACTTCCACGGGGACGCGCAAGGGCTCGGGCGGTGCGGCCGGGAGCGCGGGGGTCACGGGCGTACCGGACGGACCGGTCGCCGGCGTTCCGGCCGGGGCGGCGGCCGCCCCCGGGTCGACGGCGGCGGACGGCCTCTCGACCAGGTCGGGGGCGTTCCCCGACGCCCCGGCGGCAGGCGCCGCGGCAGCACCGGCGCCCGCGGTGGCGGCAGGCGCCGCGGGCCCCTCCGGCGCGACCTCGTCCGCGCCCCCACCCGCGCCCGCACCCGCCGGAGCCGTCCCCCCGGACGCCGCCGCCTCCCCGTCCTCCGGGCTCTCCGTGTCCAGCAGCCGTACCGCGTGGCGGCCGAGCTGGGCGACCAGCGCGCTCGGCAGCCACGGGTCGCGGAAGCGGCCGTCGGCGACCGTGTCCTCCGCGCCGGTGCGCTGGATGACCGCCGCCGGCGAGGGCCGGGCCGCCGGGTCCTTGCGCAGGCAGTCGCGGACCAGGTCGGCGATGCCCTCG
The DNA here is from genome assembly GCF_040683715.1 of Streptomyces sp. NPDC093260. Lineage (NCBI taxonomy): Bacteria > Bacillati > Actinomycetota > Actinomycetes > Kitasatosporales > Streptomycetaceae > Streptomyces > Streptomyces sp. NPDC093260. The sequence goes on from NZ_JBFBEK010000002.1 coordinate 141,923, forward strand.
GGCAACGCGGAGAGGTCGGGCTCGTCCTCGGCGATGCGGTACATCAGCGCGTGCACCCCGCTGTCCGCGCCGCCGAAGGGCAGGGCGCCGGTCGCGGCGTAGGCGAGCACCGAGCCGAGGCAGAAGACGTCGCAGGCGGGCGTGACCCGGTCGCCGCGCACCTGCTCGGGGGCCATGAAGCCGGGCGAGCCGACCAGCGCGCCGGTGCGGGTGAGGCCGCCGTCCGTGACGGTCTCCAGCGCCCGCGCGATGCCGAAGTCGATGACGCGCGGGCCGTCGATGGTGACCAGCACGTTGGAGGGCTTGAGGTCGCGGTGGACCAGCCCGGCCGCGTGGATGTCCTGGAGCGCGCCCGCGAGCCCGGCCGCGAGGATGCGCACCGAGCGCTCGGGCAGCGCGCCGTGGTCGTGGCCGACGACGCGCTGGAGGCTGGGGCCCGCGACGTAACCGGTGGCCACCCAGGGCACCTCGGCCTCGGTGTCCGCGTCCAGGACGGGCGCCGTCCAGTGGCCGCCGACGCGGCGGGCGGCCCGTACCTCCTGGCGGAACCGGGCCCGGAACTCCTCCTGCTGCGCCAGCTCCCGCCGCACCAGCTTCACGGCGACGGTCCGGCCCCGGTCCGAGCGGGCCAGGTACACCTGCCCCATCCCGCCGGCCCCGAGCCGCGCCAGCAGCCGGTACGACCCGATCCGCTGCGGATCACCCGCCCCCAGTGTCTCCATGGCCGAAACGCCTCCCCCGATATCCCCCGATACGCCCCCGTGCGACAGACCGAGAATAGTGCCGGGGCCCAGGGCGGCGGAGAAGCCCGGTGTCTACGGTTCCGTAACAGCGCGCACCGCAGGGCCGCCACGCGCCGGCCGGGCACCGCACCCGGCGGACGCCTCCCCACCCCCGACAAGATGTCGTTAAAACCCCGCGTCCGCAGACAGGACGCCCATGCCGGGCGCGCCGCACCGCCGCCTACGCTCGCCGTATGACCCCTCAGCCCTCTCAGCCGCCCCAGCCGAACCCCTCAGCCGGTGCCGCCGTCAAGGCCGCCGACCGCGCGCACGTGTTCCACTCCTGGTCCGCGCAGGACCTGATCGACCCGCCGGCGGTGGCCGGCGCCGAAGGGTCGTACTTCTGGGACTACGACGGCCGGCGCTATCTGGACTTCGCCAGCGGGCTCGTCTTCACGAACATCGGCTACCAGCACCCCAAGGTGGTCGCGGCGATCCAGGAGCAGGCCGCCACCATGGCCACGTTCGCGCCCGCGTTCGCGCTCGAGGCGCGGTCGGAGGCGGCGCGGCTGATCGCCGAGCGCACGCCGGGCGACCTGGACAAGATCTTCTTCACCAACGGCGGCGCCGACGCCGTCGAGCACGCGGTGCGGATGGCCCGGCTGCACACCGGGCGGCCCAAGGTGCTCTCCGCGTACCGCTCGTACCACGGCGGCACGCAGCAGGCCGTGAACATCACCGGCGACCCGCGCCGCTGGGCCTCCGACAGCGGCTCGGCCGGGGTCGTGCACTTCTGGGCGCCGTACCTCTACCGCTCGCGCTTCTACGCGGAGACCGAGGAGCAGGAGTGCGCGCGGGCGCTGGAGCACCTGGAGACGACGATCGCCTTCGAGGGACCGTCGACCGTCGCCGCGATCATCCTGGAGACGATCCCGGGCACGGCGGGGATCATGGTGCCGCCGCCGGGCTATCTCGCCGGGGTGCGCGAACTGTGCGACAAGTACGGGATCGTGTTCGTGCTGGACGAGGTGATGGCCGGGTTCGGCCGGACCGGCGAGTGGTTCGCCGCAGACCTGTCCGGCGTGGTGCCGGACCTGATGACGTTCGCCAAGGGCGTGAACTCCGGGTACGTGCCGCTCGGCGGTGTGGCGATCTCGGGCGCGATCGCCGAGACCTTCGGCAAGCGCGCCTACCCGGGCGGGCTGACCTACTCCGGGCACCCGCTGGCGTGCGCCGCCGCGGTGGCGACGATCAACGTGATGGCGGAGGAGGGCGTCGTGGAGAACGCCGCCCGGCTCGGCGCCGAGGTGGTGGAGCCGGGGCTGCGGGCACTGGCCGAGCGGCACCCGAGCGTCGGCGAGGTGCGCGGCGTCGGCATGTTCTGGGCGCTGGAGCTGGTGAGGAACCGCGAGACCCGCGAGCCGCTGGTCCCCTACAACGCGGCCGGCGAGGCGAACGCGCCGATGGCGGCCTTCGCCGCCGCCGCGAAGGCGCACGGCCTGTGGCCCTTCGTGAACATGAACCGCACCCATGTCGTCCCGCCGTGCAACGCCACCGAGGCCGAGCTGAAGGAGGGCCTGGCGGCGCTGGACGCGGCACTGTCGGTGGCCGACGAGCACACGGTGTGACACGGCGGTCGCACAGAAAGCCGAACGCGTAAGGTGGCGTGCTCGTAGAGACAGATGTACGAGCACGCCATCCGCACGCGTAAGGGAGACGCTCCGACCATGCCCGGCATCAGCGGCCCAGGCGCCGTGACGCGCAGCACCCTACGCCAGCAGATCGCGGACGCGCTGCGGGACGAGGTGCTGGCCGGGCGGCTCCAGCCGGGGCAGGAGTTCACGGTCAAGGAGATAGCCGAGCAGTACGGGGTCTCCGCGACGCCGGTGCGCGAGGCGCTGGTCGACCTGTCCGCGCAGGGGCTGCTGGAGGCCGACCAGCACCGCGGCTTCCGGGTGCACGAGTACTCGCCGGCCGACTTCGTGGAGATGATCGAGGCGCGCGGGCTGGTCGTGGACGGCATGTTCCGCAGCCTGGTCGAGCGGTTCGAGGACACCGCGGCGGAAGGCCCCTACACGGCCGAGGCCCCGACGGCCGCCGCCCCCGGGACCACCGCCGGCCCCGGGACCTCCGAGGCCCCGACCCCGGCCGCGCCGGGGGTCGCCCCGGCCCCCTCCACCCCCGCGCTCCCCCGCACCGTCCCGCCCCGCCTGCGGCCCCCGCTGGACCCTCGGACGGCGGCGAAGCTCGTGGGGGTGCGGCGGCGCGGCGAGGAGGCGCAGCGCGCGGCCGGCGCGGGCGACCTGACCGTGCTGATCGGCTACGACCTGAGGTTCTGGCGGGAGTTGAGCGCCCTGTTCGGCAACGCGTACCTCGCCGACTTCCTGCACCGGCTGCGGGTGCGGTGCTGGGTGTGCGCGGTGCAGCAGCTGCGCCGCCTGGACGATCTGCGCGGACTCCTGTGGTCCGGGCACACCGAACTGGTGGACGCCCTGGCGCGGGGCGACATACCGGCGGCGCGCGCGCTCGTCGCCGCCCACCACGCGCACTCGCTGTCCCTGGTCGGCCGATCGGCCGGCGCGTGAGCGGCACCGCCGCCGGAGCGGCCACCGCCGACGGGACCGCGCCCGGTGACGGGACCGTCGGCCTGTCGGTCGTCATCCCCGCCTACAACGAGGAGGACCGCCTGGGTCCCTCCCTCGACGCCGTCACCGCCTATCTGCGCGCACACGAGGACCGCTTCGGCGCCTGGGAGGTCGTCGTCGCCGACGACGGCTCCACCGACGGCACCGCCGCCCTCGTCACCGCCCGCCGGGACCCGCGCATCCGGCTGGTCACCGCGGACCGCAACCGCGGCAAGGGCCACGCGCTGCGGCAGGGCGTGACCGCCAGCCGGGGCCGGCGCGTGCTGCTGACCGACGCCGATCTCGCCGCCCCCATCGAGGAACTGGAGCGGCTGGAGGAGGCGATCGGCGAGCGGGGCGCCGCCGCGATCGGCTCCCGCTCGGTGCCCGGCGCGGCGATAGGGCACCACCAGCACCGGGCGCGCGAACTGCTCGGCCAGGCCGGGAACCTGCTGATCCGCCGGATCGCGGTGCCCGGGATACGCGACACCCAGTGCGGTTTCAAGCTGTTCGACGGCGAGCGCGCCCGCGCGGCCTTCGCCGCCGCCCGGCTCAACGGCTGGGGCATCGACGTGGAGGTGCTGCGCCACTTCCACCGGGCCGGCTGGCCGGTCGCCGAGGTGCCGGTGCGCTGGTCGCACCAGCCCGGCTCCAAGGTCGGCCCCCTCGCCTACGGCCGGGTCCTGGCCGAACTCGTCCTGCTGCGCGCGCGTTCCGTCCGGGGCGCCGACGTGCTCGCCACGGCCCTGTTCCTGCTGCTGTCGGTGCTCCTGTACTCGGGCCGCCTGTTCGACCCGGCGCACCGCTATCTGCCCGACTCGATGCAGGACCAGAACCAGTGGGAGTGGTTCTTCGCCGTCACCGCCGACAACGTCACCCATCTGCGCAACCCCTTCTTCACCGACCTCCAGAACTTCCCCGACGGTGTGAACCTGATGGCCAACACGGCCATGCTGGGCCTGTCCGTGCCGTTCGTCCCGCTCACACTGGCGTTCGGGCCCGCCGTCTCGCTGAGCGTGTGCATGGCGGTGGGGCTGGCCGCGACGGCCGCCGCCTGGTACTGGCTGATCGTCCGGCGGGTGACGGCGCACCGGGGCGCGGCCGTCGTCGGCGCGGCGCTGGCCGCGTTCGCCCCGCCGATGGTCAGCCACGCCAACGCGCACCCGAACTTCGTCGTCCTGTTCATGATCCCGCTGATCGTCGACCGGGCGCTCCGGCTGTGCACGGGCGCCCGGGTGCGGCGGGACGGGGTCGTGCTCGGGCTGATGACGGCGTACCAGGTCTTCCTGGGCGAGGAGCCGCTGCTGCTGGCCGCGCTCGGGATGACGCTGTTCGCCGCCGCGTACGGGGCGGCGCGCCCGGACGTGGCGCGGACGGCCTGGCGGCCGCTGCTGACGGGGCTGCTGTACGCCGTCGCGGTCTGCCTGCCGTTCGTCGCCTACCCGCTGGCCTGGCAGTTCACGGGCCCGCAGAGCTACGGCAGCGTCCTGCACGGCGACAACGCCGGCAACAGCCCGCTGGCGCTGGTCTCCTTCGCCGAGCGCTCCCTGATGTGGGGCGACGAGCGGCGCGCGAACGCGCTCGCCGCGAACCCCACCGAGCAGAACGCCTTCTACGGCTGGCCGCTGGTCCTCGTCGCCTTCGCGATCACCGTACGGCTGTGGCGGCGGCCCCTGGTCAAGGCGCTGGCGGTGACGGCGGTCGGAGCGGCGCTGCTGTCGCTGGGGCCGAAGGTCCGGCTCCCCATGACGGACACGGTCTACCCGGGGCCGTGGGCGCTGTTCGCCCACCTGCCGCTGTTCGAGTCGGTCATCGAGAGCCGGGTGGCGATGATCTGTGCGCCCGCGCTCGGCATGCTCCTCGCGCTCGCCCTCACCCGGCTGTCGGCCAGGACCCGGATCGGCCCGCTGTACGGCGGGCTGCTCGCGGTGAGCCTCGCCCTGCTGCCGCTGGTCCCGGCCCCGCTGAAGGCGGTCGACCGGGCGCCGGTTCCGGCGTTCCTCACCGAGGGCCTGTGGAAGCCGTACGTCCACGACGGCGAGTCGCTGGTGCCCGTGCCGCTGCCCGACCCGGGCGCGGCGGAGGCGCTGCACTGGCAGACGGCGGCCCACCTCGGCTTCAAGCTGCCCGGCGGCTACTTCAACGGCCCCTACGGGCCCGACCGTGTCGGCATCTACGGCGCCGTCCCCCGGTGGACCTCCACCATGCTGCGGGACGTGCGCTACTCCGGGGTCGTCCCGCCGATCGACGCGGACCGGCGGCGCCAGGCGCGGGAGGACTTCGCGTACTGGCACGCGGGCGCCCTGGTGCTGGCCCCGCAGCCCCATGACGACCGGCTGCGCCAGGTCGTCACCCAGCTGGTGGGGCACGAGGGGAAGTGGACCGGCGGGGTGTGGGTATGGGACCTGCACGAGGGGCGCTGAGGGAACCGGCACCGACTACGCTCTACACTCCCCCGGCGACCGCTCCGGACCGCTGCCGAACCCGCGCGAACCCGCGACCCGACTGCACCCACTCCGCTATGCGAGGAGCCCTCCTTGGCCTGTGACCTGTGGCTGGTACCGCTCGTCGACGTGTTGTGCCACACGCCTGACAACCCGTTCGCCGAGGAACTGGCGCAGTACAACAAGGTGCTGGCGGAGAACGGGCTGCCGCCGGTGCCGGTGTACCAGTACATGCCGGGCCTGTCCGGGGACGTCGCGCCGGTGGCCGGCTTCGACTACGACGCGCTGCACTTCCTGCGCCGCGCCCACCTCCTCCAGCTGTGCGGTCTCCCCCTCGCCCCGGTGGACGAACTGGGCGGCGACTACGAGCAGTTGCTGGAGATGTTCGAGTCGACGGCGCAGCAGTCGCATCTGGTGTGGCACTACGACCACGCGGGCGCCTACGTCCCGCTGGACTTCCCGCACCCCCTGTCCAACGAGGAACTCCTCGCGGGCGGAGGCCCGTTGGGCTCCTCGCAGGGGCTGCTGCGGGAGCTGGAGCAGGTCGCCCCGGCGCTCGGCATCGACCCGGCCAACCCGCCCGCTCCCCCGGCCCCGCCGACGGCCCCCACGGAACTGGAGCAGCCGGCCGCCCCGGCCCCCTACGACCCGAGCCCCTTCGCCCGCGAACGCCACGTCTGGCTCGGCCTGCACGCGGCGGCGACGCGGAGCCTGGCGCAGGGCTCGATGATCGTCTTCAGCTGACGGCGCTCCGGCCGTCCCGCGCCGGGGCGCGCACGCGCGCGTGCGGCAGGCGCCCGGCCCGGGCACGGGCGTACAGCAGGGCGCCCGCCACGGGGGTCCGTGCCGGGCGCCCTGTCGGCGCGCGCCCTACGGGTGCGCGGGCCGGGTCAGATGAACGAGTTGATCTCGATCGTCTCGTCGCGGCCCGGGCCGACGCCGATCGCGGAGATCGGGGCGCCGGACATCTCCTCCAGGGCCTTGACGTAGCCCTGGGCGTTCTTCGGGAGGTCGGCGAAGGTCTTGGCCTTCGTGATGTCCTCCTGCCAGCCCGGGAGGTACTCGTAGACCGGCTTGGCGTGGTGGAAGTCGGTCTGCGAGTAGGGCAGCTCCTCCACCCGGCGGCCGTCGATCTCGTAGGCGACGCAGACCGGGATCTGCTCCCAGCCGGTGAGGACGTCCAGCTTGGTGAGGAAGAAGTCCGTCAGGCCGTTCACGCGGGTGGCGTAGCGGGCGATCACCGCGTCGAACCAGCCGCAGCGGCGGTCGCGGCCGGTGGTCACGCCCCGCTCCCCGCCGATCCGGCGCAGCGCCTCGCCGTCCTCGTCCAGCAGCTCGGTCGGGAACGGGCCCGAGCCGACGCGGGTCGTGTACGCCTTGAGGATGCCGATGACCCGGCTGATCTTCGTCGGCCCCACGCCCGCGCCGGTGCAGGCGCCGCCCGCGGTCGGGTTGGACGAGGTCACGAACGGATACGTGCCGTGGTCGATGTCCAGCAGCGTGCCCTGGCCGCCCTCGAAGAGGACCACCTTGTCCTCGTCCAGCGCCTGGTTGAGGATCAGCACGGTGTCGGCGACGTACGGCTTGATCTGCTCGGCGTAGCCCAGCAGCTCCTCGACCACCTGGCCGGCGGCGATCGCGCGGCGGTTGTAGAGCTTGGTGAGGATCTGGTTCTTGGCGTCGAGCGCCGCCTCGACCTTCTGGGTCAGGATCGACTCGTCGTACAGGTCCTGGACCCGGATGCCGACGCGGTTGATCTTGTCCGCGTAGGTCGGGCCGATGCCGCGACCGGTGGTGCCGATCTTCCGCTTGCCGAGGAAGCGTTCCGTCACCTTGTCGACCGTGACGTTGTACGGCGTGATGATGTGAGCGTTTCCGCTGATCAGGAGCTTCGACGTGTCGACGCCGCGCTCGTTCAGACCGCTCAGCTCGGAGAGCAGGACCGACGGGTCCACGACGACGCCGTTGCCGATGACGGGCGTACATCCGGGAGACAGGATTCCGGAAGGGAGGAGGTGCAGTGCATACTTCTGGTCGCCGACGACGACCGTGTGGCCGGCGTTGTTGCCGCCCTGATAACGCACTACATAGTCCACTGAGCCGCCGAGCAGGTCGGTGGCCTTTCCCTTGCCTTCGTCACCCCACTGAGCACCGAGCAGCACAAGTGCGGGCACGCGCGTACACCCCTTCCGGGCGGGGCATGTCCAAGGTCAGGGGCGTACGCGGGTTCACCGCCGCGTGCACCGCGCGACCGTCGTCGGCCGCACAACCGTCGGACCGGATGCCCCGGAATAGACGAAGCCCCTGGCGCAATAGCGCAAGGGGCTCTTGCACAAAGATGCTACCCGAGGAAGCGAGGCAGGACCGAGGTGGCGACATATCCGACGTCCGGACAGCTGCTGGTGGTCATCGACCCGGTCGCCCGGCGGACGGACGGGGAGTCCGTGCGGATCGCGAAAGACGTGCTCGGCGCGGGCGCGGCGGTGAAGGTGTGCCTGCCCGAGGACCCGGAGGAGTTCGCCCGCGCGCTGGCCCGGCGCGGGTCGCGGCGGCCGGTGGTGATCGGGGACGACCGGGCGCTGCTGCGGGCGGTGACCGTGCTGCACCGGCGCCGTGAACTGGCCGGCTGCGCGCTGTCCGCGGTGCCGGTCGGCGGCGCGGTCTCCCTGGCCCGTTCGCTGGGCGTGCCCGACAGTCCGGTGGCGGCCGCCCGGGCGGTCCTGGACGGCGCGGAGCGCCGCCTCGACCTGCTCGTGGACGACAGCGACGGGGTGGTGCTGGGGGCGCTGCGGATTCCGCCGCTGGTCGCGCGGGACGTGGCGGCGGGGGCGACGGCGGTCGGCCAGGGTCCTGGACCGGGTACGGGTCCGGGACGCGACTGGCTGCGGACCTGCCAGTCGCTCGTCCGGACCCTGGTGGCCCGCCCGGCCCGGCCGGCCGCCGACGCCGGGCCGGCCGCGCCCGCGCGGCTGCGGGTGGAGGTGGACGGGGTGACGGTGGTGGACCTGGACCAGCCGGTGGAGGCGGTCTCGGTCGCGCCGGGCGACTCGGGCCGGGCCGAGGTGGAGGTACGGCCCCTGTCGGGCCCCGGCGCGGAGGCCTCCCCGCTGCTGGCCCGGGGCCGCACGGTCACCGTCTCCGGCGCGGACTTCCACTACCGCGCCGACGCGACGGTCTCCGGCCCGGTCCGCACCCGCACCTGGCGTGTCCGCGAGGCGGCCTGGGGGCTGGTGGTACCGGTGGACGGGGCGGGAGGCGCGGCGGGGAAGGCGGCGGGCTGACGACGCCGCCCCGGGGCACGCGACGGGGCGGCGCGACGGTCGGCGCGGGCCCTGTACGGCGACGGGGCGGGGCACCCGGCAGCTCGGTCGGCGTAGCGCTTCAGTTCGGTGGTGTCGAGTCCGACGTCCAACGGTTCCGGCAGTGACAGCCTGCCGCCGAAGGTCTTCCTGACGACGCTCGCGTAGACGACGGTGTTGTGGTCGCCGTCCGGCACCTGCTTGACCCCGATCCGCCCGTCGATGAACTCGAACCTGACGGCGTCGTCGGTGTCCTTGGCCGCGAACGCGGCGATCCTCTCGAACTCCTCGACCGACATCTGGGCCGCGTGCGACGTGCGCTCCGCCATGACCGTCATGGTGCCTCCTCCCGTAGGCGCGCACCAGCTTGCCGGGTGAGGTGGCGGACAGGGGGCCGATCGCGTACTGCTCAGCCGATCAGGTGATCATCGGACCGTCACCGCCAGCCCCTCCAGCCCCCGGATCACGAAGTTCGGCTTCCGTTCCGGCTCGGCGGCCAGGGCGAGGGCCGGTGCGCGGTCGAGCAGGGCCGTCATCGAGGCGGCGAGTTCGATGCGGGCCAGCGGGGCGCCGATGCAGTAGTGGATGCCCGCGCTGAAGGAGATGTGCGGGTTGTCGCGGCGCGCGAGGTCCAGCCGGTCGGGGGCGGCGAAGACCTCCGGGTCGTGGTTGGCGGAGCCGAACAGCATGGCGATCTCCGCGCCCCTCGGGATCGTGGTGCCGTCGATCTCGACGTCGTCCAGCACCCAGCGCTCGAAGAGCTGGAGCGGGGTGTCGTAGCGCATCAGCTCCTCGACGGCCGTCGGGACAAGCGCGAGGTCGGCGCGCAGGGCGGCCAGCTGGTCCGGGTTGCGGAACAGCGCCCACCAGCCGTTGACGGTGGCGTTCACGGTGGCCTCGTGGCCGGCGTTCAGCAGCAGCACCGCCGTGGAGATCATCTCCTGTTCGGTGAGCCGGTCGCCCTCGTCGTGCGCCGCGATCAAACCGGAGATCAGGTCCTCGCCGGGCTTCTCGCGGCGGGCCGCGATCAGTTCGCGCAGATACTCGGAGAACTCCACCGAGGCCCGTACCGCCCGCGCCGCCGTCTCCCCGGACGGGTTCAGCTCGTACATCCCGCAGATCGCCGCCGACCAGGGGCGCAGCAGCGGCCGGTCCGCCTCGGGGATGCCCAGCATCTCGGCGATCACCGCCACCGGCAGCGGTTCGGCGACGTCCGCGAGCAGATCGCCGCCGCCCGCCTCGACGAGGGCGCCCACCAATCGGCCGGCCAGCTCGTGCACGTACGGCTTCAGCCGCTCCACCGTGCGCGGGGTGAACGCCTTGGACACCAGGCGCCGGATACGGGTGTGGTCCGGCGGCTCCAGGTCGAGCATCCCGTGGTCGTTGAGGACGTGGAACGGCTCGTGCGCGGGCGGCGGCGGGGTGCGGCCGAACTCCTCGTGCGTGAACCGGTGCCGATAGGTCCGCCCCAGCCGCCGGTCGCGCAGCAGCGCGGCCACGTCCGCGTGGCGCGGGACCAGCCACTGGTCGGTGGGCTCGTAGCGGAGCACCCGGCCACGGGCGCGCAGCTCGGCGTAGGCGGGGTAGGGATCGGCGACGAACGCCGGGTCCCAAGGGTCGAACGCGAGGGCGGGAGCAGCGGCCATGACCGGACGCTAGCCCGCCTTCCCGCCCCCTGGCCAGGGGGCGCCCTCCCGACCGGGAGGGCGCCCGCCCCCGGGTGGCCGCGACACCGCTCAGCCCGGGGTGACCAGTCGTGCCTCGTAGGCGAAGACCGCCGCCTGGGTGCGGTCGCGCAGGCCCAGCTTGACCAGGATGCGGCTCACATGGGTCTTGATGGTGGACTCGGCGACCACCAGCCGTTCCGCGATCTCCCCGTTCGACAGGCCCTGCGCGATCAGCACCAGCACCTCCGTCTCCCGTTCCGTGAGGTCCCCGTACGCGGCCTGCGCGGCGGCCGGCGGCCGGGCGGGGCCGGACAGCCTGGCGAACTCGGTGATCAGCCGGCGGGTGACCGAGGGGGCGAGCAGTGCCTCACCGGAGGCCACCACCCGCACCCCGTCGGCGAGCTGGCGCGCCGAGGCGTCCTTCAGCAGGAAGCCCGACGCGCCCGCCCGCAGCGCCTGGTACACGTACTCGTCCAGGTCGAACGTGGTCAGCACCAGCACCTTCGCCGTACCGTCCGCGGCGACGATCTCCCGGGTCGCCTCGATGCCGTTCAGCTCGGGCATGCGGATGTCCATCAGCACCACGTCCGGACCGAGTTCGCGTACCCGCCGCACCGCCTCGCGGCCGTTGACGGCCTCGCCGACGACCTCGATGCCGGGCATCGCGTTCAGCAGCACCGAGAAGCCCTCGCGGACCATCATCTGGTCGTCCGCGATCAGGACGCGGATCGGGCCGGCCGTCACGCGGCGCCCCCGTCGCCGTCCGCGGTCCCGGTCTCCCCCCCGCCGACCGGGGCGGCGGGCAGGAACACCGTCACCTCGTAGCCGCCCTCGTCCGTCGGCCCCGCGGTCATCTCGCCGTCCAGCATCGTCACCCGCTCCCGCATCCCGGTGATGCCGTGCCCCGCGCCCGGCGAGGGCTTGACCAGGGACGGCGCGGGCGGCGGCCCGTTGACGACGCGCAGCCCGAGGCCGCCGAGGACGTAGCCGATCTCCACCCGGGCCTCGGCGCCGGGCGCGTGCCGCAGCACGTTGCTCAGCGCCTCCTGGACGATCCGGTACGCCGACAGCTCGACGCCCTGCGGGAGTTCGCGCACCGCGCCGGTCACCGCCTTGGCCACCTGAAGGCCCGCCTCCCGCACGTTCGCCAGCAGCGTGTCCAGGTCGGCGAGGGTGGGCTGCGGGGCGTCGGGCGCCGCGTCGTCCTCCGCGCGGACCACGCCGAGGACGCGGCGCAGCTCGGTGAGGGCGGCCACCGCGTTCTCGCGGATCGTGGCGAACGCCTTCTCCAGCTCCGGCGGCGGGTCCTGGACCCGGTACGGGGCCGCCTCGGCCTGGATCGCGACCACGGACATGTGGTGGGCCACCACGTCGTGCAGCTCGCGGGCGATCGTGGTGCGCTCCTCCAGCAGCGTGCGGCGGGAGCGCTCGTGCTCGGTCGCCGTCTGCTGCGCGGTCACCGTCTGCTCGGCCTCCCGGCGGATGTGCCAGACGCTGACGGCCAGCAGCACCAGCGCGGACACCGTCAGCATGGCGCCGGAGTCGTTGACGTAGGACGTGCCGACGGACTCGGTGGTGAAGGCGTAGAGCGCGGTGACGACCCACATCCAGGCCGCGGTGCGCGGCCGGGTGCGGACGGCCACCACGGTGAGCACCGTCAGATACGCCACGAAGCCCTCGGGCTGCCAGGGCCAATCGTCGTACTCGTACGTGTCGGTGAACAGCGCGGTCCCCGCCGCCGCGAGCAGGGCCAGCCAGAACGCCGCGACCGGGCGGACCAGCGTGAGCAGCACCGGCACCAGCAGCACCAGGCCGTACACCGGGGCCGTGGCCCCGCTCTCGGCGGCGGACCAGGCGGCGAGCAGGGTCAGCAGGCCGATGCCCGCCACCAGGGCGTGCGGCGTCCAGGTCGCGTACTCCCGCAGCCGGCCGGGCAGCCGCCCGATCAGCGGGCCGCCCGGGTCGCGGCGCGGCAGCGGCCGGTAGGCGAAGGCGTCCCGGAACAGGTCCTGGCGCAGCCCGCGCAGGGCCTGCGCCGCCGCCCGGAACTCGGGGCTGCGCGGCTTGTAGGGGGCGAACGCGTCGTCCGGCAGCGGCGGTGTCTGCGTCTGGGTCCGGGCACGGACCCGGGTCGTCTCGGTCACGGTGAAACGGTAGGCGGCGGCCGGGCCCGCGGTCGTCCCCAGTGAGGCGGGTTCCGCGGGGTCCGTCTCAGGTACTACGGGGCGCGCGGTACGCGGCGGTCCCGGTACCCGGTGGGCCGGACGCCGGTCGCGACCGGGCACACCGCGCCGTGCGGGAGCCGGCGCAGCCGGCCGGACGGGGGCAGCGGTTCGGCCCGTGCCGTCCACAGGTCCTCGCGCAGCGCGCGGCCCCCGCCGGCCGGCGTCGCCCTTCCCGTCCCCCGCCCGCCGTCGGCTCCCTCGCCCGACAGGCCCGTACGGCCCGCACGTCACGGCCCCGGCGGCCCGCGCGCGTCCGCCGGGGAGTTCGCGGGCCCCGTAGTCCTCGGATATCACGGGTGGTGCGGGTAACCACGGGGATTCACGGGCCCGGCCGCCGCTCACCAGGCGAGCTGGGCGATCTCCTCGGCGACCACCGCGCAGGCGTCGGCCGCCGGGTCGATCAGCGGGAAGTGGCCGACGTCCTCCAGCAGGGTCAGCCCCACCGGTTCGCCCGCGCGGGCCGCCGCGTCCGCGTACGCCTCGGCCACCGCCTGCGGTACGACCACGTCCGCCCGGCCCTGCACCACGGTCGTCGCGATGCCGGTGGGCAGCAGCAGGGCCGGGTCGGCGTGCGGCCGCCGTTCGGCGACGTACTGGTCACCGCCGAGCAGTTGGAGCGCCGCCCCGCCGCACACGCCCAGTTTCCCCGCGACCTCGAAGTCGGCGATGGGGGCGAGCGCGACCACACCGCGCAGCGGGGCCGGGCCGCCGGTGCGCCAGGGGGAGCCGGCGGGCAGGACGTGCCGGGCCGCCGCCCACAGGGCGAGGTGGCCGCCCGCGGAGTGACCGGTGAGGACGGTGCGCCGGGTGTCGGCCTGCGGGAGCGTGCGTGCGGCGAGCGCGGGCAGCGCGTCCAGCGCGGCGGCGACGTCGTCGAAGGTGTCCGGCCAGCGGCCCGCGACGGGCGGCTCCCCGGCCGGCCCCTCGGCGCCGCGCCGGTACTCGACGTTGGCCACGGCGAAGCCGCGCCGCGCGAGGAAGTCCGCGAACGGCGTGACGTGCCGCCGGTCGTACGGGGCCCGCCAGGCGCCGCCGTGCAGCACGACGACGAGCGGCGCGGAACCGGCGGGCCCGGCGTCGCCGGTTCCGCCGGGGCCGCGCGGGGCGTAGAAGTCGACGACCTGGTCGGGGTGGTCACCGTAGGCGGCGGTGCCGTCGGGCCCGACGGGCGCGTGCGAGAAGGCGGACGCCTCCTCCGCGGCGTCCCGCGCCACCGGGTCCCGTCCGGCCAGGTCACCTGCGGCGTCGCGGGGTGCGGCGGCGTCCGGCATTGCTCCAACCTCTCAGCGGTGAAACGGCGTTACGGCGAAACGGCGACGCAACGGATCCGGCGGGCGCGGGATCGCGCTCGGCGCCGGTTCGGCCGTTGGCGGGACGGTACCAGGCGCATGACGTGCACCAGCACGCACGTACGACGCCCGGGACGGGGCGTCCTGGCGCACCCGCCCGGACGCCCCGGGCCGGGACCGGGCCCGGGACCGGCCCCGGGGGGGTGGCCCCGCCGGGACCGGGGCGGCGGACCCGCCCGCTACGACCCCGTCAGCACCTCCCCCAGCACCCGCGCCGCCCGCTCCGCGTCGGCGAAGCCGACGTACAGCGGGGTGAAGCCGAAGCGGAGGATGTCCGGGTCCCGGAAGTCGCCGACCACGCCACGGGCGATCAGGCGCTCCATCACCTCACCGGCGTCCGCGCAGCGCAGCGCGACCTGGCTGCCGCGTTCCTGCGCGGCCGGGGTCACCGACTCCACGCGCCCGGCGGGGACATGGGCGGCGACGCACTCCAGGAAGAAGTCCGTCAGCGCCAGGGACTTGGCCCGCACCGCCTCGACCGACACCCCCTCCCACACGTCCAGCGCCGCCTCCAGGGCGAGCAGGGACAGGATGTCCGGGGTGCCGACCCGGCCGCGCACCGCGCCCTTCGCCGGCTCGTAGTCGGGCCGCATGCCGAACGGCTCGGCGTGCGAGTTCCAGCCCGGCAGCGGGGAGTCGAACCGCTCCTGGAGGTCGGCGCGGACGTACAGGAAGGCCGGTGAACCCGGCCCGCCGTTCAGGAACTTGTACGTGCAGCCGACCGCCAGCGCGACCCCGTGCTCGTCCAGCCCGACCGGCAGGGCCCCCGCACTGTGGCACAGGTCCCAGACGGCGTACGCCCCCGCCGCGTGCACGGCCGCCGTGAGGGACGGCAGGTCGTGCAGGCGGCCGGTGCGGTAGTCGACGTGGTTGAGCAGGACCGCGGCGGTGCGCGGGGAGAGCGCCGCGGGCACCTCGTGCGGCGCGACCGGCCGGACGGCGCAGCCCGTCATCCGGGCGGCGGAGGCGGCGATGTAGCCGTCGGTGGGGAAGGTGGAGGCGTCGACGAGGATCTCGTCCCGGCCCTCGCCACCGCCGGTCCCGCCGCTCCCTCCGGCTGTCTCCGCGCCCGCCTCGCGGGCCATCCGCACCGCCGCCACCAGCGCCTTGAAGACGTTCACGCTGGTCGAGTCGCCGACCACGATCTGCCCCGGCGCCGCCCCGACCAGCGGGGCGATCCGGTCGCCGATCCGCTCGGGCGCGGTCCACCAGCCGCTCTCGCCCCAGGAGCGGATGCGCAGTTCGCCCCACTGGCGGCGGACCACGTCCGCGACCCGGTCCGGGACGCCGGCCGGGAGCGCGCCCAGCGAGTTGCCGTCGAGGTAGACGCCGTCGTCCAGGAGGAACCGGTCGCGCAGGGGCGCGAGCGGATCGGCGGCGTCCAGCTCCGCCGCCCGGTCGGCCAAGGACGTCGGTTCCGTCGGCTCCGTCAGTTCCGTCGGCTCAGACATGGGACCTCGCCGTCCACAGCTCGGGGAACACGTACTTCTGCGCCCGCTTCTCCAGCCAGGCCACCCCGGCGGAGCCGCCGGTGCCCGCCTTGGCGCCCATCGCGCGGCGGGTGGCGACCAGGTGGTCGTTGCGCCAGCGCCACACCAGTTCGGCGACGTCCGTCAACGCCTCGCCGAGCCGGGCGAGTTCGTCGTGCTCGTCGCCGGAGTAGAGCGCCGTCCAGACGGCCTCCACCTCCGGGGAGGGCTCGTAGCGCCGCGACACGTCACGCCGCAGCACGGACTCGGGGACGGCGTGGCCGCGCCGGGCGAGCAGCCGCAGCACCTCGTCGTAGAGGCTCGGCTCGTGCAGGGCCTTCTCCAGCTCGGCGTGGACGCGGGGCGCGCCGCGGTGCGGGACGAGCATCGAGGCGGACTTGTCGCCGAGCAGGAACTCCAGGCGCCGGTACATCGCCGACTGGAAGCCCGAGCCCTCGCCGAGCGCGCCGCGGTAGCTGTTGAACTGCGCCGGGGTGAGCTGGCCGAGCGGCCGCCAGGAGGCGTTCAGCGCCTCCAGCTCCCGTACCGAACGCTTCAGCGCGGCGACGGCCGTCGGCACGTCGTCCGCGCGCAGGGCGTGGGCGGCGGTCTCCCACTCGTGCACGATGACGGTGAACCACAGTTCCATGACCTGGGTCGTCACCAGGAAGACCATCTCCCCTGGGTCGTCGGAGAGGGTCTGCTGGAGGTGGGTGAGCACGTCCGCCTTGACGTAGTCCTCGTACGGCGTCGTGCCCTCGAAGTCGAGATGCGGGGTCTCGGGCTCAGCGGCGGCCTCGTCGGGCCGGGCGGTCGGTTGAGCCTGTTGGGACATCGCTGTCTCCTGCATGTACTCCGGGTAGCGGTCCGCCCCTGCCGATGCCGGCACGGGGGCCCCGGTCCCCACCCGCATCCTGCGCAGCCCCGGCGCGGATCGCAAGGCAGTCCGCCCGTGCCGGGCTGTGATCCGTGGCCCGGGACCCGGTGGCAGACTTCTGCCATGACGACGCACAAGAACCTGCTCGGCGGCCCGGAGCCGACGTACCTCCCGGAGAACGAGGACGCCTACCGCCTGCTGGCCGAGGAGTCCCGGCCGCCGGCCGAGGTCGCGGCTCAGTACCCGACGTTCTCGCTGGCCTGGGCGATGCTCGCCGACGACGCCTTCGAGGGCGGCCGGGTCGTCGAGTCCTACGCCTACGCGCGCACCGGCTACCACCGCGGCCTCGACCAGCTCCGCCGGGCCGGCTGGAAGGGCCACGGCCCCGTCCCCTGGGACCACCGCGCCAACCGCGGCTTCCTGCGCTGCCTGTCCGCCCTCGCCCGCGCCGCCGCCGCGATCGAGGAGAAGGAGGAAGCTACCCGCTGCCGCGAGTTCCTGAAGGACAGCAGCGCGGAGGCGTACGCCGAACTGAACCCGTAGCCCTGGGCCACTCCCCGTCCAGCCCGTCCGGCACCTGAAGACCAAGGCCGTCCCCAGCCCGTCCGGTGTTCGAGGAGGGGCCGTCCAGGCCGATGCGAGGGTGCGGGGGCGGCAGCCGCCAGGAGACGGTGGGGCGGATGGGGCGCTCGCCTGCTTGAGCGAAGCCGGGAGCTTGGGGCCGGTGAGGGGGGCGGTGGGGGCGAAAACCACCCGCCCCCGCCCCTCTCACCGCCCCCGCCCCACCTCCAGCGGAGGACACGCCACCGACCCGTGCGTACGGCACTCCGGATGACGGCACCCCGCCGCCGGCCGCCGCACCGTCGCCCAGGCCACCACCGCCCCCACCACCAACACCCCCGCACACACCGGCATCGCCCGCCGGAACGCCGCATCGAACGCGGACGCCGACCGGTACGCCTCCGCCCCCATCCCCGCCAGCAACGGCAACGCGGCCACCGCGATCAACCCGGCCGCACGAGCGGCGGCATTGTTGATCCCACTGGCCAGCCCCGCCCTCGAGGCGGACACGGACGCCAGCACCGTCGCCGTCAGCGGAGCCACCAGCGTCACCATCCCCGCCCCCATCACCAACAGCGCCGGCAGCACGTCCACGACGTACCCCGCGTCCTTCCCCACCCGCAGCATCAACAGCATCGCCACCGCGCACAGCAGCGGCCCCACGGTCAGCGGCACCCGCGGCCCGATCCGGTCGGCGAGCGCACCCGAACGCGCCGAGAACAGGAGCATCAGCACCGTCGTGGGCAGCAGCGCGGTCCCCGCCCGCAGCGGCGAGTACCCCGCCACCACCTGGAGCTGGAGCGCGGTCAGGAAGAAGAAGCCGCCGAACGCCGCGTACACGCACAGGGTGACCAGGTTGACCGCGGTGAACTGGCGGGAGGCGAAAATGTCCGGCGGCAGCATCGGGTCGGGCCGCCGTTTCTCCACCCGCCAGAAGACGAAGCCCGCCACCACCCCGGCCGAACCCGCGACCACCACGGCCGGCGAACCCCCGCGCGCCTCGATGAGCGCGTACGTCACCAGCGCCAGCGCCACCGCGCCCAGCACCGCCCCCGCGACGTCGAAGCGGCCGTGCGCGCGCCCGGCCGAGGACTCGGGAACGTGGCGCAGGGCCACCGGCACGCACAGCAGCGCGAGCGGGACGTTGATCAGGAACACCCAGCGCCAGCCGGGGCCGTCCACGAGCCAGCCGCCGAGGAACGGGCCGACGGCCGCCCCGATGCCGCCGAACCCCGACCACAGGCCGACCGCCCGCGCCCGGTCGTCGGGGTGGAAGGAGGCCTGGATCAGCGCCAGCGAGCCGGGGGTGAGCAGCGCCCCGCCGACGCCCTGGAGCGCGCGGGCGAAGATCAGCACGCCGGTGCCGGGGGCGAGGCCGCACAGCAGGGAGGCCGCCGCGAACCACACCACGCCGATCACGAAGACCTTGCGGCGGCCGTAGGTGTCGCCCAGGGAACCGCCGAGCAGGATCAGCGCGGCCAGCGTCAGCATGTAGGCGTTGACGGTCCACTGGAGGGCCGCCAGATCGGTGTCCAGGTCGCGGCCGATGCGCGGCAGGGCGACGTTCACGACGGTCGAGTCCAGCAGGACCATGCTGGAGCCGAGCACGGTGGTGAACAGCAGCCACCTGCCGGCCGGGCTCGCGATCCTCACGTCGGGCGTCCGCTGTGCGGGAACGGGGGCGGGGACGGCCATGCGGCGATCCTCCCCCGCCGGTCGCCGCCGGGCATCCCGAAGCGCCCCGGCCGGCCCTCGAGGCACCCGCAGAAGCGCGACGCGACGCACCCAGCGACCGAACCCGGCGTCCCGGAAACACGACGGACCCGGCGCCCGAAGGCACCGGGTCCGCCGAACGCACGCCTACTTGATGCGGTTGCCCGCCGAGCGCAGGTGCCCGCAGGCCTCCACCACACGCGCCGCCATGCCGGCCTCGGCCAGCTTGCCCCAGGTGCGCGGGTCGTACGTCTTCTTCGAGCCGACCTCGCCGTCGACCTTCAGGACGCCGTCGTAGTTCTTGAACATGTGGTCGACCACCGGACGCGTGAACGCGTACTGCGTGTCGGTGTCGATGTTCATCTTGACCACGCCGTTCTCCAGGGCAGTGCGGATCTCCTCCTCCGAGGAGCCGGAGCCGCCGTGGAAGACGAAGTCGAACGGCTGCGCACCGGCCGGCTTGCCGTACTTCGCGGCCACGCCCTCGTTCAGCTCCTTCAGCAGCTCGGGGCGGAGCACGACGTTGCCCGGCTTGTACACGCCGTGCACGTTGCCGAAGGAGGCGGCCAGCAGGTAGCGGCCCTTCTCACCCAGGCCCAGCGCCTCGGCGGTGCGGACCGCGTCGTCGACCGTGGTGTAGAGGGAGTCGTTGATCTCGTGGGAGACGCCGTCCTCCTCGCCGCCGGTCGGGGTGATCTCGACCTCGAGGATGATCTTCGCGGCGCGGGCCTGCTCCAGCAGCTCCTGCGCGATCGCCAGGTTGTCGGCGAGGGTCTCCGCGGAGCCGTCCCACATGTGGGACTGGAACAGCGGGTTCAGCCCGGCGTCGACGCGCTTCTTGGACAGCGCGAGCAGCGGGCGTACGTACCCGTCGAGCTTGTCCTTCGGGCAGTGGTCCGTGTGCAGCGCGATGTTGACCGGGTACTTCTCGGCGACGATGTGCGCGAACTCGGCCAGGGCCACCGCGCCGGTGACCATGTCCTTGTCGTACTGGCCGCCCAGGAACTCGGCGCCACCCGTGGAGATCTGGACGATGCCGTCGCTCTCCGCCTCCGCGAAACCGCGCAGGGCCGCGTGCAGGGTCTGGGAGGACGTCACGTTGATGGCCGGGTAGGCGAACTTGCCTGCCTTCGCCCGGTCGAGCATCTCGTTGTAGACCTCGGGGGTTGCGATGGGCATCTGTCCGCTCCTTGTATGTGCGGGGTGCGTTCTGCGTGCTTACGGCCCTGACCTAGGGAGTGACGTCATCGTCGGCCCCATCTTCGCAGACAACGCCCCTGCCCACGGACACCCCGTCCAGCCTGTGGATAACGGGTCGCCTGTGGACGACGGGACGCGCGCCGCCCGGGGACGACAGAGCGCGGACGGCGCGGCGCACGCGCCCCGCGCACTCCCACTGCACCGCGCCCCGCGCGCGACGCCACCCACCCCGCGTTCCGGCCCGCGCCCCCCCGGCGGCCCGCCCGGACCACCGGGGACGCCGGCGGCTCAGTCCAGGCCCAGCTCGTCCTTCGAGAACGCGAACACGTACGGCACCCCGGCGCCCTCGCGGATCTTCTCGGCCGCGCCCGTGGCCCGGTCCACGATCGTGGCGACCGCGACCACCTCCGCGCCCGCCTCCCGCACCGCCTCGACCGCGGTGAGCGGCGAACCCCCGGTGGTGGACGTGTCCTCCACGACCAGCACCCGGCGGCCCCTGATCTCCGGGCCCTCCACGCGCCGCTGCATGCCGTGCGCCTTGGCGGCCTTGCGCACCACGAAGGCGTCCAGCCGCCGCCCGCGCGCGGCGGCGGCGTGCAGCATCGACGCCGCGACCGGGTCGGCGCCCATGGTCAGCCCGCCGACCGCGTCGAACTCGAACTCGGCGGTCAGGTCGAGCAGCACCTGGCCGACCAGCGGGGCCGCCTCGCCGTCCAGCGTGACCCGGCGCAGGTCCACGTAGTAGTCGGCTTCCAGACCCGACGAGAGGGTCACCTTGCCGTGCACCACGGCCTTGTCCTTGATCTGCTGCAGCAGCTCGCCGCGAACGTCGCTCATGGCAGCCAGCTTAAGCGCGGCGCCAGGACCAGGTGGTCGTGGCCTCCAGCGGCTCCAGCGGCGTGACCAGGCGCGGAAGGGTGTTCAGCCCGTTGGGCGGACCGGTCTGCGGCTCGACGCACACGGCGGCCTCCTGCTCGTCGTAGACGACGACCCACTTCTCCGGGCTGCTCACCGTCAGCTCCAGCAGCCCCGGCCAGTCGAGGGTGACCTCGACGCCGTCGGGCATCCCGAAGCAGTCGTCCCAGGGCCCGGGCTTCGGGTCGGTCCGGCGGCCGGTGGGCAGGTGGTCGTCGCCGCGCTCCTCCTGCCAGCCGGGCCGGAAGTCGAGCCGTACGTCCGTACCGGCCAGGTTCCGGTGGAACCACGGGTGCCAGCCGATCTGCGCCGGGAAGGAGGACGCGTACGTCTCCACCGACATGGTCAGCGTCAGCGAGTCCTCGGTCAGCGCGACGACCTGGGTGATGCGGCCGGGGTAGGGCCAGGGCTCGACGAGGTCGTACGTGATCACCGCCTCGTCCGCCGAGACGCGCGCCGTGCTCCAGGCGCCGTCGCGCGCGGTGCCGTGGATGGCGTGCGGCGGGGAGTTGAGCGGCATCCGGTGGACGGTGGCGCCGTCGCGGAACTCACCGTTCCGGATCCGGCCGCACCAGGGGACCATCGGGAAGCAGCCGAACTTGTCGCCCTGGCGCAGCAGCTCCAGACCGCCCACCCTCAGTCCGCCGACGCGGCCGCCGTTGCCGGGCTGAACGGTCGCTTCCGCGTCGCCCGCGGTCAGCGTGATGTCTTCGTTACTCACGGCACGAGGCTACTTGGCCGATCGCGGGGCCGTTCCCCGCGCCGGTCACGACCGGTGGACGGCGGTGGCTCCGCCGGGGCCCTGCGCCGTCCTTCAGCGGCGGCGGCGCAGCGCCCGGCCCACCACGATCGCCCCGGCCACCGCGAGCGCCGCCGCGGGGGCCGCCC
Source organism: Streptomyces sp. NPDC093260 (assembly GCF_040683715.1). Classification (NCBI taxonomy): domain Bacteria; kingdom Bacillati; phylum Actinomycetota; class Actinomycetes; order Kitasatosporales; family Streptomycetaceae; genus Streptomyces; species Streptomyces sp. NPDC093260. The sequence continues at coordinate 163,876 of NZ_JBFBEK010000002.1, forward strand.
AGCGCAGGGCGGAGCCGGCCGAGACGGTGAGCGGGGCGGGCACGGGGGCGTACCGGCCGCGCGGCGGCGCGTGGTCCACCTCCTCCGCGCTGCGTCCGATCATCGTGCGGCGCGCGTGCGCGGCCTCGGCCGGCGGTCCGGTCGTCTCGCCGAAACCGCCGGGGCCGGTGACCCCGGCCGCGCCGTCCGCCCCGGCGCCCGGGTCGCCCGCCCGCTCGTCGCCGTCGTACGTCCCGTACTCGTCGTACTCGTCCGACTCCTCCGTCTCGTCGTCGGCCGACGGGTCGAGGGAGGACGGCGGGATCTCGGCGTCGAAGACGGAGGCCCGCCCGGCGGGATCGGCGGGGTGCTGCTCGGCGGGAGCGGCCGGTTCGGCGGGGCGCTCGGTGTGAGCGGCCGAGTCGGTGGCAGCGGGTCCGGCCGGGGGCTCGCCGGAACCGGGCTCGGCCGGGGAGCCGTCCGGAGCCCCGTCGGCCGGCGCGGCCGGGGACGGTACGGGGGCGTCGTCCGCGTCCGGCGCGGCCTCGAAGTCGCCGGTCGCGAGGGGCGCGAAGTCCTCGGTGGCGAGTTCCTCCGCGGTCTCCGCTTCCGGCGCCGCTCCGGCTCCCGGCCCCGGTTCCGCCGTCTCCCCCGGCTCAGCGGCGAGGTTCTCCGCGAACCGTTCCAGCAGCCGTACGGCCGCGGTCCGCACGGCCTCCGGGTCCAGCTCGGCGACCCGGCCGTCGCCCGACGCGGCGCCCTCGACGGTGAGCGCCGCACCGCCGTCGGCCTCGCTCAGGCGCAGGGTGAGCGCGAGTTTCACCGAGCCGGTGCCGCGCGACTCGGCCGCCTCGCCCCCGAGGGCGTACGAGCCGTCGTCGCGGGCCTGCACGCGCAACGCGCCCCGGTAGGTGATGGAGGTGCCGCCGATGCGCAGCTTCAGGCGGCCGGCGACGGGTTCGGCGCCCGCGTCCCGCTGGAACCCGGGCACCGCCCGGGCGACCCGGTCGGGGTCGGCGAGGACCGCCCGCAGCCGTGGGACGGGAACCGGAACGAACACCTCGTGCTCCATGTCAGCCGACACTACCCAGTGACGGCCCGGAATACCCTTCCCCGTCGCCCGATCGTTCCCGGCCGTCCCCGACCGCCACGCGGCCCCGGCCGCCCCGGCCGCACCGTCGGCCGTTCGACCCCCGTCGCCCTCCCGCCCCCCGGCCCTCCCCGCCGTCGCCGCGTCCGTCCCGCTCCGGCTCCTCAGCCGTCGACGCCCGGCCGCACCAGTCCCGACTCGTACGCCACCACCACCGCCTGTGCGCGGCTGGCCAGGTTGAGTTTGGTCATCGTGCGGTTGAGGTGGGTCTTGACGGTGGCCTCGCTGATGAAGAGGCGGTCGGCGGCCTCGGCGTTGGTCAGGCCCCGGGCGACCAGCCGCAGCACCTCGACCTCGCGGCCGGTCAGGGCGCGCAGGTCGGCCGGCGGCTCCGCGGACGCCGGCGGGGTGTCCGCGCGTTCCGTGAACGCCTCCACCAGCCGCCGGGTGACCACCGGGGCGAACAGCGAGTCGCCGCCGTGCACGGCGGTCACCGCGGCCAGCAGGCGTTCCGGACCCGCGTCCTTGAGGAGGAACCCGGCGGCCCCGGCGCGCAGCGCGCCGTAGACGTACTCGTCCAGGTCGAAGGTGGTGAGGATGAGGATGCGGGGCGCGGGGTCCGCCGCGTCGGCGAGGATGCGCCGGGTCGCCTCGATGCCGGTCATCCCGGGCATGCGGATGTCCATGAGGATGACGTCCGGCCGGGTCTTCGCGGCCAGCGCCACCGCCTCCGCCCCGTCCGCGGCCTCGCCGACGACCTCCATTCCGGGGGCGGCGCGCAGCAGCGCGACCAGTCCGCTGCGGACGAGGAACTGGTCGTCGACCACCAGCACTCTGATCATTCCGTGACGGCGTCTCCCCGGCGTGCGCCCTGTTCCGACGTCGGAAGGGTCAGACGCACGCCGAATCCCCCCTCGCGCCGCGGGCCGACGACGATCGTCCCGCCGTAGAGCTTGGCGCGCTCGCGCATGCCGATCAACCCGTGGCCGCCGTGCCGCCGCATTCTGTCCGGATCCACCCCCTTCCCGCGCTCCCGGCCGCTGCCGTCGTCGGTGACCGACACCCGTATCTCGCCGGGGCCGTAGACGAGTTCGACGGCGGCGCTGCTGCCGGGGGCGTGCTTGAGCACGTTGGTCAGCGCCTCCTGGACGACCCGGTAGGCGCACAGCTGCACCCCGGACGGCAGCGGGCGCGGCTCGCCGCGCAGGCGCAGGTCCACCCGGACGCCCCCGGCCCGGACCCGCTCGACCATCTCCTCCAGCCGGTCGAGGCCGGGCGTCGGCTCGGTGGCGGCGCCGTCCTCCGGCGTGCCGTCCACGCCGTCCGCGCGCAGCAGACCGAGCATGCGGCGCAGCTCGGCCAGCGCCTCGCCGCTCGCGGTGCCGATGGTGGTGAGTGCGGCGCGCGCGGTGGGCGCGTCGGAGTCGAAGACGAACCGGGCGAGGCCGACCTGGACGTTGATGACGGCCATGTGGTGGGCGACCACGTCGTGCAGTTCGCGCGCGATCCGCACGCGTTCCTCGGCGACCGCGCGCCGCGCCCGTTCGGCCTGTTCGGCGCGGAGTCGTACGGTCAGCTCGGCGCTGCGGCGGGCGAGGTGGCCGAACCACCACAGGGCCAGCGGGTAGCCGATCGCCTGGCCGACGACCGACGCCAGCATGTCGGAGCGGCTGTACACCCCGGCGTAGATCCACACCCCGCCCATCACGGCCGCGCACCACGCGGTGGTCCGCGCGGGCCTCGTCGTGGCCACCATGTACAGGGCGACCATGGCGGCCGGGGTGTTGACCACGGGCCAGTTGCCGAGGGCGACGTAGAGGCTCCAGCTGAGGTGGACGCAGAGGAAGACGGCGACCGGGGCGCGGGTGCTGAGGGCGAGCGACAGATTGGTCAGGACGACGAGCACCCAGGCGTACGCGTCGAGCGGGTGCCACTCCCGGCCGGCCTCCGCGCCGATCAGGCACGCGACGGCCAGCGGCACCAGGGCCGTCAGGCCGTCGACCGCGAGGGGGTGGATCCGCACCGCCGCAGCGTAAGCCCGGTGCGCGGGCATTGGCGTCATCTTTCCGCGGTACCGCGGAAGGTGCAGGAACCGCGCGGCTACCGCGCCGGTCGGAGCCGGTTTCCACCAGGTGCGGGATGTGCGGGTGCGCGGTGCGGCCGTAGGTTCGTGGCGCGCCGGCCGCGCTGCGGAGGGGGTCCGCGTCGTCCGGCCGCGGTCCGGGGGTCCGCGGCGGAGGGAGGCCCGGCGGCCCGTTCCACCCGGGGGAGGAACGGGCCGCCGGCACGCGCACGGCGTCTGGGCGGTACGGCTGCGGTGGCGGCGACGGCGGCCGGGGCGTCACGCGGGCGGACGGAGGCGTAGCCCGGACGGCTCAGGCGTAGCGCGGGTGGACCAGGGTGGAAGGAGGCAGGCCGGGGACGCGGGTGCGCGCGGCGGCGCGGGCGTCCGCGGCGAGCGCGGCCGGGGTGATCGTGCGCGGGCGTACGGCCGTCGGGTCCAGGGCGAGGTGGGGCGGAGTGCGGGCGGCGAGGACGAAGCCCCAGTCGCGCGGGGCGCGACGGGCGCCGGTCGCCCGGTCGGGTCCGGCGGCGAAGCGGGAGGCGCGGCCGCCCACCTGGTAGGGGGCGGTACGCAGACCGGCGGCGCGGATCGTCGTCTCCGCCGTCCAGAACACGTCGGGCCGGGAGGCGACCGGCCCCGCGTGCACCGCGAGCCGCCCGCCGGGGGCCAGGACCCGGCGGACCAGGTCGTAGAACTCGCGCGAGTACAGCTTGGTGCTGGCCGTGATGCCCGGGTCGGGCAGGTCCTCGACCACCACGTCGTACGCCGCCGCGGGCAGCGTGCGCAGCCGGGTGAAGGCGTCGGCGGCGTGCACATGGACGCGCCGGTCGTCGTACACGTGTCCGTTCAGCCGGGTGAGAGCCGGGTCGGTGCGGGCCAGACGGACGACGGCCGGGTCGATCTCCACGATGTCCACCCGGTCCACGCCGGGGTGGAGCAGGACCTCGCGGGCGGCCAGGCCGTCGCCGCCGCCGAGGATCAGCACGCGCCCGTGCGCGCCGGTCATCGCGGGCCGGACGAGCGCCTCGTGGTAGCGGCGCTCGTCCTGGCTGCTGACCCGCAGCCGCCCGTCGAGGAACAGGTCCAGCGGGCGGCCGCGGGTGCCGCCGGTGACGACGATCTCCTGGACGCCGGTGCGCACCGCCACGCGCACGTCGTCGCCGTACACCGCGCGGCGGGCCGCCTCTTCGAAGGCGCCGGAGCCGGCGGCGGCCGTGGCGAGCAGGCCGAGCACGACGAGGTTGGCGGCGAGCAGCAGCCGGCGTCCGCGCGGGGTGAGGTCGCGGCGGAACAGGCCGAGGACGAGGGCGCCGCCGGCCAGGACGTTGACCGCGCCGGTGAGCAGGGCGCCGGTGAGCTGGCCGCACAGCGGCAGCAGCAGGAAGGGGAAGGCGAGGCCGCCGACGAGCGCGCCCACGTAGTCGGCGGCGAACAGGTCGGCGACGGCGCCGCCCGCGTCCTGGCGGCGGATGCGCTGGATCAGCTCCATCAGCAGCGGCACCTCGGCCCCGATCAGGAGGCCGATGGCGAGCGAGAAGGCGACCAGCAGACAGCGCGGCGCGGCCACCCACAGGCCGCCCCAGCCGCCGGTCCAGGCGAAGACGGCGTAGAGCGCCATGGCGCTGCACCCGCCGACCAGGGCGAGCGTCGCCTCGATCGCGCCGAAGCCGATGGCGGCGTGCCGGCGCAGCCGCTTGGCGCCGAGCGAGCCGATGCCCATGGCGAACACCATCACGGACAGCACGACGGAGGCCTGGGTGACCGAGTCGCCCATCAGGTACGAGGCGAGGGCGACCAGTTCGAGTTCGTACACCAGTCCGCAGGCCGCACAGACGAAGACACCGGCGAGGACGAGGAACCGGCCGGTTCCCGGCCGGACGGGCAGCCGGACGAGCAGCGGCTCGGGAAGGCCGCGCGGGGGCGCCGGGCGGGGCGGGGCCGGGGCGTGCGGTTCGATCACGACTGCGACGTTACGTCACGGGCGCACCACGCATCGTCACCCACACGTGTGGAAACGGAAGGGTCGGCGCATCCGTGTCCGGACCGGCTCAGTTGACGGGCAGCGGCGCGGGACGGCGCGCCCCCACCCGGGTGCGGGTGGCCACCAACTGGCTGTCCTGCGGGTAGGCGTGCCAGGTGCGCCAGTGCACCTGGCCCTCCCGGCGCTGCGCCAGCATGGCGGTGAACGCGTGCGGGCTGCCCGGGAAGACGCCGGCCAGGCCGTGCGGGTGGTCGCAGACGAGGGCCAGCAGTTCCTGCGCGCGCCCGGCGAAGGAGCCCGGCGACAACTCCTCGACGCGCGCGGCGAACTGGTACTCCCAGTCGCCGGCCCGCTTGGCGACGCCGAGCGGCAGGGGCGTGCTGGACCCGGGGATGCACGCCACCGTCTCCGAGCAGATGCCCCGCTCCTCCTCCAGGAGGACCTGATGGGACGCGCCGAGGAGTCTCAACTGCAGTTTGGAGCCACCCAGTTCGAGGTCGAGCGTGGCCAGCGCGGGCAGCGGCTCGCGGCCCAGCGCCCAGGCGAGGTCGGCCGCGCGTGTGTCGGTGTAGGAGGTGTTCAGGGTCGTGAGCATGGATCGGCTCCGCTAGCACGCTTAAGAAAAGGGGTCTCAGGAGGCCGGCGCACCCCGGACGGCACGGGGGGACGGCCCGGTCAGCCCAGTTCAGAAAGGGTGTGAGCAGGATGTCCTGGGGGCTGCGTCGGCGAATTAGAGGGAACCACGAACGGCGGGGCCGCCACAGCGTTTTTACCCAACTTCGTGGGGTTTCCATCCCTCAGAGGGCCTGTCAGCTCAACTGTTCAACTACTGCGTACGCCAGGGCGCACGCAACGGCGCACTCCTCGGCTCACACCGGAACGGATCTGGGGGACGACCTTCCGGTTGCCGGCCGAACGCCGTTGCGCGGAGAGGCCGTTGACATCGGATGGCGGAACGTCCCCCACGGTCGCCGTCCTGGCCGTGTCCGCATCCCCCTACGCCGACCACATCGCCGCCCGACGACCGAGCCCGACTCCAGGCGACCGACGGCCGACACCGGCTTCGGGCGACCGAGATCGCCTCCGGGCGACCGACGGCCGAGTCCGGCCTCCGTCAGCTGCCGCCGCCGCAACCGCCCCCGCACGACGAACCGCCGCCGCAGGACGAACCGCCGCCGCACGAGGAGTGGCCGCCGCAGGAGGAGTGCCCCCCACAGGAGTGACCGCCGTGGTGATGACCGCCGTGGTGGCCGCCGGACGACGAACCGCTGTCGCCCGACGCCCACCATCCGGCGCCCCCGCCGCCGCCCGCTCCCCCGCTGTAGGCCCGCGTCCGCCGCCCCTTGGTCATCCGGACCGGACGGCCGCCGCGCGCCTTCCGCCGCGCCCCGCGCACCACGCCGGTCAGGAACAGCACCGCGACCACGGCCAGGACTATGAGGAAGCTCATGGCGTCACGCTCCTTCCGCTCCCCCGGGGCAGACCCCCCGGGAACGCCCCCCGTGGGCGCTACGCACGCTGCGTGCCCCGGATATCCCCGGCCACCGAGCGGGCCAAAGCACACTTGAGGAACTCCAGAGCTTCGGCGCAGGATGGCCCGCATGACCTCCAGCGCACGTCCGCTCCTCAACCGCCGGCTCGCCGAGTTCGGGACGACGATCTTCGCCGAGATGTCCGCCCTGGCCGCGGCCACCGGTGCGATCAACCTCGGCCAGGGCTTCCCCGACACCGATGGCCCCGAGGCGATCCGGGAGGCGGCGGTGCGGGCGCTGCGCGACGGGCGCGGCAACCAGTACCCGCCGGGCCCCGGCGTCCCCGAGCTGCGCACGGCCGTCGCCGCCCACCAGCTGCGGCGCTACGGCCTGTCCTACGACCCGGACACGGAGGTGCTGGTCACGGCGGGCGCCACCGAGGCGATCGCGGCCGCGCTGCTGGCCCTGGTGGAGCCGGGCGACGAGGTGGTCGCCCTGGAGCCGTACTACGACTCCTACGCGGCCTGCATCGCCATGGCCGGTGGCCGGCGGGTGCCGGTGACGCTGCGGCCGCACGAGGGCGCGTTCCGGCTGGACCTGGACGAGCTGCGCGCGGCGGTGACCGACCGGACCCGGCTGCTGCTGCTCAACACCCCGCACAACCCGACCGGCGCGGTCCTCACCCGCGAGGAGCTGACGGCGGTCGCCGAGCTGGCCGTCGAGCGCGATCTGCTGGTGGTCACCGACGAGGTGTACGAGCACCTGGTCTTCGACGACGCGGAGCACGTCCCGCTCGCCACGTTGCCCGGCATGCGCGACCGCACGGTCACGGTGGGGTCGGCGGGGAAGACCTTCTCGTTCACCGGCTGGAAGGTCGGCTGGATCACCGCGACGCCCGGCCTGGTCACGGCGGTGCGCTCGGCCAAGCAGTTCCTGACGTACGTGGCCTCGGGCCCGTTCCAGTACGCGGTGGCCGAGGCGCTCGCGCTGCCCGAGTCGTACTTCGCCGCTTTCCGCGAGGACATGCGGGCCCGGCGGGAGGTGCTGGCGGCGGGCCTGGCGGAGGCGGGCTTCGGCGTCTTCAAGCCGGCCGGCACGTACTTCGTCACCACCGACATCCGCCCCCTGGGCGAGAGCGACGGCTTCGCCTTCTGCCGCTCCCTGCCCGAACGCGCGGGCGTGGTCGCCATTCCCAACGCGGTCTTCTACGACCACCGAGCCGAGGGCGCCCCCTACGTCCGCTTCGCCTTCTGCAAACAGATCCCGGTCCTGGAGGAGGCGGCGAGCCGGCTGAAGGCCCTGGCGGGCTGAACCAGGGACCCGGTGAGCGGGCCCGTCGCCTCGGGCGGTGCGGACGCGTCGCCCCCAGGCCGGCGCGGGCACGTCGCCCACAGGCTGTGGACGAACGCGTCGCCGCACAGGCCCCCCGTGGCCGGACGCCGTCCTCGCCGGCTACCCCGCACCGCTCCGTACCGCCCCGCTCCCCGCGCACGGCGAGAGCCCGGCCCCGCACGGCCACCGTGGTGGTCCGTGCCCCGGCCGGGCTCTCGTTCGCCTGCGGCGGCCTGTGGGACGCCGCCGTGGGCGCGGACTACTCCTCGCCGTCCTCCGGCTTGTCCGCCTCGTCGATCTCCTCCTCCAGGCCGAGCTGCTCGACCAGCCAGCGGTCGAACTCCAGCGCGGCGCGCACCCAGCTGACGGTGGAGGAGACGAAGTGCTCCAGGCTCACCCCCGTGCCGATCAGCATCTGGGCCTCGCCGATGAGGCGGACGGCGCCGTCATCGTGGGTGTGGGTGTAGACCTTGGGCCACAGGGTGCGGCGGTTCCAGTCGTCGATGGCCTCCAGCAGCTGGGGCTTGTCGTCGATCTTGTGCGGCCGGTCGTAGAACGTCCGCACCGAGAAGACCTGCTGGTCGCCCTCGCCGCGGAACATGAAGTACGTGCGGAACTGCTCCCACGGCGCGACGAGGTCACCCTCCTCGTCGACGAGGTGCTTGAGCTCCATCTGGTCCAGGAGCTGCTTCACAAGGTCCTGATCCGGGACGACGGGGCCCGCCGGTCCTTGGGGCTGCGGCTCGGGCTGGCCCCCGAAGTTCGGAATCGAGGACGGGTCGATGCTCACCGTGTTTTTCCCTTCGTACGGATCCCGCCATCCTCCCCCATCCGGGGAGGGGCGTGGCAAGCCCCGGCGGCCCCTGTCAGCCGTGGGCTGACACGATCCGGTCACCCGGGCGGCCGCCAGTCGAGTACCCGCCCCGACCCGGTCCTGACACGCCGCGCCGCGATCCGCGCGGGCCGCGACCCGAACGGACCACGGCCCCCTCCCCCGCGCACCGGGGATGGGGGCCGTGCCGCACGGCGGCGGCGCGTGGAGCGCCTCCGCCGTGCCGTCGCAGCAGGGCGGCCAGCGGCCTGGGGGCCGTGCCGCCCGCGCCGTACCGCCGCACGGGCGACCGCCGCACGGGGGAGCCCGCCGCACGGGCGACCGCCAGACGGGGGGAGCCCGCCGGACGGGGGCCGTCCGTACGGGTGGCCGCCCGCGTCGGCTACAGCGTCTTGCCCGTAGCCGGCCCCACCAGCAGGCCCTCGCCGAAGCGGTCCACCCGGACCGTGTCGCCGTCCTTGATCTCGCCGGCCAGGATCTCCTTGGCGAGGCGGTCGCCGATGGCCGTCTGGACCAGGCGGCGCAGCGGACGGGCGCCGTAGGCCGGATCCATGCCCTCGTCGGCGAGCCAGGCCAGCGCCTCCGGGGTGACCTCCAGCGTCAGGCGCCGTTCCGCGAGCCGCTTGGCGAGGCGGTCGATGGCGAGCTTCGCGATCCGGCTCAGTTCCTCCTTGGTGAGGGCCGAGAAGACCACCAGGTCGTCCAGCCGGTTGAGGAACTCCGGCTTGAACGAGGCGCGGACGACCTCCAGGACCTGCTCCTTCTTCTCCTCCTCGCTGGTGATCGGGTCGATCAGGAACTGGCTGCCCAGGTTGGAGGTGAGGATCAGGATGGTGTTGCGGAAGTCGACCGTGCGGCCCTGCCCGTCGGTGAGCCGGCCGTCGTCCAGTACCTGGAGCAGGATGTCGAAGACCTCCGGGTGGGCCTTCTCCACCTCGTCCAGCAGCACCACGCTGTACGGCCGCCGCCGGACCGCCTCGGTGAGCTGGCCGCCCTCCTCGTAGCCGACGTAGCCGGGCGGGGCGCCGACCAGGCGGGCCACGCTGTGCTTCTCGCTGTACTCCGACATGTCGATGCGCACCATCGCCCGCTCGTCGTCGAACAGGAAGTCCGCGAGCGCCTTGGCCAGCTCCGTCTTGCCCACGCCCGTCGGGCCGAGGAAGAGGAAGGAGCCGGTGGGCCGGTCGGGGTCGGCGATGCCGGCGCGGGAGCGGCGCACCGCGTCGGAGACCGCGCGCACGGCCTCGCCCTGGCCGATCAGCCGCTTGCCGATCTCGTCCTCCATGCGCAGCAGCTTCTGCGTCTCGCCCTCCAGCAGGCGGCCGGCCGGGATGCCGGTCCAGGAGGCGACGACGTCGGCGATGTCGTCGGGGCCGACCTCCTCCTTGACCATGGTGTCCTTGGCGGCCTCCTCCTCGGCGCGCGAGGCGGCCTCCAGTTCCTTCTCCAGGTCCGGGATCTCGCCGTACAGCAGCTTGGAGGCGGTGTCGAAGTCGCCGTCGCGCTGGGCGCGTTCGGCCTGGCCGCGCAGGTCGTCCAGCTTCTCCTTCAGCTCGCCGACCCGGTTGAGGGACTGCTTCTCCTTCTCCCAGCGGGCGGTCAGGCCGCGCAGCTCCTCCTCCTTGTCGGCGAGGTCGCGGCGCAGCTTCTCCAGCCGCTCGCGGGAGGCGGCGTCGGTCTCCTTGTCGAGCGCCAGCTCCTCCATCCGCAGCCGGTCCACGGCGCGCTGGAGCTCGTCGATCTCCACGGGCGAGGAGTCGATCTCCATCCGCAGCCGGGAGGCGGCCTCGTCGACGAGGTCGATCGCCTTGTCGGGCAGGAAGCGGGAGGTGATGTAGCGGTCGGACAGGGTCGCGGCGGCCACCAGCGCGGAGTCGTTGATCTGCACCTTGTGGTGCGCCTCGTAGCGGCCCTTGAGTCCGCGCAGGATCGCGATGGAGTCCTCCACGCTGGGCTCGGCGACCAGCACCTGCTGGAAGCGGCGCTCCAGGGCCGGGTCCTTCTCGATCCGCTCGCGGTACTCGTCCAAAGTGGTCGCGCCGACCATGCGCAGCTCGCCGCGGGCCAGCATCGGCTTGAGCATGTTGCCCGCGTCCATCGCGGAGTCGCCGCCGGCGCCCGCGCCGACGACCGTGTGCAGCTCGTCGATGAAGGTGATGATCTGCCCGTCGGACTCCTTGATCTCCGCCAGGACGGTCTTCAGCCGCTCCTCGAACTCGCCGCGGTACTTCGCACCCGCGACCATCGCCCCGAGGTCGAGGGCGACCAGCCGCTTGTCCTTCAGGGACTCGGGCACGTCGCCCTTGACGATCCGCTGGGCGAGCCCCTCGACGACGGCGGTCTTGCCGACGCCGGGCTCGCCGATGAGGACCGGGTTGTTCTTCGTGCGCCGCGACAGCACCTGCACGACGCGGCGGATCTCCTGGTCCCGGCCGATGACCGGGTCCAGCTTCCCCTCGCGCGCCGCCGCGGTGAAGTCGGTGCCGAACTTCTCCAGGGCCTTGTACTGGCCCTCGGGGTCGGGTGTGGTCACCCGGCGCCCTCCCCTCGCCTTCTGGAACGCCTCTTGCAGTCTCTTCGCACTGGCGCCCTGCCGCTCCAGCACCTCGCCGGCCGCGCCGCCCTTCGCGGCGATGCCGAGGAGCAGGTGCTCGGTGGACAGGTACTCGTCGCCCAGGTCCTTCGCGCGGCTCTGCGCGTCCGCGATCACCGCCAGCAGCTCACGGCCCGGCTGCGGCGGCGCCACGGTGGAGCCGGTCACGCTCGGCAGGGACGCGAGGACGCGCTCGACGCCCGCGCGGACCGACGCCTGGTCGGCGTCGACGGCGGACAGCAGGTCGATGATGTTCTCGTTGTCCTGCCCCTCCAGCAGCGCGAGGAGCAGGTGGGCCGGGGTCAGGTCGGGGTGCCCCCCGGTCACGGCCCGGTTGCCGGCGGCCTGAATGGCGTCCCGGCTCCTGTTGGTCAGCTCGGCGTCCACGGTCGCTTCTCTCCTCCTCGGCGTCGGCGGTCTGCCAGGTCCCGCGTCACGTCTTCCTCTGCCACGTCCCCCGTGCTGACTCGGTGAACGTGCACAAAGTTGAGTCTATTCCACTCAAGATGGTTCCGGGAGCCCTGTTTTCGGGGGAGGACGGCACCGGCCGGGCTCTCGCGTCCGGACCGGACAGGTTCCGCGCCCCGGGCCGGTCACGCCCACCCGTCCCCGGTTGGCTAGGTTCCGTCCATGGCCACCACTCCGTACGCCCAGGACCCGGGCGATCCCGACGCGCCGTACCTCAGCTTCTGGCGGGAGCGGCACGTGTGCACGCTGACCACGCTCCGCCCCGACGGCACCCCGCACGTCGTCCCGGTCGGGGTCACCTACGACCCCGGGGCGCGGCTGGCCCGGGTGATCTCCAGCGGGACGAGTGCGAAGGTGCGCCATGTGCGGGCGGCAGGCTCCGACGGGGCGCCGGTGGCCGTGTGCCAGGTGGACGGCCGGCGGTGGGCGACGCTGGAGGGACGCGCGTACGTCCGGGACGAGCCGGAGCGCGTGGCCGAGGCGGAGCGCCGTTACACCGAGCGCTACCAGAGGTCCCCGAGGCCGAATCCGGCCCGTGTGGTGATCGAGATCCAACTGACCCGGGCGCTGGGGCGCGGCTGAGGAGAACGGCCCGAAAGAGCTGTTTCCGGCCACAGGCCGGGGCGGGTGATATCCGCGCGAAGCGCACAAATTACAGCGGCGTCACCGTGTTCAGGTCACGGTGACGCCGCTGCGGGGGGAAGCACCTGAGCGATCTGTTACGACGGGGGAATCGCGTCAGGCACTGCGGGGGGTGGCTGAGATGGTCCTGATGTCGGCGGGTTCCGGCGCCACCTGCCGGTGGTCCCGCTGATCCAGGTTCACGAAGATCATTCCGTACCGGATGGCACACCGCACGGGCTTCGGCGCCCCGCGGGGCCGGCGCAGGCACCGGAAGGCCCGCACGTCTCCGTCCTCGTCCCGGGTGACGACGACCGGCTCACCGAAGACGGTCACCATCAACGAGTCACCACTGTGGGGGATGGCGGTGACAAGGTCGATGAAGTGCCATCCGGAGCGGTAGGCGGTGGCCATCTCGCGACGGAAGGATCGGTCGTCGGGTGGTGTGGTCACGTCAGCTCCCGGTTACGCCCGTCGCGACATCGGCACCATCGGCGAGCCCGGAACTCGCCGCCACCGCCGGCCAGCTGGTGTTCGCCCGAACATCGCCTTTCGCACCGGAGAGGCCACTCAGCGCACCAAGGGCTGCAACGGCGGAGAAGGCGGCGACAAGCACCGAGCGAAGCAGTCTGTTACGCATAATCGGCTTCGTCCTCACTTGAAGATCCCCTTTTCCCCCGTCAGGTACGACGATGGCTCATTCAGGCACGTCATGGCCACCCAAACGGTGCATCATGTTCCTGCATGTTCAGGAGCCTGGGGGGTGGAGATTTGGCTACGAATCAAACAAATGGGACACACCCCCATTCGTTGAACGAGGTGTGTGAAGAGGGCAGCCGCCTGTACGCGGCCGCTCTGCGGGCGGGACGCATCAGCCGCGCCGACGCCGAGCCGGCCCCGTGCCTGCTGGAATCCGCCCTGCTCCACCCCGATCCGGACGATCCCGACTGGCTGCGCCCGCTGCCGCCGGCGGTCGCACTGGCCCGGCGGCTCAACCCCATCGAGCGCGAGATCGCCCAGCGCCGGCGGCTCGCCATGGACATCGCCGACACCTTCGAGCAGTTCCTGGCCTTCAGCAGCGAATCGGCCGCCGGCAGCGACTCCATCTCGGTCCTGGAGGGCGGCGAGCGGATCAACGCGGCGCTCAACCTGGCCACGGCCCAGTGCCGGACCGAGGTGCTCACCGTCCAGCCGAGCGACCGGATGTCCGAACGCAGTCTGCTGCTGGGGCTGGAGCGCGACAGGCCGTTGATCGAACGCGGGGTGCGGATCCGGACGCTGTACCAGCACACCGCCCGCTACAGCCAGGAGAAGCTGGCCTACGCCGCGCAGCTGTCCGACGGCAAGGTCGAGTACCGGTCCATCGACGAGCTGGTGGAACGGCTGATCATCTGCGACGAGACCGTCGCCTTCATTCCCACTCGCGACGACCAGCAGGTCGCGCTGGAGCTGCGCCACCCGGGGCTGGTCCGCTACCTGATCAAGGTCTTCGAGTTCATGTGGAGCCGCGCGGTGCCGCTGAGCGCCGGCGCGCCCTACGAGACCGCCGCCGACGGCATCACGGAGATCCAGCACTCCATCGCGAAACTCCTGGTGGAGGGCCATGTCGACGAGGCCATCGCGCGCCGCCTGGGCATGAACGTCCGCACCTGCCGGGCGCACATCGCCAAGCTGGCCTCGGCCCTGGGCAGCGGCAGCCGGGCGCAGCTCGGCTATCTCATCGCGCAGTCGGGGATCCTGGAGCAGGCGAACTGAATCCGATCGGAGAAGCTGGGTGAGCCCGGCACCGCACACCGAGCACGGCCCGGAAGACCTCTGCGCCGCGGGAGCGGCCCTGTACGAACGGGCCCTGCGCGAGGGGAGGGTGGCCGCCGGGGAGTGCGCCGAGGCCCCCTGCCTGGCCGATCACGGTCTCCTCCAGCCGGCCGACGACGACGCGCGCCTTCTGGTGCCGACCGCCCCCACCGCCGCCCTGCACCGGCTGCTCCGGGTCTCCGGCGAGCGCATCGCGCGGGAGAGACGGCGCGAGGAGCGGCTGACGAGGATGTTCGAGCCGCTGCTGAAGGCCTCCGCCCTCTCCGGCGTCGCGCCGGACGCGCCGGGCGTCACCGTGCTCCACGACAAGGAGCGCATCGGCCGCACGATTGCGGAAGCAATGACCGACGCCACGGAGGTCCTGGCGATCCAGCCCCGGACCAGTCACATCGGCCCCTCCCCCCACTTCCACGCCGAGGCCATGGACCGCGACCAGGCCCTGCTGGACCGCGGTGGCCGGATACGCGCCCTCTACCAGCACACCCTGCGCCACGCCCCCACCGTCGTCGCCCGCTACGAACGGCTGCGCGGCGACGTGGAGGCCCGCACGCTGGACGAGGTGCCCGAGCGGCTGATCGTCATCGACCGCGCGCTCGCCTACGTCCCGGCCGACACGGACCGCAACCTGGCGCTGGAGATCCGCATCCCCGCGCTGGTCACGTATCTCGTGACCGTGTTCGACCGGCTGTGGCGCCTGGCCACCCCGATGTACCCCGAGGCGGCCCACCGACCGGCCCCCGACGGCGTCACCCCCCGCCAGCACGCCATCGCCGCCCTCCTCGTCGAAGGGCACACCGACGCCGTCATCGCCGACCGCCTCGGCATGAACGTCCGCACCGCCCGCGAGCACATCGCGAAACTCGCCGCCACCCTCGGCAGCACCAGCCGCGCCCAACTCGGCTATCTCATCGGGCGGTCCGGGATCCTCGACCCGGAGCGCTGACCGCGGACGCGCCGTCGGCGCCCGGCGGGCCGTCCAGGCCCGCCTGTGCGATCCGCACGCCCAGCTGCGTACGGCTGGCCGCGCCGAGCGTCTCCGACAGCCGGGCGATGTGCGCCCGGCAGGTGCGTACGCTGATCCCCAGCCGCTCGGCGATCACCGCGTCCTGGTGGCCCTCGGCCAGCAGCGCGGCGATGGACCGCTCCCGGTGCGAGATGCCCTCGATACCGGTGTCGGGCAGCGGCGCGGTCAGCGGGATCGCCAGCCGCCACAGCCGTTCGAAGACCGTCACCAGGTACTCCACCAGCGCCGGGTGGCGCAGTTCCAGCGCCATGGTGCGGTCGGCGTTGGCGGGGACGAAGGCGACCGTGCGGTCGAACAGGATCAGCCGGTCGATCACCTCGTCCAGCGTGCGCGCCTCGACCGCGTCGCCCATCAGCTCCAGATAGTTGAGCAGGCCCTGCCCGTGCCGGGCCACGTGCGTGTACAGGTCGCGCATGCGCACGCCCCGGCCGCGCAGCGCCAGCGCCCGGGGCAGGCCCTCCGACAGCTCGTGCTCGCGCCGGATGCCGCCGGGCTGGACGGTCAGCACCTCGGTGCGGCACGCCTCGGTCGCCTCGTCCATGGCCGCCTGGATGCGGGAGAGGCCGTCCAGGACGCGTATCGCACTGCCCTCTCCGGCGGCGGGCGCCTGCACCTGGCGGCCGAGGCCGGCGTAGCGCTCGTAGGCGGCCACCGCCGAGCCGACCCGCCGGTGGCTCGCGCTCACCTCGTCGTACATCCCGCGCAGCAGCCGGGTCATGACCTCCTGCGGCGCGGTGGGCACCAGGAAGTCCATGTCGTCCGGGTCCGGGTGCAGCAGCGCCAGCTCCAGCAGGCAGGGCACCGGTTCGGCGTCCCGGCGCGGCACCCGGCCGCGGCGCACGGCCCGTGAGTACACCCGCTCCCCGACGTCGCACAGTCGGTCGGCACCGTGTGGGTGCTCCTGGGTCCCGTGCCCGGCCATGGCCCGTCACACCCCCGGTCTCCGCGTCTTTCCGCAGCGCAACTATGCGCGGCCCGGACCGGCTGTGCAACACGGCTCCCCCGGGGGCGGGCGCCCGTATGCCCCGGTGTCATCCGGTATGTACGGGCCTCCGTGGAGTGCCTTGCAACAACCTGACCAGGAAAAGACGGGCGGGCGCCGGCCCGGGCCGAAAGGCCGCGCGCGGAAGGGGTCCGCGCCGGGCTACTTGAGGCCCGCCGCCGCACACGCCGAGCGGTACGCCGCCGTGCAGATGTCGGAGGTCTTGTAGATGCCGTCGGCGATCACCGTGTCCTTGATGTTCGACTTGGTCAGGGCGACCACCGGCACCAGCTGGGCCGGGATGTTCCTGGTGGTCGGGCTGGTGACCTTGTCCCGGGTCAGGGAGTCGAACTGGATGTCCTTGCCCTGCACCTTGGCGACGGCCATCTCGGCGGCGTTCTCCGCCTCCGTCGGGTAGGACTTGTAGACGCTCATGTACTGGTCGTCGGCGAGGATGCGCTGCACGGCGTCGAGTTCGGCGTCCTGGCCGGTGATCGGCGGCAGCTTGGTGACGCCCGCGGCGTGCAGGGCCTTGATGATGCCGCCCGCCATGCCGTCGTTGGCCGAGTAGACGCCGTCGATGTCGCTGCGGCCGATCGCCTTGATCGCCTCGGCCATGTTGGCCTGGGCGTTCTCCGGCTTCCAGTCCTTGGTGTCGTAGGACTTGACGATCGTCACCTTGCCGGTCAGCTGGGCGAGCGCGCCCTCCTTGAACTGCTTGGCGTTCGGGTCGGTGGGCGAGCCGTTCATCATGACGATCTTGGCGGCGCCGGTGGAGCCCACCGCGTCCAGCAGCGAGCGGCCCTGCACCTCGCCGACCAGCTCGTTGTCGAAGGAGATGTACGCGTCGATCGGGCCCTCGGCGAGCCGGTCGTAGGCGATGACGGGGATGCCCGCGTCCCTGGCCTTCTTCACCTGGTCGGCGATGGCGTGCGCGTCCACGGCGTCGAGCAGGATGACGTCCATCCGGTCGTCGATCATCTTCTGCATCTGCTCGGCCTGCTTGGTCGCGCTCGCCCCGGCGTTGGCGTACTCGACCACGCCCTGCTTGTTGGTCAGCTCGGCGACCTTGCTCTTGATGATCGGCGCGTCGAACTTGTCGTAGCGCGTGTTCGCCGTCTCCGGCAGCAGCAGGCCCACCTTGACGTCGTTGCCCTTGGAGGGGCTCGCCTGGCTGCTGCCCGACCCGCCGAGCGCCCCGCAGGCGGCCAGCGAGAGGGACAGCGTGGACGCGGCCACGGCTATGGCGATACGGCGCATCGAGGTGCTCACTTCTGGTGCCTTCCGGACGAGGACGCAGCATTGCGACCCAGGTGACTGAAAAGCCAACGCGGCAGGCGGTACCGGCGTCAAGCCGTCCCGCTTAACGAGATGACAACACCCGTTCCGCTTGCCTGTGAAAACCTCGCGAAGCCTTGCGCAATCCGCCTTCAAACGTCCTTTACCGACCCCTCACTCCAGGCCCGCGCCCGGGCCCCGGCCCCCCTGCCCGGATGCGGAATCAGGACCTCGTCCCCCGTGGCGAAGTGATGACGAAGTGAAGATGGACCACACACGGACCGGAAGCGAAGACGAGTGCACCGCGAGACGCCGGGGGAGAGCAGGACCGGCCACCGAGCGGTCATCACCTCTGTTCCGTCACGCCGGTTCACCGTACGCACCCGGGCCGGCGTCCTTCGCCTGTTCCACCCGGTCCCCCCCACAGCGCCGTCGCCGGCGCCCTCGGCGCCCTCGGCGCGGCCGCCGCCTGGATCGGCGCCCGTCGCCGCCGCGCGCCGCGCGCCCGACCCCCGGCCACGCGAAGAGGGGCCCGGAATCCTCCGGGCCCCTCTTCGCTCCGGCCGTGTACGGGTCGGCTCGCCGCCGGTCTCAGTCCGGCTGCTGCTGCCGCTTGGGCCGCCACACCACCAGCGCGCTGGTCTGCTGGACCTCCTGGTAGGGGACCAGATCCCGGCGGTAGGAGGCGTGGACGGCGGCCTCGCGCTGACGCATCGTGGCCGCGGCACCCTCCAGGGCCGACTGGAGCTCCGCGACCCGGGACTGGAGGGCGGCGACCTGGTTCTCCAGTTCGATGATCCGCTTGATGCCGGCCAGGTTGATGCCCTCGTCCTGCGACAACTGCTGCACCTGGCGGAGCAGTTCGATGTCACGGGCCGAGTAGCGGCGGCCCCGCCCGGCGGTGCGGTCGGGGGACACCAGGCCCAGCCGGTCGTACTGACGGAGGGTCTGCGGGTGCAGTCCGGACAGCTGCGCCGCCACGGAGATGACGTACACCGGTGTGTCTTCCGTCAGTTCGTACGGGTTACGACGGCGGCCGTCCATCTCCCTCATGCTCCCTTCGCGGCCTCGAACAGCTCCGCCCGCGGGTCCTCGCCCGCGGTCGCCTCGCGATACGCCTCCAGCGCGTCACGAGCCTTCCCCGACACGTCCTTCGGAACACTCACCTCGACGGTGACCAGCAGATCGCCCCGGGAGCCGTCCTTGCGGACCGCGCCCTTGCCGCGGGCCCGCATCGTCCGCCCGTTGGGCGTGCCGGCGGGCAGCTTCAGCGTCACCGGCGGCCCGCCGAGCGTGGGCACCCGCACCTCCCCGCCGAGCGCGGCCTCGTCGAACGTGACCGGCACGGTGACCGTGAGGTTGTCGCCCTTGCGGCCGAAGACCGGGTGCTCACCGACGTGCACCACCACGTACAGATCGCCCGCCGGGCCGCCGCGCTCGCCCGGCGCGCCCTTGCCGCGCAGCCGGATGCGCTGCCCGTCGGACACCCCCGCCGGGATGCGGACCTGCATCGTCCGGGACGACTTGGCGCGCCCGGAGCCCTTGCAGACCTCGCACGGGTGCTCCGCGATCAGCCCGCGGCCCTTGCAGTCCGGGCACGGGTCGGTCAGCGAGAACCCGCCGCCCGAACCGCGCGCCACCTGCCCGGTGCCGACGCAGGTCGGGCACACACGTGGTGTGCCGTTCGCGTCGCCGGTGCCCGAACAGGCCTTGCAGGGCTGCTGGCTGGACATGCGCAGCGGGACCGTGGCCCCTTCGATCGCCTCGGTGAAGCTCAGCGTGACCTCGGACTCGATGTCCTGGCCGCGCCGCGGCTGCGTCCGCGCGCCCGCGCCGGCGCCGCCCCGGTTGAACAGACCCCCGAAGACGTCGCCGAGCCCGCCGCCGAAGCCGCCCTGGCCGCCCCCGCCCTGGGCGCCCCCGAAGAGGTCGCCCAGGTCGAAGTTGAACGAGCCGCCGCCCGGACCCGGGCGGAAACCGCCGCTGCCGAACAGGGCGCGGGCCTCGTCGTACTCCTTGCGCTTCTTGGGGTCGCCCAGGACGTCGTTCGCCTCGGAGATCTCCTTGAAACGTTCCTCCGCCTTGGCGTTGCCCTTGTTGGCGTCCGGGTGGAACTCGCGGGCGAGCTTCCGGTACGCCTTCTTGATCTCGGCCTCGGTCGCGTCCTTGGGGACGCCGAGGACCTTGTAGTAGTCCTTCTCGATGAAGTCCTTGGTGCTCATCCCCGACGTCCCTCCTCTCGTGCGTCGCCTGCTATCGCGTCAGCCCTCCTCCGGGCCACCGCTGTCCTTGTCCTCGGCCTGCTCGGCGGCCTTCTCCGCACCGGCCTCGTCCGCGGACTTGACGGTCTGCGCGCCGGGCTGCGGCTCGGCCACGGCCACCCGCGCGGGGCGGATGGTGCGCTCGCCGATCCGGTACCCGGGCTGCAGGATGGCCACGCACGTCGTCTCGGTGACGTCCGGCGCGTAGCTGTGCATCAGCGCCTCGTGGATCGTCGGGTCGAAGGGCTCGCCCTCCTTGCCGAACTGCTGCAGCCCCATCTTGGCGGCCACGGTCTCCAGCGACTCGGCGACGGACTTGAAACCGCCCACCAGTTCGCCGTGTTCCCGGGCGCGCCCGATGTCGTCGAGCACGGGCAGGAGCTCGGTCAGGAGGTTCGCGATGGCGATCTCCTTGACCGCGATCCGGTCCCGCTCGACCCGGCGCCGGTAGTTCTGGTACTCGGCCTGGAGCCGCTGGAGGTCCGCGGTGCGCTCGCCGAGCGCGGTGCGCACCTGGTCCAGCTGCGCCGTCAGGCCGGCCTTCTCGCTCGCGTCCCCGGCCGGGGCCGCCCCCTCCTCGGAGGAGGCGGCCTTCGGCTCGGCGTCGTCAGGGGTGGCGCCGGAGGGGACGTCGGGCTTCTCGTCAAAACCCGGGGTCTCCTCCGTCACGCGGCACCGTCCTTGCGCTCGTCGTCGACGATCTCGGCGTCCACCACGTCGTCGTCGGCCTTCGCCTGGCCGGCGCCCGCGTCACCGGCACCGCCGGCGGCCTGCGCGCCCTGGGCGTCGGCGTACATGGCCTGGCCGAGCTTCTGGGAGACGGCGGCGACCTTCTCCGTGGCGGTGCGGATCTCGGCGCTGTCCTCGCCCTTGAGCTTCTCCTTCAGCTCGGCGACGGCCTCCTCGACCTCGGTCTTGACCTCGCCGGGGACCTTGTCCTCGTTGTCCTTGAGGAACTTCTCGGTCTGGTAGACGAGCTGCTCGCCCTGGTTGCGGGTCTCGGCGGCCTCGCGGCGGCGGTGGTCCTCCTCCGCGTACTGCTCGGCCTCCTGGCGCATGCGGTCGACCTCGTCCTTCGGCAGCGAGGAGCCGCCGGTGACGGTCATCTTCTGCTCCTTGCCCGTGCCCAGGTCCTTCGCGGTCACGTGCATGATGCCGTTGGCGTCGATGTCGAAGGAGACCTCGATCTGCGGGACGCCGCGCGGCGCCGGCGGCAGACCGGTCAGCTCGAACATGCCGAGCTTCTTGTTGTACGCGGCGATCTCGCGCTCACCCTGGTAGACCTGGATCTGCACCGACGGCTGGTTGTCCTCGGCCGTGGTGAAGATCTCCGAGCGCTTGGTCGGGATCGTGGTGTTGCGCTCGATCAGCTTGGTCATGATGCCGCCCTTGGTCTCGATGCCGAGGGACAGCGGGGTGACGTCGAGCAGCAGGACGTCCTTGACCTCGCCCTTGAGGACACCGGCCTGGAGCGAGGCGCCGATGGCGACGACCTCGTCCGGGTTGACGCCCTTGTTGGCCTCCTTGCCGCCGGTCAGCTCCTTGACGAGCTCGGCGACGGCGGGCATACGGGTCGAGCCGCCGACGAGGACGACGTGGTCGATCTCGTTGATCGAGATGCCGGCGTCCTTGATGACGTTGTGGAACGGCGTCTTGCAGCGCTCCAGGAGGTCCGCGGTCAGCTGCTGGAACTGGGCGCGGGTGAGCTTCTCGTCCAGGTGCAGCGGGCCCTCGGCGGACGCCGTGATGTAGGGCAGGTTGATCGAGGTCTCGGTGGACGAGGACAGCTCGATCTTCGCCTTCTCGGCGGCCTCGCGCAGCCGCTGGAGGGCCATCTTGTCCTTGGACAGGTCCACGCCGTGGCCGGACTGGAACTGCTTGACCAGGTAGTCGACGACGCGCTGGTCCCAGTCGTCGCCGCCGAGGTGGTTGTCGCCGTTGGTGGCCTTCACCTCGACGACGCCGTCGCCGATCTCCAGCAGGGACACGTCGAAGGTGCCGCCGCCGAGGTCGAAGACGAGGATCGTCTGGTCGTCCTTGTCGAGGCCGTACGCCAGGGCGGCGGCGGTCGGCTCGTTGACGATGCGCAGCACGTTCAGACCGGCGATCTCGCCGGCCTCCTTGGTGGCCTGGCGCTCGGCGTCGTTGAAGTACGCCGGGACGGTGATGACCGCGTCGGTCACCTTCTCGCCCAGGTAGGCCTCCGCGTCCCGCTTCAGCTTCTGCAGCACGAAGGCGCTGATCTGCTGGGGGTTGAAGTCCTTGCCGTCGAGGTTGATCTTCCAGTCGGTGCCCATGTGGCGCTTGACCGACCGGATGGTCCTGTCGACGTTGGTGACCGCCTGACGCTTGGCCACCTCGCCGACCAGCACCTCGCCGTTCTTGGCGAAGGCGACGACGGACGGCGTGGTCCTGGCGCCCTCGGCGTTGGTGATGACGGTGGGCTCGCCGCCCTCCAGAACGCTGACGACGGAGTTAGTCGTGCCCAGGTCGATGCCGACCGCACGTGCCATGGTGAATTCCTCCAGCTGACTTGAGTGGAACTGACTCAAGTGTGCCCCACGCCCGACAACGGGTCAAGAGACCTGAGTGGAGGAGGCTCAACTCTTATCCATCCCTTACACGCAACGACTCCCTGAGCTGCGAGGACGCGGACTGCTGGGGCGGCGATGCGGGCGCCTGCCCCCGGGAGGCGGGCGGGACGCGCATCCCGCGCGCGTCCGCACCGGGGCCGCGAGGAGCCCCCAGGGCACCCGTCCCGCCGGGCGCCCTCCGCCCCTTGGCCGGCGTCTCGGGTTCTGCCCGGTCGCGGGCGCCGTATGCCCCGAAAGGGGACATTCTGGCGGATGATCTGTTGCTCGTGGGGGTGGGAGCGGCGGAGGGGGCGGGGAAGCCGGTGCCGGTGGTGCGGTGGGCGCCGGTGTCGCGGGCGGCGCGTGGGTCGCGGCGGGTGCCGGTGGGGTGGCCGAGGGTCGCGTGGCGGCTGAGGGTGGTGTGACGGTGGGTGGCCGTGCCCGGAGGGCCGCCGGGGCGGCGCGGGCCGTAGACCCGTACCCGCAGCAGGGCGAGGACGGCGGCCAGCACCGCGCCCGCCGCCCACAGCGCGCCCGTCGGCGCGAGCCACCCCGTGTGCACCAGCACCCCGACCAGCACCGTCGCGAAGGCGGCGGCGCCGAGCACTACGGTCGCACCCGGCGGGGTGAGGCCGAGGCGGCGCAGCCGGTGCGCGAGATGGTCGGGGCCGCGGCGCCTGAGCGGCCGCCCGGCCAGCCGCCGGGACAGGACCACCAGCACCGCGTCGGCGCTCGCCAGGGCGGTGAGGCCGAAGAGCACGGCGGCGGTGGGGCCGGCGTCGTAACCCGTGCGGACCAGGACGGCCGAGGCGGCGAGCACGAAGCCGGTGAACAGGGAGCCGCAGGCGCCGAAGGCGATCCGCGCGGGATGCCAGTTGTGCATCAGGAAACCGGTGAGGGCGGCGGCCAGGATGCTGAGCAGCACCGCGAGGTCGTCCATCATCTCGGCCGCCGCGCAGGCTCCCGCGCCGAACGCGGTCAGCACGCCGACGGTGCCGGCGAGCCCGTCGGCGTGGTCGAGCCCGCGGAAGGCGGCGGCGACGCAGGCGATCCAGGCGACGGCGGCGAGCCCCGCGGGCAGCCCGGTCTCGTCGTACGGCACCACGAAGGCCGCCGCGACGGCCGCGCCCACCAGCAGGATGCGGTTGCTGAGCCGCCACACGTCGGCGACCAGCCCGAGGACGGCGACCCCGGCGCCGGCGGCGAGCAGCCGGCCCACCCCGTCGCCGAGCGGCGCCGCGCCGGTCCAGCCGCCCGCGGCGGCGACCAGGCAGGTGCTGGCCACCACGGCCACGCCGCCGAGCAACGGCACCGGCCGCACCCGCCGCCGGTCGACCAGCCCGAGGCGCAGCGCGGGCGCCCTGAACAGGGCCGAGAGCACGGCGGCCAGGAGCAGGGCGGTGGTGGCGGTGGCGATCCCGTAGAGCACGGTTCTTAAATTAGGGGTATATCGGGCGATTGGGTGTGAATAACACGATCGGAACAGAGTTCGGTGCGGATTCGTACGCGTTCGCACGCCCGCACGCGGCGGGTCCGGCGGAAGAGCGGCACATCAGGTGACCCTCAGCGACCCAGATCACCCCGCGCCCGGCTACATTGCGACGGAGGATGGGGGTAGTCTCAGACGGACTACATAAGTTACCGCTTAGTAATTTCGAGGCCGCCTCACAGGAGCCCCAATGCAACTCGCCGCGATCATCGTGTCGCTGGTCCTGATCGTGGTCGGCGTGGCACTGTTCGGCCGCGCCGTCTGGCAGATCTACCGGTATCTGCGGCTCGGCCAGTCCGTGCCCGCCGGCACCCGGACCGACGAACCCGTGCAGCGCACCGTCACCGTGGTCAAGGAGTTCCTCGGCCACACCCGGATGAACCGCTGGGGCGTCGTGGGCGTGGCGCACTGGTTCGTGGCGGTGGGCTTCTTCACCCTGCTGCTGACGATCGTCAACGCCATCGGACAGCTGTTCAAGGCCGACTGGATCCTGCCGATCATCGGCGAGTGGGCGCCGTACAACGTCTACGTCGAGTTCATCGGCACCATGACGGTCATCGGCATCCTGGTCCTCATCGCGATCCGGCAGCTGAGCCACCCGCGCGTCCCGGGCCGCAAGTCCCGCTTCGCCGGCTCCAACTTCGGCCAGGCCTACTTCGTCGAGACGGTCATCCTCGTCGTCGGCGTCTGCATCTTCATGCTGCACGCCCTGGAGGGCGCCCAGCACCACGTGGCCGAGTACGAGGCGTCGTTCTTCCTCTCCTACCCGGTGGTCTCCTGGCTGCGGGGCATGGACGTCTCCACGCTCCAGAACCTCACCTACTTCTTCGCCGGCCTGAAGATCGCGACCTCCTTCATCTGGATGATCACGGTCGCCCTCAAGACGGACATGGGTGTGGCCTGGCACCGCTTCCTGGCCTTCCCGAACATCTGGTTCAAGCGGGAGGCGGACGGCGGCACTGCCCTCGGCGCGCTCCAGCCCATGACCTCCGGCGGCAAGGCGATCGACTTCACCGACCCGGGCGAGGACGACGTCTTCGGCGTCTCCCAGGTCGAGCAGTTCTCCTGGAAGGGCCTGCTGGACTTCTCCACCTGCACCGAATGCGGCCGCTGCCAGTCGCAGTGCCCCGCGTGGAACACCGGCAAGCCCCTCTCCCCCAAGCTCCTGATCATGTCGCTGCGCGACCACGCGCACGCCAAGGCCCCCTACCTGCTGGCCGGCGGCGGCAAGACCATGGAGGGCGAGGAGAAGGCGTCCGAGGAGCAGCTGGCCGGCGTGCCCGCCGCCGCCCTCGCCGAGGCCGAACGCCCGCTGATCGGGACCGCCGAGGAGAACGGCGTCATCGACCCCGACGTCCTGTGGTCCTGCACCACCTGCGGCGCGTGCGTCGAGCAGTGCCCGGTGGACATCGAGCACGTCGACCACATCGTGGACATGCGCCGCTACCAGGTCATGATCGAGTCCGCGTTCCCGTCCGAGGCGGGCACGATGCTCAAGAACCTGGAGAAGAAGGGCAACCCCTGGGGCCTGGCCAAGAAGCAGCGCCTGGAGTGGACCAAGGAGGTCGACTTCGAGGTCCCGGTCGTCGGCAAGGACATCGAGGACCTCAGCGAGGTCGAGTACCTGTACTGGGTCGG
Organism: Streptomyces sp. NPDC093260; assembly: GCF_040683715.1. Taxonomy (NCBI): domain Bacteria; kingdom Bacillati; phylum Actinomycetota; class Actinomycetes; order Kitasatosporales; family Streptomycetaceae; genus Streptomyces; species Streptomyces sp. NPDC093260. The sequence goes on from NZ_JBFBEK010000002.1 coordinate 189,369, forward strand.
CTGCGCCGGAGCCCTGGAGGACCGCGCGAAGAAGACCACGAAGGCCTTCGCCGAGCTGCTGCACATCGCGGGCGTGAAGTTCGCGATCATGGGCGGCGACGAGAAGTGCACCGGCGACTCCGCCCGCCGCCTGGGCAACGAGCCCCTGTTCCAGGAACTCGGCATGGAGAACGTCATGTCCCTCAACGCCGCCTTCGGCGAGGAGATGGACGACGACGGCAAGGTCACGCCCGAGTCGAAGAAGCCCACATCGGCGAAGAAGATCGTCGCGACCTGCCCGCACTGCCTCAACACCATCGGCAACGAGTACCCGCAGCTCGGCGGCGACTACGAGGTCATCCACCACACCCAGCTGCTCCAGCACCTGGTGGACGAGGGCAGGCTCGTGCCGGTCACCCCGGTCGAGGGCATCATCACCTACCACGACCCGTGCTACCTGGGCCGCCACAACAAGATCTACACCCCGCCGCGGGAGATCATCGGCAAGGTCCCGGGCCTGCGCAACGAGGAGATGCACCGCCACAAGGAGCGCGGCTTCTGCTGCGGCGCCGGCGGCGCCCGGATGTGGATGGAGGAGCGGATCGGCAAGCGCATCAACAACGAGCGCGTCGACGAAGCCCTGTCCCTGAACCCGGACATCGTCTCCACCGCCTGCCCGTTCTGCCTGGTCATGCTCACCGACTCGGTCAACGGCAAGAAGAACGACGGCAAGGCCAAGGAGTCCATCCAGGTCGTGGACGTCGCCCAGCTGCTGCTGGACTCGGTCAAGACCCCGGTGGACGAGCCCCCGGCGGGCGCGGCGGACAGCGAGACCGCCCCGGAGCCGCAGCCGGTGAAGTGACGGCGCCTCGCGCGTGAACGACGCCCCCGGCCCGCAGGACTTCCTGCGGGCCGGGGGCGTCCTCGTGTACCCGGTGGCACCGGACGCGGCGGGCGCGTACCCGGTGGTCGCGGCTAGGCGCCCTTGGGGGCCGCCTGCTGGACCACCTCGAAGGACCAGAGGGTGGAGCCGGTGGCCGCGGGCCGCTGCGGCTGTCCGCCGCCCTCCCCGCCGCCGTGGTGCGCGGCCTTCATCGGCCCCTCCATCCAGGCCTGGAAGGAATCCTCGTCCCGCCAGCGGGTGTAGACGAGGTAGGTGTCCGTCCCCTCGACGGGACGCAGCAGCTCGAACCACTCGAACCCGTCGGAGCTCTCCACGGCGTGCGCGCGGGAGGCGAAGCGCTTCTCCAGCGTCTCCCGCTGCTCGGCCGGCACGGTCAGTACATTGATCTTGACTACGCTCATGCTCCCCATCCTGCCCGCTGTCCGCCGCGCTGTCCGGCAGGTGCGGCAGTGGCGTAAGGGAGGCGTGGGGGGCGGCGTACCGGAAGCGTGGGGGTGGCGTCCGGGAGGCCCCTTAGGGGATGTCACAGCTCGGCCGCAAAGCCGGGCGTGAACCCCCGGCCCAGGCACGTCACTCCGCGCGACCGGGTACGTTCGAGGGCGTGGCTGGATTCAGGAACGGACGCGGCGGACGGGACGACCGTGCCCCGCAAGCGCGCCCCCAACAACCCCCGTACGGGCAGCAGAGCCCCCCGGGCTCTCCGTCGTACGGCTATCCGCCGGCGTCGTCGCAGCCGTACCCGCAGCAGCAACCGCAGTACGGCCGGCCGCGCTACGCGGGCGGCGGACCGGGAGCGGGCCAGGGCGGCGGCGCCGGCGGCTGGCCCCCGGTGAACGGCGGACCCGCCGGACACGGCGGCCAGGGCGGCTACGGCGGTCACGGCGAACCGGAGTACTTCGGCGACGGCGGCGCGCACCCGCACGGCGGCGCCGACCCGTACGCGGCCGACAACCCGGGGCACACCCAGGCGTTCGCGATCGGCGAGGACCCGTACTCGCAGGGCGAGACCTACCAGGCGGGCTCGGCCCCGGCCGGCCCGATCGGCCCCCGGCTGCACTGGAAGGACCTGCTGCGCGGCATCGTCCTGTCCCCGCAGCAGACGTTCCTCCAGATGCGCGACTACACGATGTGGGGCCCAGCCCTCATCGTGACGTTCGTCTACGGCCTGCTGGCGGTCTTCGGCTTCGACGGCGCCCGCAAGGACGCGATCAACGCCACCCTGTCCAACGCCATCCCGATCGTCCTGATCACCGCCGTGGCGATGATGATCAGCGCCTTCGTCCTGGGCGTGGTCACCCACACCCTGGCCCGCCAGCTCGGCGGCGACGGCGCCTGGCAGCCCACGGTCGGCCTCTCCATGCTGATCATGTCCCTCACGGACGCGCCGCGCCTGATCGTGGCGATGTTCGCGGGCGGCGACGCCGGCTTCGTCCAGGTGCTCGGCTGGGCCACGTGGGTGGCGGGCGGCGTCCTGCTGACGCTGATGGTGAGCAAGTCGCACGACCTGCCGTGGCCGAAGGCGCTGGGGGCGTCGGCGATCCAGCTGATCGCGCTGCTGTCGATCGTGAAGCTGGGAACGTTCTAGAGGTTCGACGGACATGCGGAAGGGGGTCGGCTACCGCCGGCCCCCTTCCGCATGCCGGGGGCCCCCGCCGCTCAGGCGTCGAGCACCTGCCCCGCCCGCTTGACCAGGGGCGGCTCGACGGCCAGGCTGACTTGACTCCGTGACGGTAGTAGTCTGACGCCTGCTCTGGAGGCAGGGGAGGCCCGGACGTGGCACGCAGGGTGGGGATCTACACCCGCATCTCGCGGGACGACGAAGGCGAAGCGCTCGGCGTCGCACGACAGCAACAGGACTGCGAGCGTCTGGCGGACCTCCGATCCTGGCAGGCCGTGAAGGTCTACGAGGACAACGACGTGTCCGCGTTCAAGCGCCACGTCGTGCGCGAAGAGTTCGAATTGATGCTGACGGATCTGCGAGCCGGCCTGATCGACGGCATCGTGGCGTACGACCTTGACCGGCTCGCAAGACAGCCGCGCGACCTGGAACGGCTCATCGAGATCTATGACGAGCGCCCGCGCCTGGAGTTCGCCACTGTCACGAACGACATCAACATCGGAACGCCGGACGGCCGCACGATGGCGCGCATCATGGTCGCGTTCGCCAACAAGTCGTCGCACGACGCCTCACGCCGCATCCAGCGCAAGCACCTGGAGCTGGCCCAGCAGGGCAAGGACAGCGGCGGACCGGCACCGTACGGATGGCGGAAGGACGACCGGACCAAGGTCGACCCGGACGCGGCCAAGGCCATCCGCGAGGCACAGCGGGAGATCCTGGCCGGCGTCCGCATCGGAACCATCCGGACCAGGTGGCAGGAACAGGGCTTGGGCAACCCGAGGGCAGGCACGAAGCGCATGGCCCACCACCACGTCGAGCACATCCTGACGAACCCGCGTTTGGTCGGATACCGGACCTACCACGGCGAGATCCTGCACGGAGAAGACGGTCGGCCCGTCATGGGCGAGTGGGAGCCGATCAACGCCCTTGAGGAGTGGGAGGCGGTGTGCGCGGCGGTCGCCGAGCGCAAGCGGAAGCACCCTGGCAAGACGCTCGCCCGGAAGTACCTGCTCTCAGGGATCGCCCGTTGCGGACTGTGCAAGGCCAAGATCCGAGGCCAGATCAACCAGAGGTGGCAACCGGGCTCAAAGGCTGCACGCTTCACCTATCAGTGCTCCGTGGTGAACGGCGGTTGCGGCAAGGTCGGACGCGTGGGTGACCCGGTCGACAGACTGATAGCTCAACTTGTTCTTGAGGAACAACGCGCGCGAGCCGCAGTAACTGCCGTACCTGTCGACCAACGATGGTCGAGGGAGGCGGAGTTGGAGCAGGTCAATGAAGACATTGCCCAGCTCGTCGCGGCCGAGAGGTCGAAGCAGATCACCGTGATCACACTCTTGCAGCTCTTGCCCCCCAAGGAGCGAGAGCGCGACGAGCTGAAGTTGGAGCGAGCCCGCTTCTACAAGGAGCAGAAGCAGGCAGAGGCCAAGAACGACACGACAAACGTGACCGTCGATGAGTTCTTGGCTCTGCCCGTCGAACGCCAACAAGAGATCGTGTTGCACAGCCTCTCCGCTGTGATCATCCATCCGGCCGGCCGAGGGCGACGCAAGTTCGACCCCAGCCTGATCGAACCAGTCTGGCGCTGACGATCAGAGCCGCCCCTGCAACACGAGCGCCCGGCGTACCCACTCCTCGTCACGCTCAGGGGCTCGACGCAGATGCATTTGGATCCACTCGTCTGCACTCATGACCTTGGGCTTCCCCGTGTCCTTCCTGCGGTTGGAGCAGGTGGTACGGCGATCGCGGCCGGGGTCGCTGGGTACTTCTCACGTTCTGTTACGCGCCTTCAACTGGCTGCTCAGCAAGCTCAGGCAGAAAGGCAGATACGAGCGGATCACGTCTCGCAACTACGGGAACCACGCAGGCAGGCCTATGCGGCCTTTTCAGCCGAGATTTCAACCAAGCTAGAAGCTTTGTGGTGGATCAAAGAGGCACTCGCCGCTTCGCCGCCGCGTTGGGACGAAGCCTCTGGGCACACCGAGCCCTGGCAAGTCGGAGAGAGCGAAGCCTATGAGCGAGTCCTCATGGAGGGTCCTGAAGACGTTGCGCATGCGGCAGCAGGACTCGGGGCCGCTACGGAGCACGCGGGAGGGCTGGCGCTTGGACTGATCGCGCGTGGACCCGATGAACCAGTCCCTGACCATGAAGCGGCTATTGCCGCGATCGAGGAGGCAATAACTGCAGCCAAGGCGGCCCGCCGAACGTTCCGCCTCGCAGCGATGGACGTGATCCGAGCGGATGGGCGGCAGCCAGAAGACGTTGAGGCGAGGCTGCGGTTCCAGAGGCGCGGTGCTGATCGCTGACCTGGTAGCTGGGCGGTCTGTGGGCCGCAAGCCCGGAGATCTGGCATTTGTCAAGGTCACCGGTTAGCGCTGACACCAACACCTGACACCAACAGCAGCGAACAGCAGCGGTCAGCCAGGTACATCCAAGGACTGCGGAGCGAGGCACACAGCGATTGGGCTGATCCGAAGGCGCCGCGTGATCGACCTGATAAGGATGAGGCCAGAAACCCAAAGATCCCCGGTCATCAGGCCGGGGATCTTTGCAGAGCAGCAGGTCAGAGCGCTTCCTTGTTCTCCTTGGGTGCCTCACCCGACTTATGTACTGGAGGCAACACACTCCAGGGGAAGTTGATCCAGTCGTCCGTGCGCTTCCAGACGTACTCGCACTTCACCAGCGAGTGGGACTTCTCGTAGATGACGGCGCTGCGCACCTCGGCGACGGTGTCCAGGCAGAAGTCCCGGACCAGCTTGAGGGTCTTGCCGGTGTCGGCGACGTCGTCGGTGATCAGGACCTTCTTGTCGGAGAAGTCGATCACGTTCGGGACGGGCGCGAGCATCACGGGCATCTCCAGCGTCGTGCCGACGCCGGTGTAGAACTCCACGTTCACGAGGTGGATGTTCTTGCAGTCCAGGGCGTAGGCGAGGCCGCCGGCGACGAAGACGCCGCCGCGCGCGATGCTGAGGACGATGTCGGGCTCGTAGCCGTCGTCGGCGATGGTCTGCGCGAGTTCGCGCACCGCGGCGCCGAACCGCTCGTAGGTGAGGTTCTCTCGTACGTCGCTCATGTCGGTGGTGCCCCTCAGACCTGGGTCCGGTGGAAGTTGAGATAGGACCGCGAGGCGGTGGGCCCACGCTGCCCCTGGTAACGGGAGCCGTAGCGCTCGCTGCCGTACGGCGCCTCGGCGGGCGAGCTGAGCCGGAACATGCACAGCTGGCCGATCTTCATGCCCGGCCAGAGCTTGATCGGCAGGGTGGCGAGGTTCGACAGTTCGAGGGTGACGTGCCCGGAGAAACCGGGGTCGATGAAGCCGGCGGTGGAGTGCGTGACGAGCCCGAGCCGCCCGAGCGAGCTCTTGCCCTCGAGCCGGGAGGCAAGGTCGTCGGGGAGGGTGATGACCTCGTAGGTGCTGGCGAGAACGAACTCGCCGGGATGCAGGATGAACGGTTCGTCGCCGTCCGGCTCCACGAGCCGGGTGAGATCCGCCTGCTCGACCGAGGGGTCGATGTGCGGGTAGCGGTGGTTCTCGAACACCCGGAAGTAGCGGTCGAGGCGCACGTCGATGCTGGACGGCTGCACCATGGAGTGGTCGAAGGGATCGATCCGTACCCGCCCGGATTCGATCTCGGCCCGGATGTCCTTGTCTGAGAGAAGCACGCCCCGAGGATACGCAAGGCGCGCGGAGCCCCCACAATCAGGACGACTCCACGCGCTGCGATCTTCGGCTGTCGCAGCTGTCGGGCGGTTCCCCGCCGCTGCTCCCTACCGCTTCTCCAGGGTCACGGGCACCGCGCTGCGGAGGCGGGCACACCGAGGACACCTCACGAGCCGGCCGGGTCCGAGCCGCTCGGCCTGCTGCATCGGGAACGAAGCGGTGCTGAACACGTGCCCTTCGGCACAACGGACGACGGTGCGCTCCATCAAGCCCTCAAGTCCCTTCCCCAGAACCCCGCCCGGCCTTCTGCCGCCGGGCGGCAAAAGCACACAGTACGGGATCAAAGAGACGGTCCTCCAGGCAGCACTCCACTCCGTTGGGCAACGCCCCGTCGGCCGCCCACGTTACGCCCCAACTCGCCCCGCCCGCACTGCGGATGCCCTCCCGGCGACCCCTGAAACGCACGTCGGCCCCACGGCTTGGACACCGGGGGCCAGGGATGAGGTACAGTGAGCGAGCGCCGCAGATCGACTCGGTCGGCGGATGACGCGGGTGTAGTTTAATGGTAGAACATCAGCTTCCCAAGCTGAGAGCGCGAGTTCGATTCTCGTCACCCGCTCCATAGCCAAGGTCCAGGTCAGCGACTTGGACCTTTTTGCTGTGCGATGCCCTCACTGGCCGCGTGCCAGATGCGTGCCAGAAGGCTCGTCGGGCACCCGCTCGACCGCGGCACTCAAGGACCATCCGGACGAACGAGCCGCGCGGACCAGCAAAGCTACAGTTCCCTTCTCCGAGTTCGCCCGACGACTGTACGGCTCAGGGCGTCAGGCATATCTGTCGTTCGATGCCGGCCCCAGAAGCTTGCGGATCGTCCCGCACCTCGACGGTGACGACAGCTGGGGCATCGGCAGCATGGTGATCTTCTGCTTCGACCTCACCATGGCGGTCGTCGCCCACAGACACGGACGGGGCCCGGACTTCCTCGTCCACGACAGCTGCGACGACGCCCACCCGACTGGCTGAAGCCTCCCGGTGGTTGGCTGGTCTTTTGCTGACAGGAGGCACTCCCGAGTCCCCGAGTCAGCAGCGTGCCCGTAGCGTGCCCTCAAGACCGGTGCACCACGGTCAACAGCGGTGCGACACCACACGTCCGGACGCTACTCCAAGGCACATATCCCCAGTCAGAGCTGCCCTGCTGCACAAGCGCCATCACTTCCCGAGCTGTTCTCGCGCACGCGTGCTTTCCCACACGGTGTGCCCCTGGACGAGGGTGATCCGCCCTCGTCCAGGGGCACGGTCCGGCAGTGGAGGCTCAGTGCGCGGCGCGGCGGGCCAGCGCCCCGCGCGAGCGGGTCACCAGCGCGGCCAGCAGGGTGGCTCCGAGGGGCACGGCGACCAGGAGGGCGGCGAGTGTCTCCCAGGGGACGACGATCGGCACGTGCGGCGCGGTGTCACCGACGTCTGCCCACCCCTGGTCGAGAGCCTCCTGGTAGGAGCGCATCTGTTCGCGCCCCTCGGTGAGCCGCAGCCCGACCGCGGGCAGGACACCGGCCGCCGAGCCGAGGACCACACCCATCGCGGCGACCACACCGCACTGGAAGCCGCTGAGCATGCGGCGCACCCGGGGCGGGGCGCCGACCGCGGCGAGCGTCTTGAGATCGGCCTCCGCGTCGGCCTGGGCGAGACCGGTGGCTATGCCGGCCGCACCGATGGTGACCAGGCCGGCGAAGACGGTCAGCGCGAGCAGGACGAGGTCGTTCTCGTCGACCCAGCCCTGCTCCACGGTCAGCTCGACGTTGCTGCCGAGCTTGGCGATCTCGGCTTCGAGCTTCTGCCGCTGCTCGGTGCTGGGCATCCGGTCGGTGCTGAAGAAGGCGCCGAGGGGGACGGTGATCAGTCCGGCGGCCTTGGCGGCGGCGGGGCTGAGCACGCTCTGCACTCCGTAGGAGTCGGGCGAGCCGGGCACCTGGTAGGCGGGGAACGACTTCACCTCGCCCGGGATCGGCTTGTGCTGCTCGTGGGCGCGGTCGGCGGCCTCCGGGTCGGTGATCAGCTTGATGCCGACGACGCCGTTCTTGTCGACCTGGGGCTTGTGGAAGCTGACGAGCTTTCCGTCGGCGAGGGCCTTCGCCGCGCCCGGGTCGTCGATGCCGAGGACCTTCAGCAGCGGGGCGTCGGCGATGAGGAGACCGTTGTCGACGTGGATGCCGTGTCCGTCGCGCGAGCGGCAGCGCCAGTCCTTGGTGAGCGCGCGCCGCTGCTCGTCGGTGTACTTCTCCGCCGGGTCGGAGCCGTCGGGGGTGCTGGCCCACAGCGGGCACTCGTTGGCCTTCGGGGTGACGACCTCGTAGTAGCCACAGCCCTCGCCCTCGCCGTACGGGCCGCAGCCCGGCTTGCCGACGGCGATCCGGGACACGTCGGCGCGGACGTCGACGGGCAGCGTCCGCTGCACGGCGTCGCGGACCGCGGGGACGTCCCGGCCTCCCTCCTCGGTGACGAGCGCGGCGCCGGCCCCGTACGGCAGGCTGGGCCGGTACTCGGCCAGACTCTGGGCGTCTCGGCTCGCGGCGTACGTCGAGACGGCGACGGTGCCCGCGACGGCGGCCAGGACGGCGGCGACAGCGGGTGCCGTGCGGCCCCGGTTGCGGACGGCGTCCCGCAGGGCGAGGCGCGGCGAGAGCGGCAGCCAGCGGCCGGCCCGGCCGAACAGGCCGACCAGGGCGGGCGTCATGGCGACCACACCCAGCTCGGCGACAGCCGAGCCGCCCGAGACCAGGACGGACTGGTCGGAGACGACCGAGCCGTACAGGGCGACGGCCGCGCCGAGCAGGACAGCGCCGAAGCCGATCAGCGGCAGCACGCGGTTGCTGCGGCGCACGCCGCGACGGCCGGTGAGGGAGGCCAGGACGGTCTGCCGGGAGGCGGTGACGGCCGGGATGATCGCGGAGAGCAGGCCGGTGAGGACGGCGAGCGCGGCGATGGCGAGCAGTTCCAGCGGTCTGACGGTGAAGCCGCCGAACCGCTGCCCCATGTGGTCCTCGAGGAGCGGCCGGAGGGCGAAGGTCAGGATCAGGGCGAGGAGAATGCCGACCAGGGCCGCCGCGACGCCGATGACCAGGCCGCCGCTCAGCACGATGGCCCGGATGTGGCTGCGGGCACCGCCGTTGGCGCCGACCAGGCCGAGCTGGCGGCGGGAACGACGGGCGCCGACGGCGAAGGCGGGACCGGCGAGCAGGCAGATCTCCAGCATCGCCAGGCCGACGACCGTACCCACGGCGGCGAGCGCGGCGGCGTCAGTGGCCCCGCTGTCCTCGTAGGTGGCCCAGCCTTTCTGCTGGTAGAGCGGCACGTCGGAGTCGGCGGGCGGGTCGAGGGCCACGACGCGCGAGGTGACCAGGACACCCTTGGCGTTGATCGCCTGGACCGTGTTCCACGTGAAACCACCGGCCTTCTTCACCAGGTAGCTGGTGGAGATGTTGGGCTTCGGCAGCCCGGCCTTCTCGACCGCCTTGGCGTACGGCGCCAGGAAGGCCCCCGGCAGGGCGTTGACCTGCTCCGCCGTGAGGTCGCTGGGCAACTCGTACGAGCCGCTGATCACATAGGTGCGATCGAAGCCGCGGGCGGTGAGGGTGGAGCCGACGGACAGCCCGCTGCTCTCCAGGAACCGGGTGGTCGCGGCTATCTCGTCGTTCTTCTCGGGGAAGCGGCCCTCCTGCAGCCGCATGATGCCCCGGGCGACGGGGTCGGCGGCGGCCAGCTCGCGGACCTCGGTCTGGAGCAGACCGTGAGTGGTGGTCAGCTTGGCGGTGCCGTTGCTGTCGGTCAGCACCTTCGAACCGGTTGGGATGGTCTTGGTGACATCTGTCGGGCCCTCGGGCCAGGACTTGCCCGGCGAGTCGTAGTCCCCGGCCGGGGTGTTCCTCTCGCCCTCGGGGTCCTGCAGGATGGCCGCGCCGCCCGTCTGGGCGTCGGAGAAGCGAGCGTCGGCGGCGCCCAGGGTGCGCGCCATCCGCTGCGCGGGGGTGAGTTCGGCGCTGCGCACGGTCAGGTCCAGGGCGCTCACGCCCAGGATCGGCAGCGCGATCATGGCGAGGACGAGGAAGCTGCGGCCCTTGGAGCGCCAGGCATCACGACGGGCGATGCGGACCGCGGCCCGCCAGGAGTGGAACCAGGTCGTCACCGCTGGGCCGCCCGGCCGGTCAGCAGCGAGTCGGCGTCGCTGCGCAGGGTCTGGTCGACGACGGCGCCGTCCCGCAGGAAGACGACCCGGTCGGCCCAGGCGGCGAACCGCGGCTCGTGGGTGACCATGATGCCGGCGGCTCCGGCGTCGCAGCGGGAGCGCAGCAAGGACAGCACGGACTCGCCGGTCTCGGAGTCGAGGGCGCCGGTGGGCTCGTCGGCGAGGACGAGCCGGCGGTCGCCGACGAGGGCGCGGGCGATGGCCACGCGCTGCTGCTGGCCGCCGGACATCTCGTCGGGGAACCGGTCGGCGAGTTGACCGAGGTCCATCTCGGCGAGGGCGGCGAGGGCCTCGGTGCGGGCCTTGCGGGCCGATATGCCGTCCAGTTCGCGGGGCAGGGCCACGTTCTCGGCGGCGGTGAGGGCCGGGATGAGGTTGTAGTCCTGGAAGACGTAGCCGATGCTGCGGCGGCGCAGGGCGGCGAGCCCCTTGATGCCGAGGGCGGTGATGTCGGTGCCCTCGACGAAGACCTGCCCGGAGGTGGGGTTGTCGAGGCCGCCGGCGATGGTGAGCAGGGTGGATTTGCCGGAGCCCGACGGGCCCATGACGGCGACGAGTTCACCTGGGTGGACGTCGAGGTCGATGCCGCGCAGGGCGTGCACCTCGGTGGCGCCGGAGCCGTGGACGCGGGTCAGGTTCCGCAGACTCAGCACGGGCTGCTGCTGTTGTGTGGACATGGTTTCCCCTCGGGCGTACGCCGCCGAACGGCCGGACGTCGGTGCGACGGACGGACGGTCCTTGGCAGCGCCGTGCCTACGGTATGGATCTGGTCGGGTGGTTCGGAGTCTTCAGGTGCTCCGAATGGGTCGGGTCGAGCCGGTGGACTCGGTCGGCCCTGTGAGGCCGGTCGTTCGGGCGCTCAGGACCGGTCGTGAAGGTCGGACGTCACGGGCGGTGGCGTGCGGCCTCCTTCGCCCCGGCCGCCGCCCGCGCCCCCGTCCCCGCCGCTCCCGCTACCGCCCCCGGCGAAGCCGTCTCCGGCCCCGCCACCCGGGCGGTCGACGAGAGACGGATCAGCCGGGACTCGCAGTGGTCGAGCCAGCGCGCCTCAGCCTCGGTCTGGAAGATCAGCTGCTCCAGGACGAGGCACCAGGCGATGTCGTCCCGCTCCCGGTCCCCGTTCTTCTCCACGGCGGTGAGGGCCTGCACCTTCAGCCGGGTGTAGTCCTGCATGGCCTTCACGGTGTGGCGGCGCTGGGACTGGATGACGTCACGGATGTCGACCCCTGGCGCCCCGACGGCCATGGCCAGCTTGATGGCCAGCTCGTCACGGGCCGGGCTGGTGCGGTCGACGGGGTGCTCGAACCAGCTGCGCAGTTCGACGCGACCGCTGTCGGTGATCGCGTAGAGCAGGTGACCGGCCTCGTCCTCACCGTCCTGCACGACCATGCCGTCGCGTTCGAGCCGGCTGAGCGTCGTGTAGACCTGACCCACGTTGAGCGGCCAGGTGGAGCCGGTGCGGAACTCGAACTCCGTACGGAGCTGTGAGCCGTAGCGCGGGCCGCGTTCGAGGAGGGCGAGAAGCCCGTGGCGGATGGACATACCGAGTATGCAATAGCGAGTAGTCCGCGTGGACAAGCGTCCTGAGGCGGACGCCGGAGGTCCGACTCAAGGGGGACCCGGGCCGTCGCGAGCCGCTCGGCGGCGGCGCATCCGCACCCGGAGGAAGCCGATGCCGGGGCCCGTCAGAGCCGGCCCCACGCCCAGTGTGAACACGGGAATCCGCCGGTCGGAGGTGCCGAGGGGGGCCTCGGTGCCGGTCCCGTGAGCGGCCGCCGACTGCTCCGCGGGCAAGCTCTACGGCGGCCGGGGCGTCCGTCTTGAGTACCGCATCGCCCCCTCGTCCGACTGCTCGGTGGGCTCCTCCTCTGTTGCCGTTGCAGTACGAGCGGACTTCACCGGGCTCGTGGAGGACGCCGAACCGGGGCCGGTCGGCCGGGCCGCTCCCGGCCCTCCCCCGCCGGCGTCCCCGAGGGCGGCAGAGTCGCCGGGCGCGGGCGCGTCGCGCGGCCCCGACGGCTCGGGGACCGCCGGACGGGCGGGTCCGGCGGGTCCGGAGGAAGGCGACGCCAAGCTTGCCGGGGGACGGCCGAGCACACCTCCCGCTCCCGCTCCGGCCAGGGAGGAGAAGGTGCCGCCGACTCGGTGAGCACCCCTCCCATCCCATCCCTTTGCCATCTCTTTACAACCCCGTGCCGGGCCGCGTCGTCTCTCCTCCCGATTCCGCACCGGAAAGCCGCCCGGCGCCCCGTGACGGGGCAGCCGGGCCGATCGAGGGAGACTCCTCATGCGTGCACGGTCCTTCTTCGCCGCCCTCGGCTGCGCTGTGGCGCTGGCCACCGCCGGAGCCGGGACGGCTCTCGCCGACAGCGGCGCGTCCACCCCCGCCCCGGTGCCGTCGGCCGGTGCCGCGAGCGGCGGTTCCGCCGCCACCCCCGCACCGTCGGCCGGCGCGGCGAGCCCCACCGAAGCGTCCGGCGCCCGGACCGGAGCCCGCTCCGCCACCCCCAGGCCCGTACCGGCCCAGACCGCGGTGGGCGGCGGGAGCCGGGGCCAGGTCAGTGTGGTGCCCTCGGGCGCCCCGGACACCGGCGTCCCGACCGGGGCGGCGGAGAGCTCCGGGACGGTGGAGGCGACCGCGGCGGCCGGTGCCGTGGTGCTGGCCCTCGGTGCGGGCACCCTGGTGCTGCGCCGCAGGAACAAGGCCCAGGGCTGACCCGTGCGGGCGTACCGGACGACCGCGCTGTCCGCGGTCATCGCCACCGTCTGCCTGACGGCCGGTGCGGTCACCGGCTGCCAGGCCTCCTCCGTGGCCGCGCCCCCGGCGGCGGGCACGGCGGCCGTGGAACCGCCGGGCGTCTCCCCCGAGGCCGCGCCCACCCCGCTCGCCCGGTCGGCACCGGTACGCCTGCGCATTCCGGACATCGGGGTCGACACCCCGCTCATGCAGCTCGGCCTGGCCCCCGACCGGACGGTCGAGGTCCCGCCGGTGCGGGCGCACTCCCCGGCCGGCTGGTACCGCGGCTCCCCCGCACCGGGGCAGCCCGGACCGTCGGTGCTCCTCGGACATGTGACCGTCGGCCGGTACGGGGACGGCGTCTTCCTGCGGCTGTCGCGGCTGCGGCCGGGGGCGCGCGTCGTCGTCCGGCTCCGGGACGGGACCACGCCGGTCTTCACGGTGGACGCGGTGCGTACCGTCGCCAAGGACCGTTTCCCCACCCGTGAGGTCTACGGCGACACCGGCCGCCCGGAGTTGCGCCTCATCACCTGTGGCGGCCCGCGGAGCGGCGACGGCTACCGCGACAACGTGATCGTGTTCGCGCACCTGGCCGCCGCACCGCCTACGGCGTGATCCGGGCTCCGGACGCCCGCCCGTCCCGCGCCCCCGCCCCCCACCGTCATCCCGCCGCTTGGAGAGAGTTGAGCCGGTCCAAGGACAGGGCAGCCGCCGAACTGTTCGCCGATCTGTATCCCCGTCTCGCCGGCTGGTGCCGTCGTCTGGTGGACGACGACGGCACCGCCCACGAGATAGCGTCCGAGGCGTTCACCCGCCTGTGGACGCGCTGGACCGCCGTGGAGGAGCCCCGCGGCTTCCTCTACGTCACCGCGGCCAACCTGGTGCGCGACCACTGGCGCAAGCTGGAACGCGAACGCCGGGCGGTGCGGCGCGCCGGCACCGAGGCCGCCCTCGCCCGCCCGCAGGAGGGCGCCGAGACTTCGGTCCCGGTGCGGCTGCTGGTGCAGTCACTGCCCGAACGGCTGCGTACCGTCGTCCTGTTGTACTACTACGCCGACCTGCCGATCCGCAGGATCGCCCAGTTGACGGAGCGAAGAGAGGGCACCGTCAAGGCCGATCTGCACGCCGCCCGCGAGTACCTGCGCGCCCGCCTGGGAGGACGACTTGATCACATCCGTTGAGCCCTGGGACGAGGACGGCGACGAGGAACTGGCCGCGCTGCTGCGCCAGGAGCCCCCGATGCTGACGCCGCCGCCCGGCACCTTCGAGGGGATCCGCCGGCGCGCGGCCCGGCGGCGCGGGCTGCGCGCGGCGGCCGCGGGCGGCGCGACCACCGTCGTGATCGCCGCCGCGGCCCTGCTGTGGCCCACCACGGCCACGCCCCGCCCGACGCCCCTGCCCCCGCTGGCGCCGCCGAAGACCGCCGCCGCGCCGACCCCCGCGCCCACGCCCCCGTCGCCGCCCTCCCAGACCCCCGCCGCACCGTCCGCGCAGGCCACCCCGTCCGCTCCCACGCCCCGGGTGGGAGACGGCACCGCGGAGCGGACGGTGCCGACGGCGGCCCGGCCGGCGCTCCGTGACTCCGCTGCCGGTCGGGGCGGCGGGCCTCGGTGACCGTGGTTCCGGCGGGGCGCCGGCTTCGGGCCGGTGGTCGCCGGGAGCGGCTCGATCCGCGACGCTAGGGTCGGGCGTCCCACCCACTGAGAGTCCCACGGCGCCCAGGGCGTCGCGGAGTTCGGAGTTCCTGCCGTGCTTTTCGACGTCACCCGAGGCGAACTCGTCGGCGCCTTCGGCGCGGACCGGGTCGCGACCGTGCCCGCCGGCGCCTTCCCGCCCGCCGCCGCGGACACCGAGGGCGCTCGGCTGCTGCGGACCGCCGGCGTTCCCACCGGGACCGTCCTGCTGCGTCAGCCCGACGAGGACGACGGTCTGCTGCCCCTCGTCCGGGACGTCGTCTCCGCCGAGGACCTGGAGGGCTTCGAGGACATCGAGGGCGCCGCAGAAGGCGTCGGAGACTGGCCGGTCATCGGCTGGCTGCTCAACGCGCACCTCGTCCTCGCCCCCGCGTCCGGCAGGGTGTACGCCCTCGATCCCGGCGAGGAGACCGTGCGGGAACTCCACACGGACGTCTCCTCCCTCGTCCGGCTCGCCTTCCGGTTCCAGCTCCTGCTGGAGGAGTTCGCCTTCGGCGGCGACGAGGACGCCGACTTCGAGCGGCTGGAGGGCGAGGTCGAGCGCATCCGCGAGGAGACCGGCCGTGTGGACCCGCTCCCCTTCCGGGACGAGGAGACCGTCTGGTCGGTGGTGGCCGATGAGATCACCACGGGCCAGCGCTTCCCGGGCGACAGCCCCGGAGCCCGCTCGCTGTACGGGTGAACGCCCGTCGGCGCCGCCCACGCACAGCGCGCGTTCACTCCCCCTTCGTCTCCGCCAGCGTGTGGGCGACCAGGGCGTTGGCGTGGCCGTGGCCCATCGCGTGTTCCGTCTTGAGCCAGGTGACCAGTTCCCTGTGCTTGGTCAGCGGGGCGGCGCGGATCAGGGTCTTCCATTCCTCGATGGGGCGGCCGTACTTCTTCTCGATGGAGGGGAAGTAGCTGGCCGGGCCCTTGGGGGCGGGGGTGGTGGACATGGGGGGCCTTTCCGGTGCGGGGTTTGAAGGGGTGCGGAGGGGTTCAGCGGGCTCGGGGGGCCGCGCTCAGCGGAGGGTGTCGAAGACCATCTTCTGGATGCCGTTCGCGTACGTCTCGTGTTCCGTCAGCCTCAGCTTCTGGGCGGGCTTGTCCGTGGTGCTGAACAGGCGTTTTCCGGCGCCGAGGAGGAGGGGGAAGACGAGGAGGTGGTAGCGGTCGATCAGGCCGGCGTCCGCGAGGGAGCGGGTCAGGGCGGCGCTGCCGTGGACGATGACCGGGCCGCCGTCCGTCTCCTTCAGGGCGGCCACGTCGTCCAGGGAGCGCAGGATCGTGGTCTCGCCCCAGTCCGGCGCCAGGTCGTCCTCGGTGAGGGTGGTGGAGACCACGTGCTTGGGCATCGCCTTGTAGTCCGCGAACTCCTCCATGTCCGGCCAGACTCGGCTGAACGCCTCGTAGCTGACTCTGCCGAGCAGCATCGCCGTGGCCTCCTTCTGCTCCCGGCCCTTGAGCTCGTACGCCTCGGGGAGGAAGTCGACCTCCTTGAACGTCCAGCCGGAGTTCCGGTAGCCGGGCTCGCCGCCCGGGGCCTCCACCACGCCGTCGAGCGAGACGAAGGCGGTGCTGATCAGGGTGCGCATCCGGGGTTCCTCGGCATTCCGTGGTCGCTCACCGGGCGGGTCGGCCGGTGGGGCGGTGGGTGTGCGCCGCCGGTGCTGTCGCGGGCGGTGCGTGTCGGTCATGGGTAGGACCGCGGCGCCTTCGGAGAATCATCGGTCGCCGTCCGGCTTTTTTCCCGGGCCGTCCGCCTCTCCGACGCGCACCTCTCCGACGCGCCCCGTATCGCGAGGACGACAGGCGACCCTCGTGGTCCGCCCGGACCACCGGACCGTGTACGACGGCGGGACGCGGCCCGCGCAGCGGTAGCGGTGCGGCGGCCGGGCGGCGGGGGCGCCCGGCGGGGCGCGTCCTGCGGCTCTCGGACCGGGTGAGCCGTACGGCGCGGAGAGGGGCGGGTCAGGCCGCCGGGGTCTTCGCCGCCGGGGCCGCCTCGGCGGACCGGGGGCGTTCGGCCGGCCCGGCGTGTTGGGCCGGCCGGGGTGCGGTCAGCGGGCGGCGGCGGGTCGGGAGGCCGTTCGTCGGGTTGGCCACGCCCCAGGCCGCGCCCTTGCAGACCAGCTCCTTGTAACGGGCGGCGAGACGGCCCGTCAGGGCCGCGCGGACGGCGCGGTCGTCGGCGGTGACGTACTGGATCAGGCCGTCCTTGCGGCCGAGCGAGACGCACTGGTTGAAGTAGCGCAGCGGCACCTTCGGGACCTTGCGGCCGGTCAGACGGGCCGCGATGGCGTCGGCGGCCTGCCAGGCGGCCGGGACGCCCGAGGCGCACGACATCCGCAGCGGCTTGTCGCCGGGGCCCGTGGCGAGGGCCGCGTCGCCGATGGCGTACACCTGCGGGTGCGAGAGCGAGCGCATGGTCTCGTCCACGACGATCTGCCCTGTGGCGGAGACCTCCAGGGTCGTGGCCCGCGCGATCGGGTGGACGGCGAAGCCGGTGGTCCACACGGTGGCCGCGGCCGGCAGGACGGTCCCGTCGGCGGTGACGACGCGGTCCGCCTCGACGGCGGTGACGGTGGTGTCCTCGTACGCCGTGATGCCGAGGCCGGCGAAGACCTCGCGCAGGTGGGCGCGGCCCCTGGGCGAGAGCCAGTCGCCGAGGCCGCCGCGCGCGGCCAGGGCGACGGCCAGGTCCGGGCGGGCCTCGGCGATCTCGGTCGCGGCCTCCACGCCGGTGAGGCCGCCGCCGACCACGAGCACCCGCTCCCCGGCGGTCAGCCGGACCAGACGCTCGCGCAGCCGGAGCGCGCCGGGGCGGCCGGCGATGTCGTGGGCGTGCTCGGCGGCGCCGGGGACACCGTGGTCGTTCCCGCCGCTGCCGAGGGCGTAGACGAGGGTGTCGTACGGCAGTTCCTCGGTCCGCGGTCCGTGGGCGGCGGCGGGGCCGGTGACGGAGACCGTCCGGCGGTCGGCGTCGACGGCGGTGACCTTCGCGATCCGCAGGTCGACTCCGGTGCCCGCGAACATCCCGGCGAGGGGCCGGGGCCTGAGGTCCTGGCCGGCCGCGAGCTGGTGCAGCCGGACACGCTCGACGAAGTCGGGTTCGGCGTTGACGAGGACGATGGAGACGTCGTCGCGGCGCAGCCGCCTGGCGAGACGGCCGGCGGCGATGGCTCCGGTGTATCCGGCTCCGAGGACGACGATCCGGTGCTGCTGCATCTCCTGGCTCCTGTCTTGAGCGGGTTCGCCCCTTGAACCGGGCGGCCCGCCCTTTCCTGACAGGAGTGCCGTGTGAAGCACGTCACAGCACGGGCGGAGGGGTCAGAAGGCGCGGAGCAGGGGCTCCCCGTGGTCGGCCGCGGCCCAGTGGCGGGTCGCGCGGTCGAGCTTGTCGGGGTTGACCTGGCTGCGGAACGCGGCGATGCCCTCGGGGGTGACCTCCAGGCAGATGACGCCGACGACCCGGCCGTCGACGACCGCGACCACGGCCGGGTCGCCGTTGGCGGTCGTCGCGTAGACCTCGGGCGCGCCGCCGAGCAGGGCCCGCTTGGCCTTGCTCGGCTTGAACAGGCCCCGCATGAACTTCGCGACCGCGAGGGCGCCTTCGAACGCCTTGGCGCGGGCCGGGACCTTGCCGCCGCCGTCGCCGACGGCGATCGCCTCCTGGGTGAGCAGCCGTACGAGGGGTTCGGTGCGGCCGCTGGTGGCCGCCGCGAGGAACTCCTCCACGATCCGCCGGGCGGCGGCCTCGTCGATCTCGGCACGGGCCCGGCCCTCGGCGACGTGCTTCCTGGCGCGGTGGAAGGTCTGCTGGCTGGCGGCCTCGCTGATGTCGAGGATCGCGGCGATCTCCCGGTGCGGGTAGTCGAACGCCTCCCGCAGCACGTACACCGCCCGCTCGCCGGGCGAGAGGCGTTCCAGTACGGCCATGACCGCGTACGAGACCGACTCGCGCTGTTCGGCGGTGTCGGCGGGGCCGAGCATCGGATCGCCGGCGAGCAGCGGCTCCGGGAGCCACTGGCCCACGTACGTCTCGCGCCGGGCGCGGGCGGAGGTGAGCTGGTTGAGGCACAGGTTGGTGAGGACCTTGGTCAGCCAGGCCTCGGGGACCTCGATACGGTCGTGGTCGGCGCCCTGCCAGCGCAGGAACGCCTCCTGGACCGCGTCCTCCGCCTCGCTCGCGGAGCCGAGGAGACGGTAGGCGATGGCCTCCAGACGGGGCCGGGACGCCTCGAACCGGTCGACGTGCTGCGCGGTCAGGACCATGCGGCGGATCCTAACCGCCGTCGGGTGGAGGGGACCATGGCGTGCCGTGTGGGCCGGTCGGGCGGTGTGGTCTTCCTCTCGGTGCGGGGGCGGGGGCGGTGCGGCCGGCGGCCGGGCTCCGCCGCCCGGGACACGGGCGTAGGGGGAGGTCAGAGCGCCGGGAGCGGCCCCGGGGCGGGTCCGGACCGTGGCGACACTGTGGCGCGGGCCGGGCAATATCTGTGGTCGCGAGGTAAGGAATCAATACGGCGCACCAGGAACATTCCCCGGCGGGGCGACGCGGCGTAATTAATCATCACGCACGGGCGCGGGGGACGTGTTAGTGTCGTTCCCAGTTGCAGTAGTGGTTGCCTGGACGTTTTTCCGACGGGCTGATCATCTCGGCGACCGGAGTCCGCACAGGGCGAACTCCGAGCACCGCCCCGAAGGAGAAAATTATGGCTACCGGCACCGTGAAGTGGTTCAACTCGGAAAAGGGCTTCGGCTTCATCGAGCAGGACGGCGGCGGCCCCGACGTCTTCGCCCACTACTCGAACATCGCCACCCAGGGCTTCCGCGAGCTGCTCGAGGGCCAGAAGGTGACGTTCGACATCGGTCAGGGCCAGAAGGGCCCGACGGCCGAGAACATCGTCCCCGCCTGACGCCCACCGGCGCAGACGCGTACTTTCGCAGCTGGGGCCCGCACCTTGGGGTGCGGGCCCCAGCTCGCTGCGTTTCCGAGGAAGTGCGGGAAATATCCGCCCGTCGCCTCGTTGTTTCACTTCTCGTCATTCGACCGTACGTCGTTCGTTTTCCCACCGTTCGCCGTTTCACTGCCTCATCGCTCTTCGGCTCGTTCTCGCGATTCTCAGCGCCGCTCGATCGGCTGCGGGAATTCCTTGATACGTGTCGCGGATACGTGTCGCATCAAGGAAGGCTCCGTATGAACCGTCATCGTGCACGCTCCACCCGCTCCTTCTCCGGCTCGGGCGACTCCGGGGGCTCCGGCCGCTCCGGCTTCCGCTCGGGGGGCTCCGGCGGCAGCCGTTCCGGCGGCTTCGGGTCCGGTGGCTCGGGCGGGTCCGGCGGCTCCGGTGGCGGCAACCGCTCCGGCGCCTCGCGCCGCCCCCGCCGTTCCCAGGGTTCCGGCGGCCGGCCGGCCGCCGCGTCGGGTGAGTTCGCGCTGCCGAAGACCATCACCCCCGCGCTGCCCGCCGTCGAGACGTTCGCCGAACTCGACCTGCCCGCCCGGCTGCTGACCGCCCTCGAACGGGAGGGCGTCACCGAGCCGTTCCCCATCCAGGCGGCCACCCTGCCCAACTCCCTGGCCGGCCGTGACGTGCTCGGCCGCGGCCGCACCGGGTCCGGCAAGACCCTCGCCTTCGGCCTCGCGCTCCTGGCCCGTACGGCGGGCCGGCGCGCCGAGCCCCGGCAGCCGCTCGCCCTCGTCCTCGTGCCCACCCGCGAGCTGGCCCAGCAGGTCACCGACGCGCTCACCCCGTACGCCCGTGCCCTGGGGCTGCGGGCGGCCACCGTGGTCGGCGGCATGTCCATCGGCCGGCAGGCCAGTGCGCTGCGCGGGGGCGCGGAACTCGTCGTCGCGACGCCGGGACGGCTCAAGGACCTCATCGACCGCGGCGACTGCCGGCTGGACCAGGTCGCCGTCACCGTCCTCGACGAGGCCGACCAGATGGCCGACATGGGCTTCATGCCCCAGGTCACCGCGCTGCTCGACCAGGTGCGGCCGGACGGTCAGCGGCTGCTGTTCTCCGCCACCCTGGACCGCAACATCGACCTGCTGGTCCGCCGCTACCTGAGCGACCCGGTGGTCCACTCCGTCGACCCCTCGGCGGGCGCGGTCACCACGATGGAACACCACGTGCTCCATGTGCACGACACGGACAAGCACCGCACGACCACCGAGATCGCGGCACGCGACGGCCGGACGATCATGTTCCTGGACACCAAGCACGCGGTGGACCGGCTCACCAAGCACCTGCTGAACAGCGGTGTCCGCGCGGCCGGCCTGCACGGCGGCAAGTCCCAGCCGCAGCGCAACCGGACCCTCACCCAGTTCAAGGCCGGTCAGGTGACGGTGCTGGTGGCGACCAACGTCGCTGCGCGCGGCATCCACGTCGACAACCTCGACCTGGTCGTCAACGTCGATCCGCCCACCGACCACAAGGACTACCTGCACCGCGGCGGCCGCACCGCCCGGGCCGGCGAGTCCGGCAGCGTGGTCACCCTGGTCACCCCCGACCAGCGCCGCGCCATGAACCGGCTGATGGCCTCGGCCGGCATCAGCCCGAGGGTCACGGCGGTGCAGTCGGGCGGCGACAGCGAGCTGAGCCGCATCACCGGCGCGCAGATGCCGTCCGGTGTCCCGGTGACCATCGCGGAACCGGTCGCGGAACGCCCCGAGCGGCGCGCCAGGCAGTCGTCGTCCCGTGGCCGCCGCGGCGGCGCCGGCCGCAACCGGTCCGCCGGCACGGCGGCACGGCGCGGTCCGCGCCGGGAGGGCGGGATCAGCCCGGCCGCATAGCCCTGCGAGCGGTGCGGCGCCGGTCCGGCGCCGCACCGCTTCGGTCCGGTAGGCGCCGGGCCGGTGCCGGTGAGGCCGATGGGGCGGTGGGACCGGTGCGGGCGCGCCGTTCCCGTCGTCGCCGGTCCCGGGCGCGCCGCCCGGCCGGAAAGCGGCGTGCCGGAGAGGCTACGGCCAGGAGCACCGGCCGGGGACGCGACGGCACGCCCCGTCCCGCGGACCCACGGCGGCACGAGACGTACCGGCCGGCAGGACCGCGGCCGCGGAATCCACCCATCACATCCGCAGGAGGCAGTCTTGGCAGTCCCGGTCCGTCCGACATCGCTGACATCGCCGTCGCCCCTCGCGCCCTCGGCGCCGGCCCGGATGCGGCCTCACCGCACCCACCCCGCACCCGTCGCCCCGGCCGCTGCGGAGGGTGGCCCGGACACCTGGGGTCCGCGGGTCCTCGACGACATGACCGTCGAGGTGGCCCTGTCCGTCATGTCCGGGGCCCGGGTCGAGTACCTGCTCCTGTGCGACGGGGACGACGAGTGCACGGGCTCGGTCACCCGCGCCCAGCTCGCCTCGCACCGCGACTGCCCGACGTACACCGACCAGGTCCGGCTCCGCGACGTGCTCGGCGGACCGCTCGCCCCGCCCGACACCCTCGCCTGCTGATCCGCTCCCGCCCCGGCAGGTCCCCTCTCCACTTCCTTCCCGTAGTACCCGCTCCCTTCCCTCTCCCCTGTGAGGCACCATGCGCTGTGTCATCGCCCGGTACCCGTTCGAGCTGACCAAGGCCGGGGTCCTGGAATCCATGAAGGGCGTCAAGCCCGAGGCCGTCACCGCCGAGTCCGTGACCATCGGCCGCCGCCGCTACCCGGTCAAGCAGGTGGGTGAGGTCGTCACCCGGCAGGACCGCCGCGACTTCAGCGGCGGCGAGGTCATCCGGGCCATGACCCGCCTCGGCTTCACCTGCCACCCGCACCCCGACGCCGAGGCCGCCGCCGCGCCCGCGCCGACCCCGTTGCAGACGGCGTCGGAACTTCTCGGCGGGTCGAGCGCCCTGGACGCCTGAGGCCGATGGCCGCCGAGGCCCTTGGACGCGGGCCGGTGAAGTCCACCGCTGCCGGGCCGCCGGGGCCGTGAGGTCCCGGCCTGCCGGCCCGGGACGGTCCCGCCGACCGCCTCCCGCCCGGCGCCACCGACGCATGGTGTTGAATTTCCCTCGGGGCCCTGGTGCCGTACGGCGCCGGGGCCCTGTGACGCGTCGGGGCAACGAGGTGACATGACAGCAGGCAATCCGCTCAGCGATCGACTGGACGACGACGACTACCCGGCGTACACGATCGGCCGGGCCGCCGAGATGCTCGGCACCACGCCGGGCTTCCTGCGCGCCCTCGGCGAGGCCCGCCTGATCACTCCGCTCCGCTCCGAGGGCGGCCACCGCCGGTACTCCCGCTACCAGCTGCGCATCGCGGCCCGCGCCCGCGAACTCGTCGACCAGGGCACCCCGATCGAGGCGGCCTGCCGCATCATCATCCTCGAGGACCAGCTGGAAGAAGCCCAGCGCATCAACGCCGAGTACCGCCGCGCGGCGGGCCGCCCGGCCGACGGTTCCGCCTCACCCTCCGACGGCTGAGGAGCCGTCCCCGCGGTCGGGCGCGGCGGCTGGCCGAGGCGGCCGGTGCGGACGCCGTTCCCGCGGCGCCCCTCGCGCCCCCGCCGCCCGCCGCCCCGGCCCGAGACGGGCGCTCACCGCCCCGGGGACCGTCGCGGCCCCGGCCGCTCCCGCAGGCGGAACGGTCGTCCCGAGAAGGGGAAACCGGCCTCGGGGGTGAGGGCGGCCGATCCGATCACCCCGGCCGCCTCCGATCACGCCCGTCGTCGGCGTCCGCGCGGCCGCCTCCACCCGCGCCGCGGCCGCGTCGGCGGGCCGCCGTCTGTGTTCCCGGTCTCCTCCCACCGGTCCCGGCAACCGGAACTCCCACTGCTACCGTCTACCCACCCGTAGACGTTCACCCATGGGACAGACTGACCTCACGAGGATTCCACCCCTGTGTCACCGAGCGTCCCCGCACCGCTCCCGCACCTGAGCACCCGGCCCCGGAGATCCACCTGATGACGACTTCCTCCCCGCCCGCGCTGGCGCTCGACGGCGCGTCCATCGACGGCGGCCTCTACACCGACGTCACCGACTTCGCCCGCCACACGCACTGGCTGAACGGGGCGGCGGCGGCGTACTCCTCCGTCGGCATGGGGGTGTTCGCGGTGATCCTGCTCGTCGCCTGGTGGCGGGCGCGGCGGGAGGGGAACGCGGTGATGACCGCGGTGCTGGCCACGCCGTTCGCCGTGATCATCGCGTACGTCGCCAACACCGCGGTCAAGGACGTCTTCCAGGAGCCGCGCCCCTGCCGGGCCCTGCCCCACGACTTCCTCATCGAGGCGTGCCCGCCGGTGGACGACTACGCCTTCCCCAGCAACCACACGACCGTCGCCTTCGCCTTCGTGGCGGCGCTGTTCCTGATCAACCGGCGGCTGGGCCAGGTCGCGCTGCTCGCCGCCGTCGTCATGGGCGCCTCGCGGGTGTACGTCGGCGCGCACTACCCGCACGACGTGGGCGTCGGCGCCCTGGTCGGCACCGTGGTGTCGCTGCTCGTGGTGCTGGCCGCGCGCCGGTTCTGCCAGCCGCTGGTGCAGCGGCTGCGGGACGGAGCGCTGCGCCCCCTGCTCACCGCGGCGGCGCCCTCCCGGCACGCCGCGGGGCGCACCGCCGAACAGGACACTGACCGCACGATGCAGCTCGGCCGCATCCCGGCCCCGGCCTCCGGCTACGCCGCCGGACATGCCGTGGACCCGGCCGCGGAATACGCCTCCGGCCGCCCCGTGGACCCTGCGGCCGGGTACGCCGCCCCCGGTCGGCCCGTGAACCCGGGGGCCGGGTACGCCGGCCCCGGGCGGTTCCCGGACCGGGCCGCCGGCGACCCCTCCGGGCGTTCCGTGCAGCACGCCGCCGGGCAGGGCCACGGACGCCCCGTGGAGCAGCACCCCACCGGACGACCCGCCGCGCAGCCCACCACCGGGCACGCCCCGGAGTGGCAGTAGGACAGGACGCACCCCGGAGCAGCGGCGGGCCGCACGCGTCGCGGCCGGGCGGTCGCCTCAGTCGTCGCCGTACGGCGGGCGGTCCTGCGGCAGGTGGGACCTGAGCCGGCGGTCCCGGCGGACCATGACCCAGGTACCGGCCGACACGACCAGCGTCGCGGAGGCCAGCGGCACCAGGAAGGGCGCCAGCCCGGTCACCGCGGCGGTCAGCGCCGTCACGGCCGTCACCGCCCCTCCCGCCCGCCCGCGTGCCGTGGCGCCCGCGGGCCGGCGGGACCGGCCGCGCCGGCCGCGCCGGCCGCGCCGGTGATCGCCGCCTCGATGGCGGCCATGCGGTCGGCCAGCAGCGCGAGGGCGTTGGTGGCGCGGGTGAGGGGGTCCTCAGCGGGGCCGCCGAGGGCCTGCGCACGGGCGTGGGCGGACTTCAGCGCGGCCCACCGCTCGGCCTGCCCGGGCGTGAGCGTGCCGCGCAGTTCGGCGAGTTTCAGCAGGTTGGCCTCGGCGCCGGTGGTGAGGGTCTGGGCCTCGGCGGTGAAGTGGTCGTCCAGGACGGCGGCCAGTTCGGCGGCGTTCATGACGGGCCGGACCCGCTGGGCGATCCGGTTCATGGTGCGGTACGAGCCCTGGAGGCGGAACGGCGGCTCGCCGCGGGTCTCCTCCGACTGGGCGGCGGAGGCGATGTAGGCGGCGTTGACCGCGAGGACCGTCTCCCGCGCGGCCAGCAGATGGCGCAGCACGGCGGTGATCTGCTCCAGCTCGGCGGGGGCGTAGGGGTGGGTGAGGCGGTCGGCGCGGGCCGCCGGGTCGCCCTCGGCGAGCCGGACCAGCAGCTCCAGGTCCGCCCGGTCGCGGCCGGCCAGCGGCGCGAGCACCGGGTTCGAGGTGAGCGCGTTCTCGAGGAAGCTCAGCGCGAACGCGTCCTCCTTGCCGGTGAGGACGTCGCCGAGGTTCCACACGTCGGCACGGTTGGCGAGCATGTCGGGGACGCGGAAGCGCTCGCCGGACTCGGTGTAGGGGTTGCCGGTCATGCACACCGCGAAGCGCTTGCCGCGCAGGTCGTAGGTGCGGGGCGCGCCGTCGTGGACGCCGTCGACGCGGCGGGTGGCGTCGCACAGCGGGATGAACTTCTGGAGGAGCTCCGGCGAGGTGTGCTGGATGTCGTCCAGGTGGAGCAAGGTGTTGTTGCCGGCCGCCAGCGCGAAGTTGATCTTCTCGATCTCCTGGCGGGCGGTGGCGTTCGGGGCCTCGGCCGGGTCGAGCGAGGTGACGGCGTGGCCGAGGGCCGGGCCGCTGACCCGCACCATCATCAGGCCGAGGCGGTCGGCGACGTACTCCATCAGGGTCGTCTTGCCGTAGCCGGGCGGGGACAGGAGCAGCAGCAGGCCGCCGGTGTCGGTGCGCTTGGTCGCGCCGGCGGTGCCGATCTGGCGGGCCAGGCTGTCGCCGACGAGCGGCAGGTAGACCTCGTCGACGAGGCGGTTGCGCACGAAGGACGCCATGGAGCGCGGCCGGTGCTCGTCCAGGCGCAGCCGGGTCCGTTCGGCGGCGACCAGGGCGGTGCGCCGCTGGAGGTGGGCGCGGAAGGCGGGCGCCTCGTGCTCGGCGAACCGGCGGGTGCGGGCCAGGAACTCGTCGATCCGCAGCGGGAGGGCGCGGCCGGTGATGCGCGGGTGCGCGCCGAGCAGGCCCTCGGCGACGGTGACCGGGACGAGGTCGGAGTCGTGGCGGGGCAGGTCGGGGCACAGCTCGACGGCGACCGCCTCGGCCAGGTCGCCGGGGGTCAGCGGGGTGCCGGTGGCGTCCGCGTACGCCGTGAGCCAGGCGGCGGCCAGCTGGTGGCGCGCCGCGAGGTCGTCCAGCGCGGCGAGATCCTCGTCGTAGGCGGAACCGCCCACGGTACGGCGGAACTTGTCGAGCAGCGTCCGGGCGGCGGCGCTGACGACGAACCCGTCGGGACCGGAGGTCAGCTCCTCGAAGAGGTACGCGGCGGCGGCAGCGGCGAGGTCGCCGGCAGCGGGACCGCCGGGGGCCGGCGCACCGCCGGGCGCCGGAACCGTCCCGGACACCGCCGCCCAGGCACTCTCCGGCGCCGCCGGGAGCAACCCGGCCCGCACCGTCCACTCCCCGATCGCCCCCGCCAGCTCGGCCTCCAGGGCGGCGATCGCGTTGCCCGTGCCCGGGCCGAAGGTGTCGCGGGCGCGGGACAGGGACGTGGCCCGGCGGGTCCAGGCGGCGCGGGCCGCCGGGGTCGCGCCGTGGGACCAGAAGAGGTGGGCCGCGGCGCGGGCCGCAGGTTCGCGGCGTTCCGTGCCCGCCCGCTCGTACAGCGGCAGCAGCGCCGTCAGGATGACGGTCGCGTCGTGGTCGTGGACGCCCCGCTCGTAGCCCTCGTCGTAGGCCTCCTGCGCGGCCCGGCGGACCAGGTCCGGCAGGTCGTCCGCCGCCGCCAGGGCCTTTGGCCCCACCTCGCGCAGCAGGCGGGCCGCCAGGTGCTCGGCGCGGTAGACCTCGGGGGACTCCGAGGGCAGCGTCCGCTCCCACAGCGCGCCCGCCGCCGTGAACGACGGGTCGGTGACCGGGGCGCGGTAGTCGGTGCCGGTCAGCGCGAAGGCGAGGCCGTCGCCGTCCGGGACGAGGGTGAGGTCGAGGGGGTGGGTGGTGACGGCGAAGCGGTGGGCGCCCAGGCGGACGGCGCGGCCGCCGTCGGCGTACAGGTCGGTGCGGTCGCGCAGGGCGCGGGCGGCCTCCTGGCGGGCGGCCTTGAGGTGGCCGTCCAGCTCCTCCGCCCGCACCGGGTCGCCGAGCTCGCGCAGTTCGTCGGCGGTGCGGCGGACCTTGGCGACCATCGGGTCGGAGGCGAAGTACGTGCTGACCGCGTCGGCGTCGGCGAGCGTGGCCGCGCGCCGGGCGACGGTCTGGAGGATGCGCCCGGCGGCGGCCGTGAGCTGTTCGGCGCGGCGGGCGCGGGCGTCCAGCAGGGTCTGCTTGCGGGCGGAGAAGGCGTCGTGGACCTCGGCGCGCTTGGCGGCCAGCTCGCCGAGGAAGTCGTCGAACTCGGCGAACCGGGACTCGAGGTTCTCCAGCCGCACCAGCGCGCCGGAGAGCTGCTCGTCGCACGTCTCGGGGCTGTCGGCGGCGGCGAGGGCACCGGTGACGGCCTGCCCGAGCAGCGCGAACTCGGCGGCGAACTCCGCCCGCCCCTCCCGGTCGGCCAGCTCCCGGCGGCGGGCGCCGAGCAGGGCGCGAGCGCGGTTGACGCCGCCGAGCACCTCGGCGATCCGCTCCAGCACGGAGGTGCGGACGGTGGCGTCGCCGATGTCGAGCCCGGCGACCACCTCGGTGACGGTGCGCAGCGCGCCGGCCAGTGCGTCCAGGCGGGCGGCGACCGGTGCGGCGGCGGCCACGGACTCGATCGCCTCGGCGTCGGCGACGAGCTGCTCGACCTCGGTGTGGTGCTCGGCGAAGGCGTCCTCGCGGGAGAGGTGGGCGACGGCGCGCTTGCCGAAGGCGGCGAGGTCGGACTCGGCCCGGGCGGCGAGGTCGTCGATGCGGGCGGTGTCGGCGTACCGCAGCTCCTTCAGGGTCAGCACGTGGCCCTGCGCCGCGCGCAGTTCGGTGAGTCCGCCGACCCAGGCGGCGGCGCCGCGCGGGGCCTCGCCACGCAGCCGGCGCACCACGGCGGCGAGCCGTCCGGCGGCCTCCTCCAGGGCGTCGGCGGCCTGCCGGGTGAGCGTCTGCACGGTACGGAACTCGGCCAGCACCTGCTCGGCGGTGCCGCGTACGGCCTCCAGCGGGGCGCGCAGGTCGCCCAACTCGCAGTCGCCGAGCCAGTGGTGGGTGTCGGCGGTGCGGACGCAGGCGGCGGCCAGCGCCTCGTACACCTCCATGGTCGGCGTGGTCTCGGTGACGGCGCGGCTGATGGACAGGCAGTCGGAGATGCCGCGCACCAGGTCGGCGTTGCCGACGCGGGCGAGGGGTCCGGTGCCGGTGGTGGCGGCGGCATGGGTGTCGGAGGCGTACGGCGAGGTCCACAGCTGGACCGGGTGCACGCGGGCCGGTTCGGCGGCGGCCCCGGCGGGGTCCGCGCGCAGCGCCAGCAGCGCCCCGTCCTCGAACAGCGCCCACCCGTGGCAGACCAGCGGGGTGGCGATCTCCTCGCGGATGGTGTTGTACGACAGCAGCAGCCCGCGCCCCTCGGTGCGCGCGTGGAAGGCGTAGAGCACGTCCTCGCCGTAGGGCGAGCGCACCTCCCGTTCGAACTCCAGCCCGTTGGGGTCGAGTTCGTACGTCTTGTACACGCCCGTCGCCAGGCAGTAGCCGCCGGCGAAGACGACGCCCTGGTCCTCGGGCAGGCGGCGGCAGCCCTGGCCGATGCCGTCGAGGCGGACGACGGTGCGGGTGAGCGTGTTGAAGACCAGGTAGCGGTCGGCGTCCTCCTTGTAGGGGCGGACGCGGAGCAGGATCAGCGCGCCGACGCGGGCGTGCGCGATGTCGGCGTCGGCGAGCGCCTGGAGCGGCTCGTCCACCGGTTCGCTGTGGACGCCCTCGCCGGTCTCGGTGTCGTCCTCCGTCTTGACGGTGAGCGTCCCGCCGACGGTGGAGACGTGGACCTCGCCCTGGACGGAGACGTGCGGGTGGCGGCCGAGGCGGTGGTCCTCACGGGTGGTCGCGGTCCAGGCGAAGTCGTGGGCCGGCGGCAGGACGTGGTCGCGGTCGCCGCGCGCGTCGAGGAAGACGGCGCGGCCGTCGGCGGTGAGGTCCCAGCGCAGCGCGCGGATGTCGTCGGCCTTCTCGCCGGTGCGGAAGACGGCCAGCAGCCGGTCCTCGCGCAGGTGCAGGCGCAGCAGCCTGGCCTGCCGGTAGTAGCGGTGCAGGGCCGCGAACTCCCGCACGAAGGCGGGGTCGTCGAGCAGGCCCGGCACGGCGTCCTCGGGCAGCCGGTTCTGGTCGCGGTCGTAGAGGGCGAGGACGTCGCCGACCCGGACGTCCGGTCGCGCGCCGGCGTGGACGCCGTTGAACCCGAACAGCAGCAGCCCGCCGACGGCGACGACGTCCCGCGGGACGGACGGGTGCTCGGTGCGCAGCCGGCCGGCTCCGGTGAGGTCGAGCCGGACCGCGCCGAACTCCGCCGCGCGGCGGGTGTTCAACGCCTCCGCGCTGCGGGCGAGTTCGGCGGCCTGGGCGGTGAGCCGGTCGCGCAGCACCTCGTACGTGCCGCTGTCCACGGCGTCGTACGGACCCCTCTGAAGCGCGGTGGCCATGGATCGTGCGTCCCTTCGGGAGGAGGTGGGGGGGACCGCCGGTCCGGAGTCCGGTGCGGCTGCCGCCCCCCGTGGCGGCAGCCGCACCGGACCCGGGACCCCGGGCCCCGGCCGTCAGGCCCGTAGGCCGTCAGGCCCGTAGGCCGTCAAGGCTTCCGTCAGACCCGGGCGGCGCCGTTGAGGGCGGTGATCGACGTCAACGGGGTGTCGGCGAGGCCGAGTTCGCCCGCACGGTCCAGCAGCTGCTGGAACTGCCCGGCGTTGCCGCCGCCGTTCTGCATCAGCTTCATCAGCAGTGCGGAGACCGTCAGGTTCTGCACATCGGCCGTGGAGACCGAGCCGAGGATGCGGCCGAGGTCGTCGGCGAGGTGCGCCGAACCGTCCAGGTAGGGCTTGGCCAGCGCCTGGGCCGTGCCGGAGTGCTCCACGAAGCCGTCGACGCCCTTGCCGAAGGAGATCGCGGAGACCAGCCGGTCGAAGAAGACCGACTCGCCGCCGACGATGTCGATGTCGGCGTTCTCCAGGCCCGTCGCCAGGACGGTGGCCTGGGCCTCGGCGACCTGCCGCTGCACGTCCAGCCCGGCCAGGCGGATCTCCTTCTCGGCCTGGAGCCGCAGGCGGTACTCCTCGTGGCCGCGCGAGGCCTCGTCCAGCGCGGCCATCGCCGCCGCCTTCTCGGTCAGGCCAGCCGCCTCCGCCTTCAGCTTCTCGCCGATCGCGGTGGCCTCGGCGATCGCCTTGGCCCGGGCGCCCTCGGCCTCCGCGCGCAACCGCGCCTCGGTGCCCTCGGCCTCCGCCAGCATCCGGGCCTGAGCGGCCTCGGCCTCGGCACGACCGGTCTTCTCGATGACCACGGCCTCGGCGTCGCGGACCTGGACGGCGGCCAGGCCCTCGGCGGCGGACTCGGCCTGCACGGCCTCGGCGAGCCGCAGCTTGGCCCGTGCGTCGAGGTCGGCGGTCTTCAGCCGCGCCTCGGCCAGGGTGAGTTCCTCGGCGGCACGGTGCCGGGCGGACTGCTCGGCGGCCTCCGCGGCCTTGATGTCCTTGACCAGCTTCTCCTGCGCCTCGGCCTCGGCGGCGATGATGATCGACTGCCGGTCGCGCTCGGCCTCCTCCACGGCGCGGAGCTTCTTGATGGACTCCTCCTGCTCGGCGACCGTGCGGTCCACCGCGACGCGCTCGCGCACGACCTCGGCGATCTCCCGCTTCTCCGCCTCGACCTCCTTGTCGGCGGAGATCTTCGTCAGCTGGGTCTCCCGCTCGCGGGCGATGACCTCCAGCATCCGGTCCTTCTCGATGCGCTCGTTCTCCACCGCGATGACCCGCTCGCGGTTCTTGGCGGCCACGGCGACCTCGCGGGCCTGGTTCTCGCGCTGCACGCCGAGTTGCTCCTCGGTGCGCAGGAAGGCGCTCTGCGCGCGCAGCCGCTCCTCCTCCACCACGCGGGCGGTCTCGGCCTCCTCGCGTGCGCGGGACGTCTCGATCTCCCGCTTCTGCTTGATCTCGGCGTCCGCCTGCCGGCGCTCCAGCTCCAGGATGGCCTCGCGCGCGTCGACGTTCTGCCGGGTGATCTCCTTCTCCTCGGTGCGCTGGGCCTCGTTGGTGCGCACGTGCTCGATCGCCGTCAGCTCGGTGATCTTGCGGATGCCCTGGGCGTCGAGGACGTTGGCCGGGTCGAGCTGGGTGAGCGGCGTCTGCTCCAGGTAGTCGATCGCCGCGTCCTCGAGGTGGTAGCCGTTGAGGTCGACGCCGATCAACTCGATGATCTGGTAACGCAGTTCCTCGCGCTTGGTGTAGAGGTCGGTGAAGTCCATCTGCTTGCCGACGGTCTTCAGCGCCTCGGAGAACTTCGCGTGGAACAGCGCCTGGAGGGTGGCCTGGTCGCTGGCGCGGGCGGTGCCGACGGCCTGGGCGACCTTGATGACGTCCTCGGCGGTCTTGTTGACCTTGACGAAGAACGAGATGCGGATGTCGGCGCGGATGTTGTCCCGGCAGATGAGCCCGTCGCGCCCGGAGCGGGTGATCTCGATCGCCTTCACCGAGATGTCCATGACCTCGGCCTTGTGCAGCACCGGCAGCACGACCTGCCCGGTGAAGGACACGTCGACCCGGCGCGTCTTGGACACGATCAGGGCCCTGCCCTGGTCGACCTTGCGGTAGAGCCGGGAGAAGAGGAACAGCAGAAGGAGAACCACTATCAGACAGGCAGCGGCGAGCGCGCCGAAGACATACATGGCATACGTCCTTGCGGTACAGAGGCTGAGATGGGCGACGGCGCGGGCGGCGCCGGTCCTCGGTCTGGGGTGCTCGTCGGCGTACACGACCGGGGTGGCGGTCCGGTTCCTGATCCGGCCTCCGGCCCGGCCGAGGGTCCGCTCGGTCCCGCTCCTCGGCCCGGCTCCGATCCGGCCTCCGGCCCGGCTCAGGGCCCGGTACGCGATCCGGGTCCCGGCCCGATTCCGGGCGCGATCCGGGTGCCGGTCCGGTGCGGTCGCCCACGGTGCTCATCGACGTCCCACGGTCCACGGCCTGCGAGGCCGTGGCTTCGGCTTCGGTCCCCCTCTCCCCCGCGCGGCCTCCGGCCGGCACACCCGGCATCTGCCGGGGCCCGGCACCGGAGACCGTCCGTAGTGCTCCCCGGACGACATGATGCCCGGGGTGCGGGGAGCCGTGCATTGCCGGTTTCCGGCAGTATCGACAGGCGTCTCGGTGCCGGTGAACGACCAAGGAAGCGGAACCGGGGCATCGGCGCGGCCGGGGGTTAGGGGCGGGTCCCGCGGGGTGCGGGAGGATGGGGGCATGCGTACCCGACCGGTCCTCATCTACGACGGCGACTGCGGCTTCTGCACGACCTCGGTGGCCTTCGCCGAACGCCGTGTCCGCCCGCGCTGCGACGCGCTCCCGTGGCAGTCCCTGGACCTGGACGCGTACGGCGTGACCCAGGAGCGGGCCGAGCACGAGGCCCTGTGGGTGACCCCGGCGGGACAGGTGCACGGCGGTGCGCAGGCCGTCGCGAAGGCGCTGCTGAGCGCGGGCGCCCCCTGGTCCGTCGCCGGCGCGCTGCTCAGCCTGCCGCCCCTGCGCTGGGCGGCCCGCGCGGCGTACCGCCTCGTCGCGGACAACCGCCACCGCCTGCCCGGCTCGACGGCGGCCTGCGCGGTACGCCCGCGCGCCTGACTCCGCGCCGCTTCCCCCCGCGCGGACCGGCAGTGGACGGGACCGGGCAAGCCCTATGCTGCCGCGATGACCAAGCCGGAGATCGAACTCGTCATATTCGACTGCGACGGTGTGCTCGTGGACAGCGAACGCATCGCCGCGCGCGTCCAGGTCGCCCTCGGCGCGGAGCTGGGCTGGCCGCTCACGGAGGCGGAGGTCGTGGACCGGTTCGTCGGCCGCTCGCACGCGGCCATCCGCGAGCAGGTGGCCGCCCGGCTCGGCGAGCGGACGGCGGCGCTGTGGTCCGAGCGGTTCGAGCGGATGCACCGCGAGGCCGTGGACCTGGACCTGGCCCCGGTGGAGGGTCTGCCCGAGGCACTGGACGCCCTCACCGTCGCCACCTGCGTCGCCTCCAGCGGCAGCCACGAGAAGATGCGGCACACCCTGGGCCGTACGGGCCTGTACGAGCGCTTCGCGGGCCGCATCCACAGCTCCACGGAGGTCGCCCGCGGCAAGCCCGCCCCGGACCTGTTCCTCCACGCGGCCGCGCGGATGGGGGTGGCCCCCGCCGCCTGCGTGGTGGTCGAGGACAGCCGCCCGGGCGTCGAGGCGGCCCGAGCGGCCGGCATGCACGCCTTCGGCTACGCCGGCGGCCTCACCCCGCCGGAGCGCCTGGCGGGCCCGGGCACCACGGTCTTCCACGACATGCGCGACCTCCCCGCCCTGCTGGCGGCCCACTGACGGCACCTGTCCCGGGGAGCATCGGGAACGGCCGCTCCACGTCGTCCCGCGAACGGGCGCGCGTTCGCGGGATCGGAAAACACCTCCACCACGCCGCCGGGCCCGGGCCCGGGCCGGTGGCCGAAGCAGCCGTGGTGGACGGAGCTCGGGTCAGTACGGGGGGCGGTCGCGGGGAGTGCGGGGCGCCGTGGACGGGTGGGTGTGGGCCGAGTGGAGAAGGGTGGCTGCGCCTCGTACGGCCGCGGTGTGCGGGGCCGGCACCGCCCTGAGCGGGGCGTGCAGACGGCCGGTGAGGCGGTAGGTGATCTCCGGGCGCAGCGCGCCGCCGCCCGCCAGCAGCACCCCGCGGTGCAGGGCGTCCAGGGTGAGCGACGTACGGTCCTGCCGCAGCATCGCCGTCACCATCGCGGCCACCGCCTCGCTGATGTCGGCCGCCGACGCGGTGTCCAGGTCGCTGGTGCCGAGCGCGGTGCGGCGCGCGTCGACCACCGCGCCGTCCGCCAGCAGCACCACCTCGGTCAGGTGCGCGCCGATGTCCACCACGAGCAGCGGCCGGCTCGGGTCCGCCCCCGCGCCCAGGGCGACGGCACGCGCGCCGGGAACGGTCAGCACACTGCGCGGGCGCAGCACCTCCACCGCCGTACGGGCCCGGGCGCGGTAGGCGACCCCGTCCAGCACCGGAGCGGTCACCACCACCAGCGGACGCGTGAAGCGGGGCAGCCGGTGGCCGAGCAGCCGCTCCAGCATCCGCGCGGTGCCCGGCGTGTCGATGATCGCGCCGCGCTGGATCGGATACACCGCGCCCGCCCCGGGGAACGTCACCGTCGGCACGTCCAGGACCAGACCGCGCCCGGCGATCCACGCGCGGGTGCGGGCGCTGCCCATGTCGAGGGCGATCCCGCAGCAGTGCCGGCACAGCGGCCAGGGCCGGTGCCGTACGGCGCTGACGGCCGACGCGCGCGGGCCGGGGGCGACGGTCACCGGCCGGCCTCCCTCACCTGCTGGCAGCGGGCGCAGTACCGGGCCTGGGGCACTATCTCCAGCCGTTCGCGCGCGATGGGCCGACGGCACAGGTGGCAGGCGCCGTAGCTGCCGTCGTCCAGGCGGGCGAGGGCGGCCTCCACGTCGGCGAGGACCATCCGAGCGGAGGCGGCCAGCTTGACCCGGACCTCCACCTGCCCGTCGGCCCGGTGCTGGAGCAGGGCGTCGGCACGGGAGGTCGCGGCGGCGGCGATCTGCTGCAACTGCTCCTGGCGGAACAGACGCTGCTCGTGCAGGTTCTCGCGCAGTGCGGCGAGGTCCTCGGGCGTCAGGTGCGCCGCACGGTGCGGGGCCTGGTGCGGCGCGCGGTCCGTCGTGCGGTGCGTGGTGTGGTCCGTCGTCGGGTCCGTGGCGCGGTCGCCGATGGTCTGGTGGTTCACCGTTTCACCCCTCGGGCAGGGCAGCGGAGACAGGAGGCGCAAGACGTGGGCAGGGCGTGGGGCGGTCGGGGGCGGCCGTCAGGGCGTACGGCGCATGCAGGCCACGCAGTGGCCCGTGTACGGCAGGATCTCCAGCCGCTCGGCCGGGACCGGCTTGGCGCAGCCCAGGCAGACCCCGTACGTGCCGT
This sequence comes from Streptomyces sp. NPDC093260, assembly GCF_040683715.1. Classification (NCBI taxonomy): domain Bacteria; kingdom Bacillati; phylum Actinomycetota; class Actinomycetes; order Kitasatosporales; family Streptomycetaceae; genus Streptomyces; species Streptomyces sp. NPDC093260. Next base: position 224,831 of record NZ_JBFBEK010000002.1, read on the forward strand.
CCTCGATCCGGGCGAACGCCGCGTCGATCTCCTTGAGCACCCGCTCGATCGCGTCCTTCTGCGCCGACATCAGATGGTCGTCCGCGCTCTGCCCGGTCTCGGTCAGCGCCCGCAGCTGGACCAGCCGGGTGCCGCGCGCGTGTTCGAGGCGCCGGCGGGCCTCGTGAGCGGTCAGACGCTCGGGGCGGGAGTCGGTCCGAGCGGCGTCGAGCGACATGGCGGTCCCTTCCGTAGGTGCGCACCTTCTGCGATGTCTCCACCCTCGCCGCCGCGGCCGCGTGAGCCCATCGGGTCCAGGCCCCATTTGCGCGGGGTCGCACGCTGCACTCCGTACGGTCATGGGTAGCCCGTGGCCCGTGAAATGGGGGCCGGAGCCCATCGACCGGGCGCGCGGCGGGGGGCAGGCTCGAAGGCGGACAGGGGCCGCGACTCGTCCGGGTGCGCGATGCCCGACAGTGGAGGCATGACAGCCCGGCACGTATGAGGAGGCGCAACCGCGGTGTCCCTGTTCTGGCGGATCTTCGGACTCAACGCCGTGGTGCTCGGCTCGGCCACCGCGCTGCTGCTGTGGGCTCCGGTGACCGTCTCCGTGCCGGTGGTGCTGACCGAGGCGGTGATCCTGGTCGGCGGCCTGGTCGTCATGCTCGTCGCCAACGCCGCCCTGCTGCGCTGGGGCCTGTCCCCGCTGGACCGGCTGACCCGGCTGATGACCACCGTCGATCTGCTGCGCCCCGGCCAGCGGCTGCCCGCGCACGGCGGCGGCGAGGTCGCCGACCTGATCCGCACGTTCAACGCGATGCTCGACCGCCTGGAGCAGGAGCGCGCCACCAGCAGCGCCCGCGTGCTGCTCGCCCAGGAGGCCGAGCGGCGCCGGATCGCGCAGGAGCTGCACGACGAGGTGGGGCAGAGCATGACCGCGGTCCTGCTCGCCCTCAAGCGGGCCGCCGACGCGGCCGACCCGCCGCTGCGCGACGAGCTGCACCAGGCGCAGGAGATCACCCGGGAGAGCCTGGACGAGGTACGGCGCCTGGTACGGCGGCTGCGGCCGGGCGTCCTGGACGACCTCGGCCTCGTCGCCGCGCTGACCTCGCTCACCTCGGACTTCGCCACCCACACCGGGCTGCGGGTGGTACGCCGCTTCGACGCCGAGCTGCCCGCCCTGGACCCGGAGACGGAGCTGGTCCTCTACCGCGTCGCCCAGGAGAGCCTGACCAACGCGGCCCGGCACGCCGACGCCGAACGCGTCGAGGTCGCCCTCACCCGGGCCGACGGCGCCGTGGTGCTGGCGATCACCGACGACGGCCGCGGGATCAAGACCGCCTGCGAGGGCGCCGGCATCCGGGGGATGCGGGAGCGGGCCCTGCTCGTCGGGGCCGCGCTGGACGTCACGGACGCGGCTGACGGCTCCTCGGCCCTTCCGGCGGCGGACGCGTCCGCCGCCGCGCCCGGCGCGTCCCCCGTGGGCGCGTCACCCGGGGCGCCCCTCGCCGACCCGCCTCCCGGCGCGACCACCACCGCCGACGCGGGCGCCCCCGCCGGCAACGGGCCCGCCGCCGGACCCGGCACCCGCGTCCGCCTCACCGCGCCCGTCCCCAGCAAGCCCAGGAAGCAGCCGTGACCATGCCGTCCACGTCCGACCCCACCCCGTCGCCCACGTCCGGCTCCGCGCCCGCCTCCGCCTCCGCCCCGCGCCCGATCCGCATCCTGCTCGCCGACGACCACGCCCTCGTCCGGCGCGGAGTGCGGCTCATCCTCGACCAGGAACCGGATCTGGAGGTGGTCGCCGAGGCCGGTGACGGCGCCGAGGCGATCGGGATGGCCCGCTCCCACGAGATCGACCTCGCCGTCCTGGACATCGCGATGCCCCGTCTGACCGGGCTCCAGGCCACCCGCGAACTGGCCTCCCTCAAGCCGGACCTGCGCATCCTGATGCTGACGATGCACGACAACGAGCAGTACTTCTTCCAGGCGCTCAAGGCCGGGGCCTGCGGCTACGTACTCAAGTCCGTCGCCGACCGGGACCTGGTCGCCGCCTGCCGGGCCGCGATGCGCGACGAGCCCTTCCTCTACCCCGGCGCCGTCACCGCGCTGATCCGCAACTACCTCGACCGCGTCCGGCACGGCGACGAGACCCCCGACCAGGTCCTCACCCCGCGCGAGGAGGAGGTCCTGAAGCTGGTGGCGGAGGGCCACTCCTCCAAGGAGATCGCCGAGATCCTCTTCATCAGCGTCAAGACCGTCCAGCGGCACCGCGCCAACCTGTTGCACAAGCTCGGCCTGCGCGACCGCCTCGAACTCACCCGTTACGCCATCCGCGCCGGCCTCGTCGAACCCTGACCCGCCCGCGCCCCGGACCACCCGGGGTCCCGGCCGCTACTCCCCGGCCGGGACCCCGGGTCCGTACGCCCGCCACGACCGTGTGAGAGCACGACCCGTGCGAGAGACCCAGGTGAGAGGGGGAGGCGCATGCGCCCCGCGTCACGCACCGCCCACGCCCCCGCCCGCACATCGCGGGCGTACACCCTGCTCACGGCCGTCCTGCTGACCCTGCTCACCGCCGTCACGGCGACCGGCGGCAACAGCATCAACGGCACGAGCGTCGGCGCCGCCCCCGGCGCACACACCGCCGCCCCTGGCCCCGCCGGCACCGGCACCGCTCCGACCCCCCACGCCGACGAACAGTGCCCCGCCGTCTGCACCGCCCAGGCCGGCACCCGGCAGGAGCACCACGGCGAGCGTCCGGCCCCACCGGGCCACCTCGCCACCACCCCGAACGCCACCGCCGTACCCCCGCCCGCGCCCGCGCGCACCCCACCGGCCCGCGCGCCCGGGCACGCCCTGCTGGGTCACCCGGTCCCCGACCGCGACCGGGCCCCGCCCGCCCCCTCCGGCATCCGACGCGTCCGACCATCCCCCAGCATCCGGGCTCCGCACGGGTGCGCCGCCGGAGGACTCCTTGATCCGTTCCGCCCGTGTGAGGGCGCTGTTCGCCCTCGCCGTCATCGCCGTGTCCCTGTACATCGCCGCCACCGTTCCGGTCCGTCTCGGGCTCGATCTGCGCGGCGGCACCCAGATCGTGCTGGAGACCCGTTCCACCCCGACCGCCGAGGCCGACCGCGCGGCCACCGACCGCACGCTGGAGGTGCTACGCGGGCGCGTCGACGCGCTCGGCGTCGCCGAACCGGCCCTCGTCCGCTCCGGCGCCCACCGGATCATCGTCGAACTGCCCGGCGTCCAGGACCCGAAGAAGGCGGCCGAGGTGCTCGGCCGCACCGCGCAGCTCACCGTCCACCCGATCCTCGGCCCGGCCGGGACCGGGGAGGAGACACCGGCGAAGACGGAAGGTTCCGGCGAGCAGGTCCTGCCCGACGAGTCCGGGCAGCGGCTGCGGCTGGCCGCGACCGCGATGACCGGCGAGGACGTCAAGGGCGCCGACGCCCGGTTCGACCCGGAGACCGGCGCCGGCTGGCACGTCACCGTGGACTTCGACCGGGCGGGCCGGGAACGGTGGGCGAAGCTGACCGGTGAGGCGGCGTGCCGGCCGGCGGGCGATCCCGCGCGCCGGGTCGCCATCGTGCTGGACGGCCGGATCATCTCCGCCCCGCAGGTCGATCCGTCGGTGGCCTGCGGCACGGGCATCACGGGCGGCTCCACCCGGATCACCGGCTCCTTCGACGACGCCGAGGCCCGCGAGCTGGCGCTGCTGGTCAACGGCGGCGCGCTGCCCGTACCGGTCGAGACGGTCGAGCAGCACACCGTGGGCCCGACGCTGGGCGCCCGCGCCATCACCGCCGGCGCCTGGGCCGCCGCGATCGGCACCGCCCTGACCGCGCTGTTCATCATCGTGGTCTACCGGTTGATGGGCGCCCTCGCCGCGGTGGCGCTGCTCGCCTACGGCCTGATCTCCTACGCCGCCCTGGCCGCCCTCGGCGCCACGCTGACACTGCCGGGGCTGGCCGGGTTCGTGCTGGCGATCGGCATGGCCGTGGACGCGAACGTCCTGGTGTTCGAGCGGGCGCGGGAGGAGTACGCCGCGCGGGTGCGGCCGACCGGCCGCTCGGCGCTGACCGCCGGGTTCCGTCACGCCTTCAGCGCCATCGCCGACTCCAACGTCACCACGCTCATCGCGGCCGGGCTGCTGTTCTTCCTGGCCTCCGGCCCGGTGCGCGGCTTCGGCGTGACCCTGGGCATCGGCGTCATCGCGTCCGTGATCAGCGCGCTGGTCGTCACCCGTGTCCTCGCCGACTTCGCCGTCTCGCGCGCGCCGGTGCACCGGCGGCCCGGCCTCACCGGGCTGGCCACCGCCGGCCGGGTGCGCGCCGCGCTGGCCCGCCGCGAGCTGCGCCCGATGCGCCGGCCGCGCCGCTGGCTGGCCGCCTCCGCCGTCGCCCTGCTGCTCGCCGGCTCGGGCATCGCGGTGCGCGGCCTCGACCTCGGCCTGGAGTTCACCGGCGGCCGGATGCTCCAGTACGACACCGCGCGGGCCGTGGACCCCGACCGCGCCCGTACGGCGCTCTCCGACGCGGGCTTTCCGGGCGCCGTCGTGCAGACCACCGGGGACACGGGCCTGACCGTGCGCACCGGGGAGCTGACCGACGCCCGGGCCGACGCGGTCACCCGGACCGTGGACGCGCTCGGCGGCGGCGCGGAGAAGGTCCGCGACGAGCTCATCGGACCGAGCCTCGGCGAGGAGCTGCGCCGGGGCGCGCTGATCTCGCTCGGCGTGGCGCTCGGGGCGCAGCTGCTGTATCTCGCGGCGCGGTTCCGCTGGCTGTTCGGGACGGCGGCGGTCGCCGCGCTCGCGCACGACGCGGTGGTCCTCGTCGGCGTGTTCGCGTGGCTGGGCAAACCGGTGGACGGGGTGTTCCTGGCCGCGCTGCTGACGGTGATCGGCTACTCGGTCAACGACTCGGTCGTCGTCTTCGACCGCGTCCGGGAGCTGGCGCGGCGGGACCGCACGGCGCCGCTGGCCGACGTCACCGACCGCGCGATCCTCCAGACCCTGCCGCGCACGGTGAACACCGGGATGGGCGCGGTCCTCATCCTCGCCTCCCTGGCCGTCCTCGGCGGCGACTCCCTGACCGACTTCGCCCTCGCCCTCCTCATCGGCCTGACGGTCGGCACGTACTCGTCGGTCTTCACCGCCTCCCCGATCGCCGTCGAACTCGACCGTCTGCGGCGCGCACGACGCGGGGCGGGACTTCGGCGCTGCCTGCGCCGACGCGGACGGGACGGACGACTCACGGGCGCCGGCGGGGACGCGGTGGCCGACTCGCGCGAGCGGGCGGGCCGCGCACGGGTGTCCGGGCACTGAGACGAACATCGCCCCGCGCGAGGCAACGCGCGGGGCGGCCTCGCGGTCCATACGGTTGTGCGCACGGTGGGCGGGGAACTGCTCCGGGGAGCCGGACGGTGGCACGGCGGCGGCGCAGGGAACGGAAGCGGAAGGATCGGCCAGGGAGACGGCGTGGGACCGGGAGCACCGGAAGGGGAACGGCGTGGACGTGAGACGGTGACCCGGTTCGCGCGGTTCGTCCTGCGCACCCTGCGCGGCGAGTGGAACGCCATCGTGGCCGATCCGGTGCGGCGGCTGATGCGGCGCGGCCCCGCCGGGCTGCTGCTCGCCTTCGTGGCCGCCTTCGGGGTGATCTTCTTCCACGCGATCGCGCAGCATCCGCGCGGCGAGACCGTCGTACGGCTCGTCGGCGGCGTCCAGGCCGACCTGCCCCTGTGGCAGGCCCTGCTGCGCACGCCGGTCTCGCTCTACGTCCCGGCCCTGGACCTGCCGGTGTGGGCGGGCATCACCCAGCTGTTCCTGGCGTTCGCGCTGGCCGAACTGACCCTGGGCCGGGGCCGCACCCTGTTCATCTCCTACGCCACGACGCTGGCCGGCACCCTCACGGTGCGGGTGATGCTCGCGATGGGTCCGGGGTGGTGGGGCCTCGGGCTGCCGTCGGAGGTCGGCCACGTCCTCGACACCGGTCCGTCCGCGGCGGTGGTGGGTCTGTTCACCTATCTCTCCGTCGTCCGGCGCGCGCCCGTCGTCTTCTTCCTCACCGGCGGCTCGATGGTCGTCGAGTCCGTGCTGAAGCCCAACCTGGCCGGGCGCGAGCACCTGATCGCCATCGCCACGGCGCTGATCCTCGCCCTGATCGACGAACGCGCCTGGCGCCTGCTGCGACGGCGGCCCCGCCACACCCCCGGCTCGCCCGCCGACGCGGCCTCCGGGGCGGCGGCCTCCGGAGGGGAGGCCGGGGTGGCCGCCGACGCGGCCTCCGGAGGGAAGGCCGAGGTGGCGGCCCCCGAGGCGGGGACCGAGGGCCCACCGACCGCGCCGGCACGCACCGTGCTGGTGCTCGGCCGCGAGGACGTACGCGTTCCCGCCTCGCCCGCCGCCGCTCCCGGAGAGGCGGCGCGGCACGACCGCACGGTCCCGTCGGCCGCGACCACGGACCGGCCGGTGGCACGCGCGGGGCAGCCGAACGCGATCGGCGCCGAACGGCCGGACCGCACCTGCACGAGCACCGGACGGCCGGTCCGGGCCGGACGGCCGGCGCGGACCGGGGCTCCGGTGCGGGGCCAGGGGCCCGCGCGGGGCGAGGGAGCGGCGCGTGGGCAGGGGCCGGACCAGGCCGGAGGAGCCGGCCAGGTCAGAGGACCGGGCCAGGTCAGAGGACCGAGCCGAACCGAGGGACCCGGTCGACTCGACGGAACGGGCCGCGTCGAGGAACCGGCGCGGGTCGAGGGGGCGAGGCCGGCCAGGGGACCGGGCCGGACCGAAGGCGCGGGCCGAACCGGGGAACCGGCTCGGATCGAAGGACCAGGCCAGGTCGGCACACCGGACCGGGCCGAGGAACCGGGCGGGACGAGGGCCACCCGGGAGGCGAGCGCCGCCCGGGAGGCGAGGACTGCCCGGCGGTCGAGCCTCAGGCGCTGACGCGGCACGCCGGCCGACGCGCCCGCGAGGCGTCGGCAGCCGGGGCCGGCGTCGCGGCCCGTGTCCACCGCGGCGAGGACGACGACGCAGCGGTCGTCGTCGCCCCGGACCGCCCCTGCTCTCCCCTCACCCCACCGGGCCTCCCGGAGGACGCGGGGCGGCACGGGACGGGGCGGCGCGGCGCGGGACAGGCGCGGGACAGGGCAGGGCGGCGCGGGACATCCGCCCGGACACCGCCCGTGGGACGATCCGGCTCCCCTGGGCGGCGCGCCCGCACATCCCCCGGCGCAGCCCGCTCCCCCACCCTCCCCGGGAGGCGGGCCGCCCTCCCAGGGGAGACGACCCGGCCGCACCGCCCCCCGGAGGACAGGCCGCTCTCCCGGGGAGGACGCCCCGGCCGCACTCCCAGGGGAGCCCGACCCCGTCCCGGGGGCCAAGGCGCCGCCTCACCCCCGGAAGGGGCGCCCCGCCCCGACGGGTCAGCGCAGGACGCTCGTCCGGGCCGCCGTGGCCGTGTCGATGCCCGGCAGCACCTTCGGCGCGGGCGTCCCGGTCAGGGACGGCGCCGTGGGCGCGGGCGAGGACGGCGACGGTGAGCACAGCGCCGCGCCGATGTACCCGTTGAGCGCGTCGTCGATCGGGCTCGGCTCGAAGCCCGTGCCGTCGGCGGTCAGGCGCTCGTACTTCATGAGGTTCCAGCCCGCGGCCACCTGCCGCTCGCCGTCCGGGCTGGACAGGGCGATCGTGCCGGCGCCGAACACCGCGCCGTCGTGGCCCCAGAACCGGCCGCAGCCGGGGATGTCGACGGCGTAGATGCCGAGGCCGTAGTCCATGCCGTTCACCTGTACCGTGCGCTGCATCTGCGTCAGCGACGCCTTGCTCACCAGGCGTCCGGTCAGCAGCGCGCGGTAGAAGCGGTTCAGGTCGTCGGCGGTGGAGACGACCGCGCCCGCCGTGTAGGCCCACGACATGTCGTAGACGCTGTAGTCGCGGGGCGGGTCGATCAGGCCGTAGAAGTTCTCGTACATCCGCGGGTGCGGGCCCTGGATGTACGGGGTGCGCGGGTAGGAGGTGCGGCGCAGCCCGGCCCGGTCGATGACGTGCCGGGTGATGTACGTCCGCGGGTCCTGGCCGGTGACCTTGCGCAGGATCAGCCCGGCGATGACGTAGTTGGTGTTGGCGTAGTGGCCGGGCTGTGCGCCGGGCTCGCCGGTGGCGGGCGCGGCGAGGCCGATGCGGACGAGTTCCTCGGGGCGGACGGAGCGGAAGCGCTCCTCGTCCAGGCTGGCCGTCGAGCCCTGGGCGAGCGACGGGAACGCGCCGACGACGTAGTCCGCGATGCCGCTGGTGTGGTTCAGCAGCATCCGGACGGTGATCCTGTGGCCGCGCTCGCCGGGGATCAGGCCCGGCAGATAGCGGTCGACCGGGTCGTCCAGCCGGATCGTGCCGCGCTCGACCTGCTGGAGCACGGCGACGGCGGTGAACGTCTTGCTGATGCTGCCCACCCGCTGCCGCATGTCCGCACGCACCGGACGGCCGGTGGTCACGTCGGCGACGCCGGAGGCGCCGGACCAGGTCCGCGCGCCGTCGCGGACGGAGGAGTAGACGCCGTACATGCCGGCGTCGGTGACGGCGCGCAGGGCGGTGCGCAGCGCCACCGGGTCCGGTGCGGCCGACTCGTGTGCCGCCGAGGGCGCCGGGGCGGCGGCTGTGGTGTCCGCGACGGCGGCGGGCACGGCGGCGGTCAGTAACAGGACGGTGACCACGGCGGTTTTGGCGGTCCGGAGGATGCGCAAGGGATTCCCCTCCCACGGGCGTGTACGAACAGGGATGTCCGTCATCCTGTTCGATCACGCGCGGGCGCCGCATCCTTCGGGTGGATGAACCGCCGTCCGCGGAACGGCACTTCAGGAGGGTCCCCGCAGCCGGCTCCCCGGTCAGCCCTTCTCGTCGAAGCTGGCGAAGTACGCCGCCGCCATGTCCTGTCCGCCATGTCCCTGCGCGGCGGCGCGGGCGAAGCGTTCGGCGCTCGCGGCGGCCACGTCGAGGCGTACGCCGCACTGCTCGCCGGCCGCCACGATCAGCCGGGCGTCCTTCTCGGCGGTGGTCACGGCGAAGCTCGGCGGCTCCAGTGCGCCGTCGAGGATGAGCGCGGCCTTGGCGTGCAGATAGCCCATGTCGAGCGGGCCGCCGGAGATAAGGTCGAAGAAGCCCTGCGGGTCCACGTCGAGCCCCTTGGCCAGCGCGAGCGCCTCGCCGGTGGCGGTGGTGGCCGCGATGACCCAGCTGTTGGCGACCAGCTTGAGCCGGGTGGACGTCGCCGCCGCCCCGTCCTCACCGGTCCACACCGTACGGGCGCCGACCGCGTCGAACACCGGGACCACCGCGTCCCGGCCCGCCTCCGGCCCGGCGGCCAGCACGGTCAACTGCCCCGCCTCGGCGGGCTGCCTGGTGCCGAGGACCGGGGCGTCGTAGAAGAGCAGGCCGTGTTCGGCGGCGAGGGCGGCGAGTCGGGGGACCGTGTCCAGGCCGGCCGTGGTCGACTGGACCCACGCCGCGCCCGCGCGCGCCGCCGGGGCGGCCTCGCGCACGACCTCCAGCACCGTGTGGCCGTCGTACAGCATCGTGAGGACCACATCGGCGTCGCGGACCGCCTCGGCGGCCGTGTCCACGACCTGCGCGCCGTCGGCGGCCAGCGGCTCCGCCTTGTCCCGGGTGCGGTTCCACGCCCGGACGGTGTGCCCGGCGCGAAGGAGGTTGCGGGCCATCGCGGCGCCCATGATCCCGGTGCCGAGGACTCCCACGGTGCGGGTCGTGTCAGTCATCTGTGCGTTCCCTTCCTGTTGCCCCCCGCGGCGTCGACAGGTCGAGTATCCGCGATCACGGAGGCCACGGACGGGACGTCAGGCCCTCGCGGGGCGGCGGTACACGGATCCTCGGTGAAGTGCGCGGTACGCCTACGCCATCCAGAAGAAGACGGCCGTCATCCGCTTCTCCTCCAGCGTCCGGCCGAAGTAACCGGTCGCGCTGTGCACCAGGTTGGCGTGGTAGAGCAGCAGCCGGTTGGCCTTGTGCGGCACCCGTACGTCCTCCTCGAAGGCGTCCGGCGCGACGAACCGGGTGCCCAGCGCCTCCACCAGGTTGGTGTGCGGGGCCTGGACGACGTTGCCGCCGAGCCGGCCGCCGGGCAGGGACTGGCGGTAGAAGCTGGTGCCGCAGTCCTTGGGGGCGGCCGGGTTGAGGTAGAGGACGGCCGCGTACCGGCACAGCGCCCGCGAGTCCGTGTGCGGGCGCGGATCGCTCTCGCCCTCGCCGACGACCTGGACGCAGTTGTGGTTGAGGGTGCCGCCGCCGGGCGCCTGCTGCACCCACAGCTCCTTCGCCCCGGTGGCCTTCTTCACCAGCCGTTCCACCCGGGCCAGTTCGCCCGGTTCCAGACCCGGCATGGTGCGCAGACCGGGCCAGGTCTCCGAGGTGTACGGATAGCCCTCGACCCAGTCGTCCCTGCTCAGCACCCGCTCCCGGACGGCCGCCGCGTCCGGCAGGACGTCGTCGATCACCCAGTAGTCACGGCCCTTGGTGGGCTTGCGGTAGGGCAGGACGGGCAGCTCGGTGGGCGCGCCGGAGCGGCCGGGGGGCTGTGGGGGCATGCGGCCGAATGTAGGGCGGACGCTCCCCTCGCCTGTCCCACGCGCCGGTCAACATTCTCCACCCGGCGGTCAACATTGCCCCAACGCCCGCAATGCGCAGGCAAGCCGGCCCGGCGGCGCGGGTCCGAACCGGGTGGTCCGGCCCGGTTTCGGCAGAGCGGAGATTTTACCTTCCCTAGAGGTTCCGGCGGTTTCCCCGCCCGTACTCCGGTACGTCCGAACCCGCCGCGCTCAGGCGGGTACCACGGCCGGGCAGGAGGCACGGTGCGCTTTTCGCGGAACGCGACGGGAACTCTCTTCGTGACCGGAGCTCTGGGGCTGACCCTCGCCGCGCTCGCCTATCCGGGCATGCTGGGGTTGCAGACCGTCTCCAGCAGCCCGTCCCGGATCATCGCCCAGACCCAGTGGGGGCCGCTGACGGAGGCGGACCGGGACTTCGTGGTCAAGGTGCGCGCGGCCGGCCTGTGGGAGTACCCGGTCGGCCAGATGGCCGTGAAGAAGGGCACCACCAAGGCGGTCGTCACCGCCGGCCGGCACCTGATCGACGGGCACGCGGCGCTGGACGCCAGCTGCCGCAAGATCGCGCCCATGCTGAACATCACGCTGCCCAACATCGCCAGCCCCCAGCAGCAGGGCTTCGTGGACACGCTCAGCGCCGACACCGGCAAGAAGTTCGACAGCGACATGGCCAACATCCTGCGCGTGACGCACGGCTCGATCTTCAACACCATCGCGAAGATCCGCTCCACCACCGAGAACAGCCTGGTGCGGGCGCTCGCCAACCAGGCCAACGCCACCGTCCTGGACCACATCACGGTGATGGAGGAGACCGGCCTGGTCGACTACGACCAGGTGCTGTTCCAGCAGACGACCCCGCCGAAGCTGCCCGCCTCCGACCTCACCCCGCCGCCGCCCCCCGGCGGCCAGCCCGAGCTGGTGCTCACGCCGCCGCCGAACGCCACCTCCACCCCGCTGGACCTCGGCGACCGCCCGGGCGCGACCCCGGCCCCCAGCCCGACGGTGCGGTGAGGGACGGGGCCACGACGGCGGGCGGCCACCGCAGGCGGGGGAGCGTCACGCCAGCCACACCGTGGTGTCCGGCTCCAGCCGGCGGGCGTCCGCCAGCGGCGCGCTGCTCAGCAGCACCTCGCCCGGCGGCAGTGGAACCTCCGCGTCCGACAGGTTGGTGACGCACCGCCAGCCCTCGGACCGGGTGAACGCGAGCACCCCGTCCGGGGTGTCCTCCGCCCAGGTCAGCTCCTCGCCCGCGAGCAGTTTGCGGCGCAGCCTGAGGGCGGTGCGGTACAGCTCCAGCGTCGAGCCCTCGGCCCCTTCCTGCGCCTGCACGGAGTACGCCCCGAAGCCGGCCGGCTGCGGCAGCCAGGACCCGCCCGGCCCGAAGCCGTACGACGGTCCGGTCGTCGTCCACGGCAGCGGCACCCGGCAGCCGTCCCGGCCCTTGCGGACGTGGCCGGTCTGCTCCCAGATCGGGTCCTGCAGGACCTCGACGGGCAGGTCGGCGACCTCGGGCAGGCCCAGTTCCTCGCCCTGGTAGAGGTAGGCCGAGCCGGGCAGGGCCAGCATCAGCAGCGTGGCCGCGCGGGCGCGGCGCAGCCCCGCCGCCGTGTCGACCGCCGGGGCCCGGCCGCCGGACAGCAGCCAGGCGTCGCCGTCCGTGCCGGGCGGCAGCATCAGCCGGGAGGCGTGCCGGATCACGTCGTGGTTGGACAGCACCCAGGTGGCCGAGGCCCCGGCGGCGCGGGCGGTGGCCAGCGAGGCGGCGATGGTCCGGCGCAGCTCGGCCGCGTCCCAGCCGGCCTGGAGGTACTCGAAGTTGAAGGCCTGGCCCAGCTCGTCCGGCCGGGCGTACAGCGCGCGCCGCGCGTCGGGCACCCAGGCCTCGGCGACCGCCGTGCGGGGCGGGGAGTAGGCGTCGAAGATCTTGCGCCAGTCGCGGTAGATCTCGTGCACGTCGTCCCGGTCCCAGTACGGGTGGCTGCCCGGCGGCAGGTGCGGCAGCGCGTCCTCGCCGGTGACGCCGATGTCCCCGACGTCGCGCAGCGGCTCGTCCAGGTCCTTGACCAGGGCGTGGGCGACATCGACGCGGAAGCCGTCCACGCCCCGGTCGGACCAGAACCTGAGGGTGGTGCGGAAGTCGGCGCGGACCTCCTCGTCGCGCCAGTCGAAGTCGGGCTGCTCGGGCGCGAACAGGTGCAGGTACCACTGGCCGTCCGGCACCCGGGTCCAGGCGCTGCCGCCGAACACGGACCGCCAGTCGGTGGGCGGGAGTTCGCCGTGCGCGCCCCGGCCGTCGCGGAACACGTACCGGGCGCGGGCGGCGGAGCCGGGGCCGGCGTCCAGCGCCTCCTGGAACCAGCGGTGCCGGTGGGAGCTGTGGTTGGGGACGATGTCGACGATCACCTTCAGCCCGAGGCGGTGCGCCTCGGCGACCATCGCGTCGAAGTCGTCCAGCGTGCCGAGGCGCGGGTCCACGTCGCGGTGGTCGGCCACGTCGTAGCCGCCGTCGGCCAGCTCGGAGGGGTAGAACGGGCTGAGCCACACGGCGTCCACACCGAGCCCGGCGAGATGGGCCAGGCGCCGGGTGACGCCCCGGACGTCCCCGAGCCCGTCCCCGTCGGCGTCGGCGAAACTGCGCGGATACACCTGGTAGACGACGGCCTGACGCCACCAGTCGGGGTCCGGGGACGACAGGTCGGGCGGGGAGTCGTGCGCGGCGGTGCGGTCGGTCACGCGGTCTCCTCTTCGATGTGGCGGGGATGACGTGGACACAGGGTGATGTCGGGGCAATGCGGGAGCAATGCCGGGGCAACACAGAGAACCCTGTCCAGTTCCCCGGAGCCGTGAACCACGCCGGAGGGGGACCGAGGGGCGTAATCCGGAGGGTCCCGGAGCGCGGGGGCGTATGCCGAAGGGCCGTACGGGCGCGGGCGCGGGAGCCTGCGCCCGCGGTAAAGCCCCGGCCGCAGGACGACGCCGCGGAGGCGGACGCCGTCAGCCGTGCGACGACGCCGGGGCGACGACCGTCAGCCGCGCGGCGTCACAGCGGTGGCGGACGCCTTGAGCCGCGCGACCGCGCGGCGGCGACGGACGTCGTCAGCCCTCGACCGTGGCCAGGTACAGCTTCACGTACCGTTCCACGTCGATGTCCAGCGCCACGTCCACCAGGGGCTGTTCGCGGGCCTCGCCGTGCAGTTCCGCCTCGCCGGGGCGCGGGCGGCGGTCCACCACCGTCTGGCCGCGCGCCGGGCCGGGGGCGAGGTTCACCTCGACCGGCAGCCGCCGGGTGGTCAGCCCCGCCGGGTCGGCGACCGCGCAGACCGCGCCCGCGTCCCCGAGGCCGCCGGCCGGATCCTCCTCACTGGTCACCGGGTCGCGGTGGGCCAGCAGCCGGCCGGCCAGGACCGCGCCCGGCTCGCCGCTCGCCCACAGCCGCCGAACGTCCTCCGCCGGGACGATCACCCGCTGGAACACGTCCAGCCCGTACATCGTGATCGGCACCCCGGCGGTGAGCAGGATCGCCGCCGCCTCCGGGTCGTGCCACACGTTGAACTCGGCGACCGCCGTGGCGTTCCCGGCGCCCACCGCGCCGCCCATGAACACGATCCGATCGATGTTGCGCGTCACCTCCGGGTGGGTGCGCAGCAGCAGGGCGATGTTGGTCAGGGGCGCGGTGGGGATCAGGGTGACCGGGCGGGGCGAGGCCAGGATCTCGCGGCGCAGCAGCGTCACCGCGTCCACGTCTGCGGCCCCGCGGCGCGGCGCGGGCAGCCCGAGGTCGCCCATGCCGTCGTGGCCGTGCACGTGGTGGGCGGTGCGCAGGGGCTCGATCAGCGGCCGCTCGGCGCCCCGCGCGACCGGGAGCGGGGGCGAGCCCGCCTGCTCCAGGACGGTGAGCGTGTTGCGTACGACCTGGTCCACGTCCGTGTTCCCGGCCACACACGTGACCGCGCGCAGGTCCAGGCCGGGATGGCGGACGGCGAACAGCAGGGCGAGGGCGTCGTCGACGCCGGTGTCGCAGTCGATGATCACGGGGGTGGGCAGGCCGGTCACAGCAGGGCTCCTCGCAACGTTCCGTCCTACCGACCCTAGAGCCTCTCGTCTGGATCCTGCCGGGCTCGCGGGCCCTGGCACCGCCCCTCGCGGCGTTGTCGCCGGTTGCCACGGCTCCGCCGTGGCGCCCTCCTCCGCCCTGCGAGGCTCCCCCACTGCCTGAACGGCGTGGGAGGCGCCCCCTCACCGGACCCCGCTCCCCGATCCGCCCTGATCCGAGCGGGAGACCCTGGAGCGTCCGCGTCCGCAGCGCATGGCTCACCCGGACGGACCTGCGCGCTGGTGGGAGCGGCGGCCTGGTGGTGCCGTGGGAGGGACGAGCAGTCCGCGCCGTCCCCGTCCCCGGGTGAGCGGACCGGACCGTTCCGCCCGTGCGGCGGCGCGCGGTCCGGGTCACCGTCCCCTCAGGGGGGCGCGGTCCCGGTCGTACGCACCACGCTCACCGTCCGTCTGGAGGCAACCGCCCATGCCCCGTCCCCCGGCCGCCGCCGCCCGTGTCCTGCCCGCCGCCGTCCTGTGCGCGGCCGCCCTGCTGACCGCGTCCGCCTGCTCGTCCGGCGGCGCCCCGGACGCCGCGTCCGCCACCGAGGCGCAGGCCAGCCGCCCGGCCGCGCCCGCCTCGCCCACCGGCGCCGCCATGCTCACCGCCGCGCAGGCGCAGGCCGCGCTGCTCACCGAGACCGACCTCGGGGCGCCCTGGGAACCCACCGAGGGGGCCGCGACCTGGCGGGACGGGGTGCTCAAGGGGCACACCGACACGGCGGGCTGCGCCCGCCTGATGGACTCCCTCTACGCCGACGAACCGCTCGGCACCCCCACCGGGACGCGCGCGGTGGCCGCGTACGACGACCCCGACGACCAGGCCCAGCTGCGCTACCAGGTGCTGTCGCTGCGCGCGGCGGACGTGGACCGCTCCCTGTCCTGGCTGCGCACGCTGCCGCGCAGCTGCGCGCGGTTCACGACCGAGACGACCGCGGCCGGCACCCAGGACGTGCAGGTGAGCGAGCTGGCGCTGCCGGAGGTCGGGGACGCCCGGCAGGGCCTGCGGGTCACCTTCACCGGCGAGTCGGACGACGGGGACGCCACCGCGCTCACCCTGGACGTCGTCGCGGTGCGCGTCGGCGACGACGCCATCGTCCTGACCGACGGGGCGCTCGGCGCGCTGCCGCCCGACACCACCACCCGCGCGGTCAAGCTCGGCGTGCAGCGGCTGACCGAGGCCCGCCAGAAGGCCCGCGCGCAGGCGTGAGGCGGCGGACGACCGGGGGACGCCCGCGCCGGACGCGATGAGGGCCGGGGTCCGGCGGGGCCCGGCGGTCTCAGGCGGCCATGCGGTCCACGGCGTCCCGGAACCGCTCCAGCGGGTCGCCGTGGGGAACCGTTGGCCGCAGTGCCCCGTCGAGGGGCCGCGTCCTCTCAGCCCTGCGTCTGGAGCTGCCGCAGCTGCCGCCGTACGTGGTCCAGCGCGCCGCGCTGCCTGCCCGGCACCCGGCCGCGCAACTCCGCGAGCACTACGCCGAGTTCGCGCGCGCTCGCCGGGTCGCGGAGCCTGCCCCACTGGTGGTGCGCGCGGTCCACGGCGGCCTCGACCGCCGGTGCGTTCACCGCCTGGCCCAGGGCGAGCCGCGCGGCGGCGACGGTCAGCCAGCCCCGGCAGCTGCGGGCCGCGTCGCCCGCGAACATCGCCAGGTCGGCGCGGACCTCTGCCCAGTGCAGCGCGTCCTCGGAGGCCGCGCCGTACGCCCGTACGGCGGCCTGCTCCCAGCGCTCGGCGAACGCGTCGGCGTCCCCGTGCCGCCCCGCCTCCACGAGGGCGGCGATCACGGCGTGCGGATCACCGTCGGGAAGCCGCTGCGCGACGAGGGCGGTGCCGGGGCTCCCGCCGACGGCCCCGGCGACCGGCTGCCCCCCGCCGGGCGCACTCGCCGCCTCGGCTTCCGCGGCACGCCGCACGTCCGGCGCGCTCGTCGCGCCGGTCACCGACGGCCTCCCACCGCCCGGCGCGCTCGCGGCCGGCTCGGTCGCCCGGAGGACTCCGGCGGCCGCGCTCGGCGCCGGTTCCGGCACCGGGGGCCGCCCTGGCACCGACGCCTGGCCCGGTACCGGGCCCTCACCCGGTACCGGTGCCTGACCCGGTACCGGTGCCTGACCCGGTACCGGTGGGTGGGCGGTCGCCGCCTTCCGCACCGGACCGTCACCGGACGCCGTGTCCGCGCCCCGCACCGAGCCCGCCACCGGCCCCTGCGTCGGTACCGGTACCGGCATCTGTCCCGGCGTCTGCCCCTGCTCCGCCGTCTGCGGGTGGCCCGCCGTGCCGCCCGGCCCGTAGCCCGTGCCGTACCCCTGCCCCGCCGGTATCGGCCGGTGGTGGGCCGAGAGGAGCAGGCCCGGGCCGGACTCCTCGCCCTCCTCGCCGGCCAGACGGGACAGGGCCTGCTCGTGGAGCTCGTCCGGCGGCGGCCGGTGCCCGCTGCGCAGGATCGTGGCCACCGCCCTCATGTAGGCCGGCGCGGCCACCCTGCGCCGGACCGGCGGCGGCGCCACGCGCCCGTACAGCGCCACGTTCGGCCCCGCGTCCAGCGGCCGTTCGCACACCTGCTGCCAGCTCTCCGCGTCCGCGCGCAGATCCGCCACCAGCGTCGTCGTGCCGTCCGCGCGCAGCCGCAGTTCCTCGCGCAGCCAGTGCCAGGGCAGGGCCGTGTAGCGGACCGTCGCCGGGGTGGTGCGGGCGAGCGCGAGGTGCGGCAGGCGCTGCCGACGGTCGAGCTGGAGCTGACCGGTGACGAACACGGTCAGCGGACCGGGCGCCGCCGCGGCGGCCCGCAGCCGGGTGAGGACGGCCTGCGGCTCCAGCGGGTCGGCGAGTTCGACGACGGTCGCGGTCGGCGTGCCCGACAGCACGGACGGCTCGACGGCGGCCAGCACCGGGAGCACGGAAGCGGCGTCCACCAGACGCCCCTTGCCCACGGGCGAGGCCGCGAGCAGCAGCACGGTTCCTGGCATGGTCCCCCCGCGTCGGTGATGGCCGTCGGTCGCGTACGTCAGCACCGTAACCGCTGTGACCGCCGGGGCGGGTGCCGGACCGGGAACGCGGCCGTCGAAGCGCGACCGGGCCTGGCCCCCGCCCGCCGACTTGCCAGGGCACCGCGCGCGGTGTGCCCTGGTAGGCGGGGGCGGCGAGAGAGAGGAACGTTGCCATGGCTCACTCGGCACCCGTGTCCGGCCGCACCGCGAACGACCGCCGCAGCTGGCCGCCGCGCAGGTCCCTCGACTTCTTCAGCGACCGGGCGCACCTCGTCGGCCGCTGGGCGGTCCCCCTGGGCATCGGCCTCGTCTACGGCTACTGGGTCGCCGCCAACCGGCGCCACGGCGGGCCGATCACGGGGGGGAACGTGGCGTACGGCTTCGTGACGACGATCGTGTTCACGCTCGTCGTCGGGGCGATGCTCACCGTGGCGCCGCGCCTGGCGCGCGAACCGCACGCCGCGCTGTGGGGGCTGGTCTCCGGCGCGGCCCTCGGCTTCCTCATGGGCCAGTCGCCCGGCGCGTCCGCCCTCCAGGTCTTCGTCGTGTCCCTGGCCTTCGCCCTGGCCGTCGGCCTGATCGTCTTCTACTGGGAGTACACCCACGAGGACGCGCGCGGCCGCCGCGTGGACTGACGCGCGCCCGCCCGCACGGCCGGGGTCCCCCGCCGCGGGCCTCCGGCGCGAGCCGGACCCGCGGCGGCCCCGTGACCACCCGTCCCCGTCCTTCCCCGCCGCCCGTCGGCCCGTTGCGCCGTCCGCGCCGGGCGTCACCCTTCGCGGTCACCCGTTCGCACCTCCCCGCTCGCGCGACCGCCCTCGGCGGCCTTCTCTGGGAGGGTGTCCCGACGCCTGCGCAGCGGCCTGGCGGCCGTGCTGATCACCCTCTCGTGCCTGCTCGTGCCTTTCGGCGCGCTGGCGGCGTGGGCGGCGTACGGCCTCGCGGACACCGGCCGCTACGTCACCACCATGGCGCCCCTCGCGGCCGACCCGGACGTACGGGACGCGATCGCGCAGACCGTCGGGGACGGCATCACCCAGGAGATCGGGCACCAGATGGACGCGCGCGTGCTGCGCGGCACCGTCGCCCCGTTCGTGCACGACGCGGTCCGCTCCTTCACCCAGACCGCCGCCTTCCGCACCGCGTGGGACGAGGGCAACCGGGTCGCCCACGACGCCCTCCTGCGCGCGCTGCGCGACGAGCGCGACGCCCACGACCGGCCGGTCATCGTCGATCTCGCGCCCGTCACCGCCCAGGTCAAGGCCCGGCTGGCCGAGGACCACGTCCCGCTCGCCACCCGCATCCCGGTCGAACACACCGAGGTCGCCCTGCTCCCGGCCCAGCAGGTGGGCCGCCTGCGGAAGGGGTACAACGTGCTCGAAGTCGCCGGCTTCTGGCTCCCCGTCTCGGCCGTCGCGTTCGCCGTCGCCGGCATCGCGCTGGCCGTCCACCGCCGCCGCGCGCTCACCGCGACCGCGCTCGGCACCGCCCTCGGCGGCGCGCTGCTCGCGCTCGCCCTGGCCGTGGGCCGCAGCCTGACCCTGGCCGACCTGCCCGACGAGGTCTCCCAGCCGGCCGCGGGCGCCGTCTACGACGCCCTCACGGCCACCCTGCGCACCACCTCGTGGCTGCTGGTGGCACTGGGGCTGACGGTGGCCGCCCTGACCTGGCTGTCCCGCCGTCGTGCGGCCCGCGGGCGCGCGCGCCCCGGCTCGCGGCCGCCGCTGCGCCTGCCGCTCGGCCTGGGGCGGCGCAAGCGGGCGGAGCCGGCGACGCCCGGGGCGGAACTCCCGGCGGATGCCGCCGCCACCGACGACCCCACCCCGCCCCAGGCCCCGCGACCACCGCGCGTGCGCGCCTGACCGAACCGGCCCCCGACACCGACCGGCCCCTGGCACGTCCGGCTCCTGGCCCGGCCCGGACGCCGCCTCGTAGGCTTCGGCCCCGTGACGGCACCCCGGCAGGAGACGCACGAGGCGCAGGAGACGTACGGGCGCGGCAGACACGTCAAGTCCTGGTGCGCGGGGCTGCTGTTCGCGGCGGTGAGCGTGGTCGTCGGCTGCCGGGCCGCCGACACCGACGGCATCACGCCCGTGCCGCAGTTGCTCGCCTTCCTGCCGTGGCTGCTCGTCCCGACCGGTCTCGGCCTGGCCCTCGCCCTGCTGGGGCGCTGGTGGTTCGGGGCGGTGTGGGGCGTGGCGGTGCTCGGCCTGCTGGCCTGGTACATCGAGCCGTACGGCAGGGAGCCGCCGTCCGGGGGCGTGGTCGTCGCCGAGGTCCGTGTCCTCACCGCGAACGTGGAGTTCGGCCGCGGGGCGCCCGCGCTGGTGGAGGTGATCCGCCGGGAGCGGCCGGACCTCGTCTTCGTCCAGGAGTGCGACGGGGGCTGCCGGGCGCGGCTGCGGCGTGAGGTGGGCGCCGCCTATCCGTACCGCCGGGAGGTGGCAGCGGCCGGTTCGAAGGGGTCGGTGATCCTGAGCGCGTACGCGCTGGAGGGCACGCCGGGCGTCGCCGGCACGATGGGCATGCCGGGCGCGGTGGCCGGCGTGCGCGGCCACCGCGTACGGCTGCAACTGGCGCACCCGATGCCCCCGCTGCCCCGCCAGGTCGCGCTCTGGCACCGCGAACTCGGCCGGCTGCGCGCCTTCGCGGCCGCCGATCCGGCCACACCCACCGTCCTGGCCGGCGACTTCAACGCCTCCCAGGACCACGCGGGATTCCGCCGCGTCCTCGATGCCGGCCTGTACGACGCGGCCCGCCTCGCGGGTGCGGACCGCACCCCCAGCTGGCCGGCCCGCACCGCACCGACGCTCGGCGCGCAGATCGACCACGTGCTGGTCACACGGCACTTCACGGCCGGCCACGCCCGTTTCCTGAAGGTGTCCGGCTCGGACCACCGGGCGCTGCTGGTCGAACTGACCCTGCACGCACCGCGGGGCTGAACGGGCGACCGGACGGGGCAGGGCCGTCCGCGGGCCACTCGCCCCTGCCCGGATCGCCACACGGGGCCGCTAACCTTACGTGTCCGTCCTGGCCAGGGATCGACGGGAACAACTCACGCGAAGGGTTGCGCACATGGGCATTCTCACTCGCCTGCGGAACGCGTTCGGCCGGTCACGCAAGGGGCGTACGGCCGAAGCGGAGGGTGCGGAACAGGTTCCGGCCCAGGAACAGGTCCCGCCCGCGGCGGAGCAGCCGAAGGCCCAGGCGGAGGTCCCGGCCCCGGCCGACGAGCCGGCCCCGGACCCCGCGGCCACCCCGCACGTCCCGGACCCCCGCCCGGCCCCGCGCGAGGAACGGGACGAGGAACACGAGCTGGTGGCGGCGGCCTTCGACAAGGTCGCCTTCCCCAAGCAACTCACGGAGCCCGGACAGCCGTCGGAGCCCGGGCATCGTCCGGACCCTGAGCAGCCCTCGGCGACCGAGCCCGCCGCGGCCCCGGACCCGGAACCCGAGCAGGTATCGCAGCCCGAGCAGCCCTCGGCGCCCGAGCCGGATCCCGAAGCAACCCGGGAACCCGCCCTTCCCCCGGAGCCGGTCGCCGATTCCGAGCAGGCCGCGGAGCAGGGGCAGGGGGAGCCGCAGGAACAGCCGCAGGCCCCGGAACCCGAACGCGCGTCCGCGCCGGCCCCGGAGCCGGAACCGACCCCTGAGCCGGCCGCGGCGGCTCCGGAGCCCGAACCGGAAGCAGCCCCCGCACCGGCCCCGGCGGAGCCGGCCACGACTCCGGAAGCCGCCGACGGCGACAAGGCCCCGCAGGGGTCACCCGCACACGACCACGAAGGCAGCACGGGCGGTGCGGGTGGGAACGCCCCCGCGGCCGAAGGCGAAGCCGCGGCCGAACAGCCCACCCCCGCCCAGAAGCCCGCGACCCCCCTCACCCGGGTCAAGTCCCGCGCCCCTCTCCTCACCGCCGCCTACAAGGCAGCCACCCCCGCGCTCAAGAAGAACGACCTCACCGGCGCCCGGGCCAAGACCTACCTCGTCCTCGACCGCTCGGCCTCCATGCGCGCGTACTACAAGGACGGCTCCGCCCAGTCCCTCGCGGAGCAGACCCTCGCCCTCGCCGCCCACCTGGACCCCGAGGCCACGGTCCACGTCACCTTCTTCTCCACGGAGGTGGACGGCACCACCACCCTCACCCTCGCCGACCACGAGAACAAGATCGACGAGGTGCACGCGGGCCTCGGCCGCATGGGCCGTACGACGTACCACGCGGCGATCGAGGAAGTCCTCGCCCACCACGACGCGCACCACCCCACGACCCCCGCCCTGGTGGTCTTCCAGACGGACGGCGCTCCCGACGCCAAGACCCCCGCCACCCAGGCCCTCACCGACGCGGCGAAGACCCACCCCCACGTGTTCTTCTCCTTCGTCGCCTTCGGAGAGCACGACAACAAGGCGTTCGACTACCTCCGCAGGCTGAAGACCGGGAACACGTCCTTCTTCCACGCGGGCCCCACCCCCCGCGAGCTGACGGACAAGGAGCTGTACGAGGGCGTACTGGCGACCTGGCGCCCGTAAGCCCGCGACACGCCCCCGCCCGCGCCCTGGCGCAAGCGCGGAGCCGGCCGGCCCCCGCCCCCCCGCCCGCTTCCCACCCCCCGGAACGGGAAGCGGGCGGACCGCCCACGTCGGATACGATTTCAAGGTTCACAGACGACCCAGAACCACGAGATCGTCACCCCGCGTAGCGACTTGGGAGCAGCCCGCGATGGCTCGACACCTCATCACCAGCGCCCTTCCGTACATCAACGGGATCAAGCACCTGGGCAACATGGTGGGGTCCATGCTCCCGGCGGACGTGTACGCCCGCTATCTGCGCCAGCGCGGCCACGACGTGCTGTACATCTGCGCCACCGACGAGCACGGCACCCCCGCGGAACTGGCCGCGAAGGAACAGGGCATCCCGGTCGCCGAGTTCTGCGCCCAGGCGCACGACGCGCAGAAGGCGATCTACGACGGCTTCAGCCTGGCCTTCGACCACTTCGGCCGCAGCTCCTCCCGGCAGAACCACGAGATCACCCAGGAGATCGCCCGCGAGCTGAAGGCGAACGGCTTCATCGAGGAGCGCGCCATCCGCCAGGTGTACTCCAACGCCGACGGCCGCTTCCTGCCCGACCGCTACATCATCGGCACCTGCCCGCACTGCGGCTACGACAAGGCCCGCGGCGACCAGTGCGAGAACTGCACCCGGGTGCTGGACCCGACGGACCTGATCGAGCCGCGCTCCGCGATCAGCGGCAGCGCCGACCTGGAGATCCGCGAGACCAAGCACCTCTTCCTGCTCCAGTCGACGCTGGCCGGCGAGGTCGAGGCGTGGGTGGACGAGCGCGCGGACGACTGGCCGGTGCTGGCCTCCTCCATCGCCCGCAAGTGGCTGACCGAGGGCCTGCACGACCGCGCGATCACCCGCGACCTGGACTGGGGCGTCCCGGTGCCGGCCGACACCTGGCCGGACCTGGCCGCCGAGGGCAAGGTCTTCTACGTCTGGTTCGACGCGCCGATCGAGTACATCGGCTCCACGAAGGAATGGGCGGAGCTGGACCCGGAGAACCGCGACTGGCGCTCGTGGTGGTGGGAGTCGGACGCGGACGTCCACTACACGCAGTTCATGGGCAAGGACAACGTCCCCTTCCACAGCGTGATGTTCCCGGCGACCCTGCTCGGCACCCGCGCCCCCTGGAAGAAGGTCGACGTCATCAAGGCCTTCAACTGGCTCAACTACTACGGCGGCAAGTTCTCCACCTCGCAGCGCCGCGGCGTCTTCACGCACGACGCGCTGGAGATCCTGCCCGCCGACTACTGGCGCTACTTCATGATGGCCAACGCCCCGGAGTCGGACGACTCGTCCTTCACCTGGGAGCACTTCACGGCCACCGTCAACAAGGACCTCGCCGACACCCTCGGCAACTTCGTCAACCGCGTCCTGTCCTTCTCCCGCAAGCGCTTCGGCGACGAGGTCCCGCAGGGCGGCGAGCCGGGCGAGGCGGAGGCGAAGCTGGGTGCGGAGATCGCGCGGCTGCTCGCCGAGTACGAGGAGCAGATGGAGGCCATCCAGTTCCGCAAGGCGGCCGCCGCGCTGCGCGCGCTGTGGTCGGCGGGCAACTCCTACCTGGAGGAGAAGGCCCCCTGGCTGGAGATCAAGACGGACCAGGACGGCGCGGCCCTCACCCTGCGCACGGCGATGAACCTGATCCACCTCTACGCGGTGGTCTCCGAGCCGTTCATCCCGACGACGGCGAGGGCGATGCGCTCGGCGTTCGCCCTCCAGGACGACACGGCGACCTGGGTCGGCGCCGACGAGGCGAAGTCCCTGACCGCGGTGCCCGCCGGCACCCCGTTCACGGTCCCGCCGGTCCTGTTCGCCAAGCTGACGGACGACGACCTCCAGGCGTACAAGGACCGCTTCGGCGGCGAGTCGGCCTGACCTGAGGGCGGCCCACACCGACACCGGGGCCCGGAGCCCGACCCCTTCAGGGGTCGGGCTCCGGGCCCCGCCCGCGTTCCCCTCCGCAAGAACGAGGACGCAGAGAAGAGGGGCGGCCCCATGGGGCCGCCCCTCTTCCTCGTGCCGCCGCGTACGGCGGCCGGAGACTACTTCGGCTGCGGCTTGATCACCGACAGGTGCAGTTCCTTCAGGCGGGCCGGCTCCAGCTCGGTCGGCGCGCCCATCATCAGGTCCTGGGCGTTGCCGTTGAGCGGGAAGGCGATCGTCTCGCGGATGTTCGGCTCGTCGGCCAGGAGCATCACGATGCGGTCGACGCCGGGAGCGATGCCGCCGTGCGGCGGGGCGCCGAAGCGGAAGGCGCGGAGCATGCCCGCGAACTCGCGCTCGACGGTCTCCGCGTCGTAGCCCGCGATCTCGAAGGCCTTGAGCATGATGTCCGGCTCGTGGTTGCGGATGGCGCCGCTGGACAGCTCGACGCCGTTGCAGACGATGTCGTACTGCCAGGCCAGGATGTCCAGCGGGTCCTGGGTCTCCAGGGCCTCCAGGCCGCCCTGCGGCATCGAGAACGGGTTGTGGGAGAAGTCGATCTTCCCCGTCTCCTCGTCCTTCTCGTACATCGGGAAGTCCACGATCCAGCAGAAGCGGAACACGTCCTCCTCGAACTGGCCGGCCCGCTTGGCCGCCTCGACGCGCACGGCGCCCATGATCTTGGAGACCTCGTCGAACTCGCCCGCGCCGAAGAACACGGCGTGCCCGGCGGCCAGCGACAGGCGCTTGGTCAGCTCGGCGACGTTCTCCTCGGTGAGGAACTTGGCGATCGGGCCGGTCAGCGAGCCGTCCTCGCCGACCCGCACCCAGGCCAGGCCCTTCGCGCCCTGGGAGACGGCGTAGTCGCCCAGCTGGTCGAAGAACTTGCGCGGCTGGTCCTGGACCGCCGGGACGGGCAGGGCGCGCACGTGCTTGCCGGCGAACGCCTTGAACTCCGAGCCCTCGAAGACGTCGGTGATGTCCACCAGCTCCAGCTTGGCGCGCAGGTCCGGCTTGTCGGAGCCGTACTTGAGCATCGCCTCGCGGAACGGGATGCGCGGGAAGGGCGACGTGACGTGGCGGCCGCCGCCGAACTCCTCGAACAGCTCGGTCATCAGCTGCTCGATCGGGCGGAAGACGTCCTCCTGCTCGACGAAGCTCATCTCGACGTCGAGCTGGTAGAACTCGCCCGGCGAGCGGTCGGCGCGGGCGTCCTCGTCGCGGAAGCAGGGCGCGATCTGGAAGTAGCGGTCGAAGCCGGAGATCATCAGCAGCTGCTTGAACTGCTGCGGGGCCTGCGGGAGCGCGTAGAAGCGGCCGGCGTGCAGACGGGAGGGGACGACGAAGTCGCGGGCGCCCTCGGGGGAGGTCGCCGTGAGGATGGGCGTCGCCATCTCGTTGAAACCGAGCGCGACCATCTTGTGCCGGATCGCGGAGATCACGGCCGTGCGCAGCATGATGTTGCGGTGCATGCGCTCGCGGCGCAGGTCGAGGAAGCGGTACTCCAGGCGCCGCTCCTCGTTGACGCCGTCCTCGGCGTTGATCGTGAAGGGCAGCGGGGCGGCGGCGCCGAGCACCTCGACCTCGCCGACCTCGATCTCGATCTCACCGGTGGGCAGCTCGGTGTTCACGTTCTCGGTTCCACGTGAAACGACCTTGCCGTCGATCCGGACGACCGTCTCCTTGGACAGCTTGTCCAGGGCCTCGTAGGCGGGGGTGCCGGGACGGGCCACGAGCTGCGTGATGCCGTAGTGGTCGCGCAGATCGATGAAGAGGATGCCGCCCAGGTCGCGCCGATTGTGCAGCCAGCCGCTCAGCCGGACGTCGGTGCCGACGTCAGAGGCGCGGAGCTCGCCGCAGGTGTGGGACCTGTACCGATGCATCGTCGTTCATCCAGTCTTCGCGGATCGGGGTCACCGGGCGGGCAGGGCCCGGACCTACCAAGCGTACCGGCCGCCCCAAGATCGGCTCGCCCGCATTACGGGGGCGCGGGTCACGCGGGTGCGGGCGCGGTCCGCCGCGGGGCGTCCCGCACACCGTCACCGGAGGTCGTTTCGTCCGTCTTCGGTGGCAGTGTCCGATCACATCTTCTTACAGTGGGGCAATGCGCACTGGTGAGCCCCTGCCCGCCGTCGGGGACGTCCTCGCCGCCCTGGCGACCGGAACGTGGCACTGGGACACCTCCACCGGGCTCGTCGCGGTCGACGCCGAGGCGGCCCGGCTGCTCGGGCTGCCCGCCGAAGCCGTCACCCTCACGGAGGCCCAGGTGCGCGCCCGGCTCCACCCGGTCGACTGGAACGAGATCACCGGAGTGGTCCAGCTCGCCGCCTCCGAGGGCACCCTGGCCGAGGTGCGGGTGCGGATCATGGACGAGCAGGGCCGGATCATCCGCGTCGTGCGCAGCCGCTCCCGGCCCACCTTCCACTCCCGCAAGAAGGCCTACGAACTGATCGGCACCCTCCAGGAGGTCGCCGAGCCCACCCCCGGCTCGCCCGCCTCCCGCAGCGCCGTCACCGGCGACTGGCGGCGCTCCCGGGAGGCGTTCCTGCTGGACGCGGGCCGCGCGCTGGCCGAGGCCCGCTCCACCGCCGAGGTGCTGCGGGTGGCCGCCGGACTGTCGATGCCCGGCTTCTCCCCGGACGGCCTGGCCGTCTTCGGCGTGGAGGGCGACCGGCTCTCGGTCATCGGCCACCACGGGCAGCGGCCCGGCGACGAGGCGCCGTTCGTGCACATGTCCCTGGACACGGACTACCCGGCCGCCGAGGTGGTGCGCACCGGCCGGGCCGTCTACCTGTCCTCGCCGGAGGAGTACCGCGCCCGCTATCCCCTCACCTGGCCGCTCGCCGAGCACTTCCAGCGCCGCTCGTGGGCGTATCTGCCGCTGACCGCCTCGGGGCGGACCATGGGCGCCTGGATGGCGGCCTTCACCTATCCGGTGGCCTTCACACCCGACGAACGCTCGGTGCTGACCACGGTGGCCCGGATGCTCGCCCAGGCCCTCTCACGGGCCGGGACCGCCGAGACCGAGCGCGAGCTGAGCGAGGGCCTCCAGCGCGCGATGATGCCCACGACGGGGCCCGAGGTCCCCGGCATGGACCTGGCCGCCCGTTACGTCCCCACCGGCGGCGGCCTCCAGGTCGGCGGCGACTGGTACGACATGATCCCGCTGCCCGGCGGCACCTCGCGTGCCCGCGAGAAGGGCCGGTCGGGGCGGTTCGCGCTGGTCATCGGCGACGTGCAGGGGCATGACGTGCGCGCCGCGGGGCTGATGGGCCAGCTGCGCATCGCCCTGCGCGCCTACGCCTCCGAGGGCCACCGCCCGGACGCGGTGCTCTCCCGCGCCTCGCGGTTCCTGCACGGCATCGTCAACGATGGCGCCCCCGGCGACGACCCCTCCGACCTGCGCTTCGCCACCTGTCTGTACGCCGAGGTCGATCCGCGCACCGGCGTGCTGGAGGTGGCCCGCGCCGGGCACCCCGACCCGGCGATCCGGATGGCGGACGGGACGGTGCTGCAACGGCCGACGGCGGGCGGTCTGCCGCTCGGCGTGGACCCGGACCCCGACTATCCGACCACCCGGTTCACACTGGAGCCGGGCGAGACGATGATGGTCTGCACCGACGGCCTGATCGAGACCGGCGGCCACGACCTGGACACCGGCTGGCAGCGCATCCGCGCCATCCTGGAGCAGCACGAGGGCGACACCGAGGAACTCGCCGACGCGCTGGTCCAGGGCGTGCACGGCCCGTCCTCGCACTACACCACCGGCCCGCTGGTGGACCGCCGCGAGGACGACATCGCCGTCCTGCTGCTGAGCCGCCGCTGCGAGGGCCACGGCGGCACGGTGAGCCTGCCCGAGGTGCGGCGCACCCTGCTGACGGTCGCCCAGGCCGAGCCCGAACGGGTCGCGGTCGCCCGCCAGCAGCTGCGGCAGCTGCTGCACGACTGGTCCTCGGAGGAGCAGGTGGACTCGGCGGTGCTGCTGCTGAGCGAGATGCTGACCAACGTCCTCGTGCACACCGACACCGACGCGCTGCTGCTGGCCGAGGTGAGCGGCGAGCGGGGCGAGCGGCGGATGCGGGTGGAGGTCACCGACGCCGGCGACGACCTCCCGCACAAGCGCCGCCCGGGCGAACTGGCCTCCTCGGGGCGCGGCCTGGTCCTCATCGAACTCCTCGCCGACGCGTGGGGCGTCGAGCCGCGGGGGGTGGGCAAGAGCATCTGGTTCGAGCTGTACGAACCGCCGTGGGAGAAGAAGGAGAAGTGAGGACCGCGCCACCACGCGAGCCGCGCGTCACCCGGTGAAGGCGCGTCGCGCCCCGTACCCGTCGGGCCCCACGCCGTACCCGTCGGCCCCACGCTGTACCGGTCGG
This sequence comes from Streptomyces sp. NPDC093260, assembly GCF_040683715.1. Lineage (NCBI taxonomy): Bacteria > Bacillati > Actinomycetota > Actinomycetes > Kitasatosporales > Streptomycetaceae > Streptomyces > Streptomyces sp. NPDC093260. The sequence continues at coordinate 253,364 of NZ_JBFBEK010000002.1, forward strand.
CCCTACGTCCCGTACTGGTCCCGTGCCTCGTGGGCGACGCCGAAGGCCGCCGCCGTGAGCGGTACCGCCAGCAGCATCCCCACGATCCCGGCGACCGACGCCCCCGCGGTGATCGCCAGCAGCACCGCCGCCGGATGCATCTGCACGGTCCGGCTCTGGATCAGCGGCTGGAGCACGTGCCCCTCCAGCAGCTGCACGGCGACGACCACGCCCAGCGCCCACAGCGCGACCGCGAACCCCCGGTCGGCGAGCGCCACCAGCACGGACACCGCACCGGAGATGAACGCCCCCAGATACGGGATGTACGCCCCCACGAACACCAGCGCGCCCAGCCCGACGGCGCCGGGCACGTCCAGCAGGAGCAGGCCGACGGTGATGCAGACGGCGTCGATGAACGCGATGATCGTCGTCCCCCGCATGAAGCCCTCCACGGCGGTGAACGCCCGCCGGGCCATGCTCTCGACCGTGTCGGCGCTGTCGCCCGGCGAGAGCGTGCGCAGGGTCCGCCGGGCCCGGGCGGCGTCGCGCAGGAAGAAGAAGACCAGCAGCAGCGCGAGGATCGCCATGGCGGTGTACTCGGCGACGACGCTGACCCCGCTGATGACACCGGAGGCGGCGGTCCCGCCGAACTTGGACAGCAGGTTCCTGCCCTGCCCGGCCAGATCGGACAGCGAGGTGCCGGCCGGCCCCAGATGGGAGGCGAGGGACTTCGCCGCGTGCTCCAGGGAGTCGGCGATCTGCTGCCAGCTGTCGATCAGGGCGCGCACCACGATGTAGCCGGTGCCGCCGACGACGACCACGACGGCCGCGCAGGTGATCCCCGCCGCCACCGACCGGTTGACCCTCGCCCGCACCAGCCGCCGGAACAGCGGCCGCAGCAGCGCCGTGCCCAGCAGCGCCAGCAGCACGGGGATCACGGCGGTGCGGAACACCACGCACAGCCGCACCACCACCCACACCACTCCGGAGACGAGCAGCACGACGGCGCACCAGGCGGCGAGACGCCGGACGGACTCGGGCAGCAAGGACACCCCCTCAGCGCATCACGCGCCGGGCGGACTGTCCTGTGCGGACAGTCCGGCCGGGTGAGCCCGCCCCGGGACTGACGCGCCGACCGCGGAGGCGCCGGGCGGGCGGGGTCCGGCCCGCCCGCCGACTCGTGGCGGGCTGCGGGCCGGACGTCCTGTCCCCAGCGGACCGGGGCTGGCCGGCCGCGGTCACGTCGACCGCCGCCCGGGCCTTGTCGACCGCGGCGTACTCGGTGCCGTCCGTGCCGTACAGGTCGCCCGCCGCCTTCGGCGTCGCCTCACGGGCGGCGTGGAAGCCGGTGGTGGAGACCATGTGCCGGGTCAGCGCCTGGCAGAGGATCCGCGGCGCCCTGTCCCGGCCGATGGCCGACGCCCTGGCCGGCGGAGCCGTCGTAGGCGGCCGAGTCGTGGGCGGCACCGTCGACGGTCCTGCGCCGCTTCCCTGCGCGAGCAGGTGGAAGGCGTGGGAGGAGACGCCGGAGCCGGCGTGCACCTCGGTGTCCGCGGTGGACGTGCTCCGGTAGCCGACGGTGCCGACGACGCCCCCGACGTGACGTCCGTCATGGGAAACGTCGGGGCCGGCCGCTCGCCGCGACCGGCCCCGACTGCAGTCCCGAGAATCCCGTTTCCTGGAATCCCGCCCTGTAGGGCGTGTGTTCCGGAAGTCCCGTCCGGCCCTTCGGACGGACGGCGCCCCTTTCGGAGGACGCCCTAGAACTCCCCGGCGGGCACCTCGCCGAGCCGTCCCGCCTTGAAGTCCTCGAAGGCCTGGACGAGTTCGGCGTGGCTGTTCATCACGAACGGCCCGTAGTGCGCCATCGGCTCACGGATCGGCAGTCCGCCGAGCAGGACCACCTCGAAGGTGGAACTCCGCGAGTCCTGGCTCTCGGCCGCCCGCACGGTCAGCGAGTCGCCGTCACCGAAGACGACCGCCTGCCCCATCCCGAAGGGCCGCTTCTCCCCGCCGGCGAAGCCCTGGCCCGCCAGGCCGTAGGCGAGGGCGTTGAAGTCCGCCCGCCACGGCAGCGTGACCTCGGCGCCGGGGCTGATCGAGGCGTGGATCATCGTGATCGGGGTGTGCGTGATGCCGGGACCGCTGTGGCCGTCCAGGTCGCCGGCGATGACCCGCAGGAGCGAGCTGCCGTCGGCCGAGGCCAGCAGCTTGACCGTGCCGCCGCGGATGTCCTGGTACCGGGGGTCCGACATCTTGTCCTTGGCGGGCAGGTTCACCCACAGCTGCAACCCGTGGAAGAGGCCGCCGGACATGACCAGCTCCTCGGGCGGCGTCTCGATGTGCAGAAGACCCGAGCCCGCGGTCATCCACTGGGTGTCGCCGTTGGTGATGGTGCCACCGCCCCCGTGGGAGTCCCGGTGGATGAAGGTCCCGTCGATGATGTACGTGACGGTCTCGAAGCCGCGGTGCGGGTGCCAAGGGGTCCCCTTCGGCTCGCCGGCCTCGTAGTCCACCTCACCCATCTGGTCCATCATGATGAACGGGTCCAGGTGCCGGTAGTCGATGCCCGCGAACGCGCGCCGCACCGGGAAGCCCTCCCCCTCGAATCCGGACGGCGCCGTGGCCACGCGCAGGACACGGCGCTGACGGGCGTTCGCGGAAGCGGTGACGCGGGGCAGCACGAGCGGGTTCTCGACGGTCACTGCAGGCATGTCGGTACCTCCTTGGGGGGCGTGTCGACCACCCTAGTTGAGCATTCAACTTCTTGCCACCACCAACACAAGAAGCCCGAAGGCCATTCCCTCCGGGCTCCACAGCGACAGGACACGCGCGTGCGGGGGCCGTGCCTGCACAGCACCGCCCCTACCCGGCCGCTCCGCAGGGACGCGGCCCACCCGGCGACCGGACCGACAGCCGGGCCGGTGACCCGGTCGGCATCCGGGCCGGGCGGAGCCCGCCGCACCCCGGCCGGGCGACGCTCACCTCACCCCCGGCCGGGCGGGGTCCCGCCGCACCCCCGCGCACCGGCCGTGCGGCCGAGTCTCAGCCGTACATCCGGCGCATCGCGAAGTCGACCATCTGCTCGACCGCCTTGGCGTCGAACACGATCCGGTGCTCACCCTCCATGTCGAGCACGAAGCCGTACCCCGTGGGCAGCAGGTCGATCACCTCCGCGCCGGTGATCACGAAGTACTTGGACTCCTTGCCCGCGTAGCGCCGCAGTTCCTTCAGCGAGGTGAACATCGGGATCACCGGCTGCTGGGTGTTGTGCAGGGCGAGGAAACCGGGCGTGTCACCGCGCGGGCAGTACACCTTCGAGGTGGCGAAGATCTGCTGGAAGTCCTCCGCGGCCATCTGCCCGGTGGTGAAGGCACGGACCGCGTCCGCGAGCGAGGGCGGCGACGGCTCGGGGTACAGCGGCTGCTGCTGCCCGTAGCCGCCCGCCATGCCCCCCGTCATACCGCCCGGCATCTGCTCCTGCGGCGGCGCGTACTGCTGCGCCGCGCCCCCGTCCATCGGCTGGCCGTATCCGTACATGCGCCAAGCGTACCGACGCGCCCGGGGCCGCAGGGCCGGGACGGACCCTCCCTCGGCACCCCCTCACGGTGCGGGCACCTCCCGGATCAGCTTCGAGGTCCACGGGCACCACCAGTTCCCCGGCAGGAACGCGCCGCCGGCCTCGTCGAGGTGGTCCTCCACGTAGGGGATCGTGGCGTCGCAGACCTCGATGGCGACCTCGAAGAACTGCACGCTGGAGGTGTCGTAGTGGTAGCTCCAGCCCGGGTTCCAGGCGGCCGGCCGGTGCACGATCCGGCCGAGCACGTGCACCCGGTCCTTCTCCTTGCCGCTCAGGATGTCCCGGGCCTCCTGGATCCTCGTCTCGTCGGTGAGCTCGAAGACCGCCTTGCTGCCGGTGATGTCCGTGAACTCGAAGTAGGCCGGCGCCGCCGCCTGTGCGGGACGGGACATCCCGACTGTCAGCAGCACCGCCGCCGCCACCCCGCCGAGCTTCGCGAGCAGTCGTCGCATGGACTTCCCCTGTTCTCTCCGATCGCACAGTGACCTGGCGTCACCATGCAGTACGCAACGTAATCACCGCTGGTCGCGACACGCCCGGCCCCGGGCCTCGCTTCGCCGGATCGGGTCGGAGACTCCCGGCGGTTGACCCCGCACCGGCCAGACAGACACCTGCGGTCCCGGCAGTCACGGGGGGCACACCGGTCACACCCGCCGATTAAGAGACGCGTCACAGACGGACTGTCAGGGGTTGCGTCTTATTACCGACGGGTAGCATCATCGGAGCTACTAGTTGGTACGCGAACCAGATGCGAGGAGTCAGTGCCTCGCCGAGTCCTCGACGGGAGCCGTGGCCATGGGGCACTACAAGTCCAACCTCCGCGACATCGAGTTCAACCTCTTCGAGGTCCTCGGACGCGACAAGCTGTACGGCACGGGTCCGTTCGCCGAGATGGACACCGAGACCGCCAAGAGCATCCTGGAGGAGCTGACCCGCCTCTCCGAGAACGAGCTGGCGGAGTCCTTCGCCGACGCCGACCGCAACCCGCCGGTGTTCGACCCCGAGACCAACACCGCCCCGGTCCCGGCGTCCTTCCGGAAGAGCTACCAGGCCTTCATGGACTCCGAGTACTGGCGCCTCGGCCTGCCCGAGGAGATCGGCGGCACCACCTCGCCGCGCTCCCTGATCTGGGCCTACGCCGAGCTGATCCTGGGCGCCAACCCGGCCGTGTGGATGTACTCCTCCGGCCCCGCGTTCGCCGGCATCCTCTTCGAGGAGGGCAACGAGGTCCAGAAGCACATCGCCAAGATCGCCGTGGACCGCCAGTGGGGCTCCACGATGGTGCTCACCGAGCCCGACGCCGGCTCCGACGTGGGCGCCGGCCGCACCAAGGCCGTCCAGCAGGAGGACGGCTCCTGGCACATCGAGGGCGTGAAGCGCTTCATCACCTCCGGTGAGCACGACATGTCGGAGAACATCCTCCACTACGTGCTCGCGCGCCCCGAGGGAGCCGGTCCCGGCACCAAGGGCCTGTCCCTCTTCCTCGTCCCGAAGTACGAGTTCGACTTCGAGACCGGCGAGCTGGGCGAGCGCAACGGCGTCTACGCCACCAACGTCGAGCACAAGATGGGCCTGAAGGCCTCCAACACGTGCGAGATGACCTTCGGCGACAAGCACCCCGCCAAGGGCTGGCTGATCGGCGACAAGCACGACGGCATCCGCCAGATGTTCCGCATCATCGAGTTCGCCCGCATGATGGTCGGCACGAAGGCGATCTCCACCCTGTCCACGGGCTACCTGAACGCGCTGGAGTACGCCAAGGAGCGCGTGCAGGGCCCGGACCTGGCCAACTTCATGGACAAGACCGCGCCCAAGGTCACCATCACCCACCACCCCGACGTGCGCCGCTCGCTGATGACGCAGAAGGCGTACGCCGAGGGCATGCGCGCCCTGGTGATGTACACCGCCTCAGTCCAGGACGAGATCCAGGTCAAGGAGGCGGGCGGCGAGGACGCCTCCGCCGAGCACGCCCTCAACGACCTGCTCCTGCCCATCGTCAAGGGCTACGGCTCCGAGAAGGCCTACGAGCAGCTCGCTCAGTCGCTCCAGACCTTCGGCGGCTCCGGCTTCCTGCAGGAGTACCCGATCGAGCAGTACATCCGGGACTCCAAGATCGACACCCTGTACGAGGGCACCACGGCGATCCAGGGCCAGGACTACTTCTTCCGGAAGATCGTCCGCAACCAGGGCGCCGCGCTGAACTCCCTCGCCGAGGACATCAAGAAGTTCCTCGCCCTGGGCACCGGCGGCGCGGAGCTGGCCGAGTCCCGCGAGTACCTGGCCAAGGCCGCCGTCGAGCTGGAGGCCGTCGTCGGCGTCATGCTGACCGACCTCGCCGCCACCGAGCAGGACGTCAAGAACATCTACAAGGTGGGCCTGAACACCACCCGCCTGCTGCTGGCCTCCGGCGACGTGGTCGTCGGCTACCTGCTGCTGAAGGGCGCGGCGATCGCCGCCGAGAAGCTGGAGACCGCCTCCGCCAAGGACAAGGCGTTCTACACGGGCAAGATCGCGGCGGCGAAGTTCTTCGCGGCCAACGTCCTGCCGGGCGTCACGCTGGCCCGCAAGATCGCCGAGAAGGTCGACCTGGACCTGATGGAGCTGGACGAGGCCGCGTTCTAGTCCCTCCGAGGTCCGCACGAGGGTCCGCTCCCGCACCGGGAGCGGACCCTCGTCCGTCGTTAAGGTGAACCCATGAGCACAAGCCGGCCCTTCGACCGCGGCCACACCGACGACCTGATGTCCTTCCTGGCGGCCAGCCCGTCGCCGTACCACGCCGTGGCCACCGCCGCCGCGCGGCTGGAGAAGGCCGGCTTCCGGCAGGTCGCCGAGACGGACGCCTGGGACGCCTCCACGGGCGGGAAGTACGTGCTGCGCGGCGGTGCGATCATCGCCTGGTACGTCCCCGAGGGCGCCGTGCCGCACACCCCGTTCCGCATCGTCGGCGCGCACACCGATTCGCCGAACCTGCGCGTCAAGCCGCGGCCCGACACCGGGGCGCACGGCTGGCGCCAGGTCGCCGTGGAGATCTACGGCGGCCCGCTGATGAACTCCTGGCTCGACCGCGACCTGGGCCTGGCCGGCCGGCTCACCCTGCGCGACGGCTCCACGCGCCTGGTGAACGTCGACCGCCCGCTCCTGCGCGTCCCCCAGCTCGCCATCCACCTGGACCGCTCGGTCTCCGCCGACGGCCTCAAGCTCGACAAGCAGCGGCACCTCCAGCCGGTGTGGGGTCTGGGCGACGACGTGCGCGACGGCGACCTGATCGCCTTCCTGGAGCAGGAGGCGGGCCTGGCCGCGGGCGAGGTGGCCGGCTGGGACCTGATGACGCACTCCGTCGAGCCGCCCGCCTACCTCGGCCGCGACCGCGAACTGCTGGCCGGCCCGCGCATGGACAACCTGCTGTCGGTGCACGCCGGCACGGCCGCCCTGGTGGCGGTGGCCACCGGCGGCGCCGAGCTGCCGTACATCCCGGTGCTGGCCGCCTTCGACCACGAGGAGAACGGCTCCCAGTCCGACACCGGCGCCGACGGGCCGCTGCTCGGCGGCGTCCTGGAGCGTTCGGTGTTCGCACGCGGCGGGTCGTACGAGGACCGGGCGCGCGCCTTCGCCGGCACGGTCTGCCTGTCCTCGGACACCGGCCACGCGGTGCACCCGAACTACGCCGAGCGGCACGACCCGACGCACCACCCGCGCGCGGGCGGCGGCCCCCTCCTGAAGGTCAACGTCAACAACCGCTACGCGACCGACGGTTCGGGCCGCGCGGTGTTCGCCGCGGCCTGCGAGAAGGCGGGCGTGCCCTTCCAGTCGTTCGTCTCCAACAACTCCATGCCGTGCGGTACGACGATCGGCCCGATCACCGCGGCCCGGCACGGCATCAAGACCGTGGACATCGGCGTGGCCATCCTGTCCATGCACAGCGCGCGCGAACTGTGCGCCGCCGACGACCCGTTCCTGCTGGCGAACGCGCTGGTGGCGTTCCTGGAGGGCTGATGCCGCACGGGTCCGCGAGGCCCCGGGAAGCCTGTGAGAGGCCCACGAGGGGTCGCCGCCGCATGTCCACCGGGCTTGCGGGTACCCGGAGTTGACCGGAAGGGACCGGACAGGCCGGAACCACCGGACCTGACACCGGACTAGGAGGCGACACTCATGGGCCTCGGCGGGTGCATCATCCTCATCGCCGTGGGAGCCATCCTCACGTTCGCGACCGACTGGCACGTGCAGAGCGTCAACGTACACATGGTCGGCGTGATCCTCATGATCGTCGGCGTGATCGGCGTGACCACGTTCAGCAGCATCGCCCGGCGCCGCCGTGTGATGGTGCCGCCCACGACGACGGTCGTCGACGAGGAGCGCCACCACCACGCGCGCGACGGCTACAGCGACGGCTACGGCGTCTGACCCACGCCCCGGAGCACGGCACCGTCCGTACGGACCGTCGTACGGCCGCCGGGAGAGGGCGGCCGTACGACGGTACGACCGGGCCCCCGGGCCCGTTCCGCGGTCCCGGCCAGGCGGCCGGGATCAGGCGTCCAGCCCGGCCAGGACCAGCGGGAGGCGCTCCGCGCCGGTGTCGGCCAGCCGGACCGGGACGCCCCAGTCCTGCTGGTGGACATGGCAGGCCGGGTACTCGTTCGCCGGGTCGTCGTCGCACGAGGCGGCCATCGCGGAGACGTGCAGCACGCCCTCGGGCACGGCCGGGTTCAGCTCCAGGTCACGGGCGAGGTCGGTGCCCGCGCCCTCCCCGTCCAGCAGCAGCTCGGGCGGGGTGGCGGAGACCAGGAGGCGGGTCGAGGGGCCGTAGCGCGTGTCCAGCTTCTGGCCGGCCGGAGCCTGGAAGATCACGTCCAGCCGCAGCGCGCCGGGGGCCACCTCGGTGGCGGCGCGCTGGGTGCGGTGGGCGACGGCCTCGACCCGCACCGCCTCCTCCGGCAGCCGCAGCCGGGTCAGCCGGTGCCGGGCCGACTCCACGACCACGATCTCCTCGCCCACCAGCACCGCGTCGCTCGGTTCCCGCAGATCGGTGGCGAGCGTGGTGACCTCCCCGGTCGCCGGGTCGTAGCGGCGCAGGGCGTGGTTGTAGGTGTCGCTGACGGCGACCGAGCCGTCCGGCAGGGCGGTGACGCCCAGGGGGTGCTGGAGCAGTGCCTGCCCGGCGGCGCCGTCCCGGTGGCCGAAGTCGAACAGGCCGGTGCCGACGGCCGTGTGGACCGCTCCGTCCGGGTCGACCCAGCGCAGGGCGGAGGTCTCGGAGTCGGCGAGCCACAGCCGCTCGGGCGTGGCCGCGAGGCCGGAGGGCTGGGCGAACCAGGCCTCCGCGCCGGGGCCGTCGACCAAGCCCTCGTTCGTCGTGCCGGCGGTGACGGACACGGTCCCGTCGGCCGGGTCGTACGCCCACAGCTGGTGCACGCCCGCCATGGCGATCCACACCCTGTCCCGCCACCAGGCGACGTCCCAGGGCGAGGAGAGGTTCACCTCGCGCGCCGGGCCGCGGGTGGCCTCGCCCTGCATCCACTGGCGGCCGGTGCCCGCCAGGGTCGTGATCCGCCCCGTCGCCGGGTCGAAGCGGCGCAGCGCGTGGTTGACCGTGTCGGCGACCACGACGGCGCCGTCGTCGAGCAGGGCGAGGCCCTGCGGCTCGTTGAAGACGGCGTCCTCGGCGGCGCCGTCGGCGAAGCCGCGCGCGCCGGAGCCGATCCGGCGCACGACGCTCTCGCCGTCCGCCGCCAGCTCCACCAACTGCTGCCGGGTGGTGTCGCTGACCAGGAAGTTCCCGGACGGCAGCAGGAGGGCCTTGCCCGGGAAGCGCAGCGTGGTCGGCTCCGGCTCCGGGGCCACGTACGGCCCGTCGCCGCGCCGGAGGGTGCCCTTGGCGGCGTGCTCCGCCTCCAGCTCCTCCACCAGCTTCGCGAGGGCGTGCGCATGGCCCTCGCCCGCGTGCTGCGCGACGACGTACCCCTCGGGGTCGATCACGACGAGCGTGGGCCAGGCCCGCACCGCGTACTGCTTCCAGGTGGCCAGTTCGGGGTCGTCCAGCACCGGGTGCTCCACGCCGTACCGCTCCACGGCGTCCACGACCGCCTGGTGCTCCGCCTCGTGGACGAACTTCGGCGAGTGCACGCCGATGATCACCACGGTGTCGCGGTGCTTGGCCTCCAGCTCCCTCAGCTCGTCCAGGACGTGCAGACAGTTGATGCAGCAGAACGTCCAGAAATCCAGGATGACGATGCGCCCGCGCAGGTCGGCGAGGGTGTACTGGTTTCCGCCCGTGTTCAGCCAGCCGCCCTTGCCGGTCAGCTCGGGGGCGCGGACACGGGCACGGCGGGTGGCCGGGGCCGGGGACGATTCGCTCATGGACCAAGGGTGCCATCCGCCGCCGGCAACCGGCGCGGGGGCCGTCCTGTGAGGGTGCGGCCGCCTCCGCGGGCCTTCCGTGCGCGAGGTGGCGGGCCGGTCCGCTCAGCCCGACGGCCCAGCCGCCGCGTCGGCGGGGGCCCGCCGGGGAAGCGGTGAGGACATGAGACTCCTCGTACGCGACCGGATCCTCGGCATCGGTGACGACTACTGGATCGAGGACGAGCACGGCACCAAGCTGTTCCTCGTCGACGGCAAGGCGATGCGGCTGCGGGACACCTTCGAGCTGAAGGACGCCCAGGGCCGGGTGCTCGTCGACATCCACCAGAAGATGCTCTCCCTGCGGGAGACCATGGTGATCGAGCGGGGCGGCGAGGCCCTGGCGAAGATCCGGCGCAAACGGTTGTCGCTGCTGCGCAACCACTACCGGGTGACCCTGGTGGACGGCACCGAGCTGGACGTCAGCGGCAAGATCCTGGACCGGGAGTTCGCCGTCGAGTACGACGGCGAACTGCTCGCGGTGATCTCCCGCCGCTGGCTGAGCGTCGTGGACACCTACGGCATCGACGTCGTACGGGACGACGCCGACCCGGCGCTGCTGATCGCCGTGGCCGTCTGCGTGATCCACCTGGCGGAGAAGGAACGGGACGAGCGGTAGCGCCGCGCGGGGCGCACGAGGGGCCGGCCACGCGGCTCGCGCGGGGCGGCGGTTCCGCTCGTGGCGGCCGACGGCCGCCGGCGCGACCGGCGGTCAGTGGCGCGGCGCCTCCAGGCCGAGCACGCGGTCCTTCAGGGCCGGGAACTGCTCGCGCGTCGTGGCGACCCGGCCCGGGTCGAACTCGACGGTGAGGACCTCCTCGTCGTGGCCGGCCTCCGCCAGCACCTCGCCCCACGGATCGACCACGATCGAGTGACCCGCCTGGGGAACCCCGGCGTGGGTACCGGCCGTTCCACAGGCGAGCACGAACGCCTGGTCCTCCACCGCCCGCGCCCGGGCCAGCAGCGTCCAGTGCGCGCGCCGCCGCTCGGGCCAGCCCGCCGGGATCACCAGGACCTCGGCGCCGCCGTCGACCAGGGAGCGGAACAGTTCGGGGAACCGGAGGTCGTAACAGGTCGCCAGACCCAGCGTGGTGCCCGGCAGCGGGACCGTCACCGGTTCGCGTCCCGCGCCCATCAGCACGGCCTCGCCCTTGTCGAAGCCGAAGCGGTGGATCTTGCGGTAGGAGGCGACCAGGTCGCCGGAGGGGGAGAAGACGAGGGAGGTGTTGTAGACGGCGCCTTCGGGCGCGCGCTCGGGGATCGAGCCCGCGTGCAGCCATACGCCCGCGTCGCTCGCCGCCTTCGCCATCACCTCGTGCGTGGGGCCGTCCAGCGCCTCCGCCGCGGCCTCGAACTCCTCGAAGGCGAAGGCCCCGGTGGTCCACAGCTCCGGCAGCACGACGAGATCGGCGCCGGCCTGCTCACGGACGAGCGCGGCGGCCCGCTGCCGGCGTGATGCGACCGATTCGCCCTCGTCCACGGCGATCTGGATCAGCGAGGCGCGCACACTACCACCGTCCTGGCAATCGAGTTGTCCACACCGGCCTACGATCGTCACACGAAAGAACTGCCGGGGTGCTTCACAGCAGCGTAACTTGGGGGTCCTCCCCGCTCGAAGCGGAGCGAGAGCGCGGGAGAATCACCAGACACCCGCCGACAGCAGCCCAGCGCCCACTGGCAATGCCGCCACCACCTGCCCGTGTACCGACCGCCGAGGGGTCCCGTTCCGTGAGTCTGCATCCCACCCTCCAGCCCTACGCCGATGCCTGGACCCACTCCGTCGAGGCGATATCCGAGCTGGTGCAGCCGCTCGTGGAGGGCGAGTGGAACCGGCGGACGCCGTGCCCCGGCTGGTCGGTGCGGGATGTCGTCTCGCATGTGATCGGCATGGACTGCGAGGCGCTGGGTGACCCGCGCCCCATCCACTCGCTGCCGCGCGACCTGTTCCACGTCACCAACGAGCACCAGCGGTACATGGAGATGCAGGTCGACGTCCGCCGCCACCACACGGCGCCGGAGATGACGTCCGAGCTGGAGTACACGATCATCCGGCGCAACCGCCAGCTGCGCAACGAGTCCCGGGAGCCCGGGACCAAGGTGCGCGGCCCCCTCGGCGCGGAGATCACCCTCGAGGAGTCCATGCGCTACCGCGCGTTCGACATCTGGGTGCACGAACAGGACCTGCGCGCCGCCCTCGGCCGCCCCGGCAATCTGGACTCGCCCGGCGCGCACGTCGCCCGGGACTACCTGCTGGACGCCCTGCCGCGCGTGGTCGCGGAGAAGGCGGACGCGCCGCGCAGCTCGGCGATCGTCTTCGACGTGCACGGTCCGGTGGAGTTCCTGCGCACGATCCGCGTCGACATCCAGGGCCGCGGCACCCTGGAGACGGCCCCGGCCCTCGGCCCGGCCGCGTCCCTCGCCCTCGACTGGGAGACCTACGTCCGCCTCGCCTGCGGCCGCACCACTCCGGAAGCGGTGGCGGACCGGGTCAAGACGGAGGGCGACCAGGACCTGACCGCAGCGATCCTCCGCAACTTCACGGTGACGCAGTAGGGACGACCGCCAGGCGCCCGCCCATACGCCCCGTGACTGAGGGCCCTCGTGCCTCCCCCGGTGCCTCGAGGGCCTGGGAGGGGCCTCCAGGGCGGCAGGGGTGGGCTCGGGGTGCCCCCCTGCCCGAAGAGCTTCGGGCAGGCGCCCCTTACGCGGGGCGGGCGCACCCACTGCCGTCCGGCCGCCCCTCTCCGGCGACGGCACGTCAGCCCGTCCGTACGGCGGGATCCCACCGCACCGTCACGCAGGCACGTGCACCGTCTCCACCCGGCTCGCCACCAACCGCTCCCGCTCCCGCCGGGCCGCCCGCTTCCGCAACCGCAGAACCTGAGAGACCCCCACCGCCTGGAGCACGAACACCGAGGAGAACGCGATCCGGTAGTCGTCCTCCGTGGCGTCCAGCAGCACACCGATCACGAACAATGTCGTCATCGAGGCGATGAAACCTCCCATGTTGGTGATCCCGGACGCGGTCCCCTGACGCTCCGCCGGATTGGCCGGCCGCGCGAAGTCGAACCCGATCATCGACGCCGGCCCGCAGGCCCCCAGCACCACGCACAACACCACCAGCAGCCACATCGGCGCCCGCCCCCCGGGGTAGGCGAGCGTCGCCGCCCACATCAGGGCCGTCGCCGCCACCGTCCCCAGCGCCAGCGGCAACCGCGCCGCGTGGTGCCGGGCGACGATCTGCCCGTAGACGAGGCCGACGGTCAGGTTCGACAGCACGACCAGGGTCAGCAGATCGCCCGCGGTCGCCCGCGACAGCCCCTGCGCCTCCACCAGGAACGGCAGCCCCCACAGCAGCAGGAACACCATCGCCGGGAACTGCGTGGTGAAGTGCACCCACATCCCCAGCCGCGTCCCCGGCTCCCGCCACGCCTCGGCGATCTGCCGTCGCACGTACGCGGAGCCCTGGTGCGGCTGCGGCTCCGGTTCGAAGCCCTCGGGGTGGTCCTTCAGGAACAGCACGAGCAACACGAAGACCACCGCGCCGGCCACCGCACTGCCGCCGAACGCCCAGGTCCAGCCGACGCCGTGCAGCAGCCGCGCCAGCACCAGCGTGGAGACCAGGTTGCCCGCCATGCCGGCGAGTCCGGCGAGCTGCGCGACCAGCGGACCGCGCCGGGCGGGGAACCACCGGGTGCCCAGCCGCAGCACGCTGATGAACGTCATGGCGTCGCCGCAGCCCAGCAGCGCGCGCGAGGCGAGCGCCGTGCCGTACGACGGCGAGAAGGCGAAGCCGAGCTGACCGGCCGTGAACAGGACGACGCCGATGCCCAGCACCTTCTTGGTGCCGAGCCGGTCGACCAGCAGGCCGACGGGTATCTGCATGCCCGCGTACACGAGCAGTTGCAGGATCGAGAACGTGGACAGCGCGGAGGCGTTGACGTGGAACCGGTCGGCGGCGTCCAGACCGGCGACGCCCAGCGAGGTGCGGAAGATGACGGCGACGAAGTAGACGGCGACGCCGATGCCCCACACGGCGACCGCGCGCCGCCCGCCGGGCGGGTCGCCGGGCAGTGCCGGCGCGGCGGAGGGACGGCTGGGGGAGGAACTCATCGGACCTCCCCCCGGGCGAGGTTCGAGAACCAGCTGACGTGTCCGTGCACGATGCCGACGGCGGCCTCGGCGTCGCCGTCGCGCAGCGCCTGGAGGATCGCCTCGTGCTCGGCGAGGGTCTTGGCGATCCGGTCGGGATGGGAGTGCATGACGGCGACGCCCATCCGCAGCTGGCGGTCGCGCAGCTGGTCGTAGAGGCGCGAGAGGATCTCGTTGCCGCCGCTGCGGACGATCTCGGCGTGGAAGCAGCGGTCGGTGACGGCGGCGCCGGCCAGATCACCGGCGGCGGCCTGCCCCTTCTGCTGTTCGAGCAGTTCCTCCAGCCGCTCCAGGAGTCCGGCCGGGGCGGGCACGGCCTTGCGCACCGCGTGACCCTCGACCAGCTGCCGGGTCTCGACGACGTCCGCGATCTCCTGCGCGGAGACCGGCAGGACGAGCGCTCCCTTCTTCGGGTAGAGCTTGAGCAGCCCCTCGACCTCCAGCCGGAGCAGCGCCTCGCGCACCGGAGTGCGCGACACCCCGACGGCCTCGGCCAGCTCGCCCTCGGTCAGCAGGGTGCCGCCCCCGTAGCGGCGGTCCAGGACGGCTTGTTTGACGTGGGTGTACACACGGTCGGCGGCGGGGGGCTGCTTCACGGACAAGGTCATGTCCACAGCATAGATACAACACGTACACAAGACTCGTCCCGTCCACCATGCGGACCGGACCGCCCGCTGGGCACCCGCCCCGGGCAACGGCACAACCTTCTGTGCTAGTTACGAGTCAGACATGTGCGGCCCCACATCGCTGGGTACTCAACTCCGCCGCACCCTAGGGGCATTCAACGTATTCGGGGTACCTCACTTGAAAACCGGCATCAAGGCCATCCGCCTCCGCAGAGCCGCCGCCGTCGCCATGACCACCGGCGCGGTCCTCGCCACCGGGGCGCTCACCGCCATGCCCGCGCAGGCCGTCTCCGCGCCGTCCATCGTGGCCAAGGGCGGCTACGTGATGAACAACGCGAACGGCTCGTCGCTCTACACCAAGGCCGCGGACACCAAGCTGTCCACCGGCTCGACGACGAAGATCATGACCGCGAAGGTCGTGCTGTCGCAGAAGAACCTCAACCTCGACGCCAAGGTCACCATCCAGAAGGCGTACAGCGACTACGTCGTCAAGAACAACGCCTCCCAGGCCCACCTCATCGTGGGCGACAAGGTGACCGTGCGCCAGCTGCTGTACGGGCTGATGCTGCCCTCGGGCTGCGACGCCGCGTACGCGCTGGCCGACAAGTACGGCACGGGTTCGACCACGTCCGCGCGCGTGAAGTCCTTCATCGGCAAGATGAACGCCGCCGCGAAGGATCTGAAGCTGAAGAACACGCACTTCGACTCGTTCGACGGCATCGGCAACGGCAAGAACTACTCGACGCCGCGCGACCTGACGAAGATCGCCAGCAGCGCGATGAAGAACGCCAACTTCCGCGCCGTCGTGAAGACCAAGTCGTACACGGCCAAGACCATCACCAAGACGGGCAGCACCCGCACGATGGCCACCTGGACCAACACGAACACGCTGCTGAGCAGCTACAAGGGCGCCATCGGCGTGAAGACCGGATCCGGCCCCGAGGCCAAGTACTGCCTGGTCTTCGCCGCCACCCGCGGCAACAAGACCGTCATCGGCACGGTCCTGGCCTCCTCCTCCATCAACCAGCGCGCCACCGACGCCACGAAGCTCCTCAACTACGGCTTCGCCCGCCTGGGCTGAGCCCGAGGGCACTGCGCGAAGGGCCTGTCGCCGGCCGGCGACAGGCCCTTCGTGCGTCCCGATGAGCCCGCATCCGCCACGCCCTGCACACCCCGGCGCCCCGTCGCGTCGCTTCGGTCGATCTTCCCCTCGACCATGAACATCCCCGGGTGAATCGCTGGTGCACGTCCTTCACCGGTCCTGAGTCCGGTCCGGCCGTGGACCTGGCTCACCGGCGCTGGTTACGGCCCGGCCGCGCCGGTGCGGGAACGGAACGGAGGGGGCGGCCGCGATTCGACGTTGCGGCCGTCCCCTCCAGGTACTGCAGGTCACGCATGTCGCGGCGTCACGCCCAGGTGATCAGCCTTTTCGGCTGCTCCAGGATCGCCGCCACGTCCGCCAGCACCTTCGAGCCGAGTTCCCCGTCGACCAGGCGGTGGTCGAAGGAGAGGGCCAGGGTGGTGACCTGACGGGGCTTGACCTTGCCCTTGTGGACCCACGGCTGGAGCTTGATCGCGCCGACCGCGAGGATCGCGGACTCGCCCGGGTTGAGGATCGGCGTGCCGGTGTCGACGCCGAAGACGCCGACGTTGGTGATGGTCACCGTGCCGCCCTGCATCGCCGCCGGGGACGTCTTGCCCTCGCGGGCCGTCGCGACCAGTTCGCCGAGGGATTCGGCGAGTTGCGGCAGCGTCTTGGCGTGGGCGTCCTTGATGTTCGGGACGATCAGACCCCGCGGGGTGGCCGCGGCGATGCCCAGGTTGACGTAGTGCTTGAGCACGATCTCCTGGTTGGCCTCGTCCCAGGACGCGTTGATGTCCGGGTTGCGCTTGATCGCGACCAGCAGCGCCTTGGCGATCAGCAGCAGGGGGTTCACGCGCAGACCGGTGAACTCCTTGTCCTGCTTCAGCTCCTCGACGAGCTTCATCGTCCGGGTCACGTCCACCGTCACGAACTCCGTGACGTGCGGTGCCGTGAACGCCGAGCCGACCATCGCCGCGGCCGTCGCCTTGCGGACGCCCTTGACGGGAACGCGCGTCTCACGGGCCGCGTCGTACGCCGCCACGGGCGCCGGGGCGGTCTGGACCCGCCCCGCTGCGGGAGCGGCCTGCGCCGGGACCGCCTCGGCGGCCGGGGCCTGCGGTGCCGGCACCGCCGCGCGCACCGCCGCGTGGACGTCCTCGCGGGTGATGACGCCGTCCGGGCCGGACGGGACCACCGTGGTCAGGTCCACGCCCAGGTCCTTGGCGAGCTTGCGCACCGGCGGCTTGGCCAGCGGCCGGTCCTTGCCGGCCGGGGCCGCTACCGGCGCGGCGGGCGCCGGGGCGGCGGCGCGGCCGTTCAGCTCCGGCTGGGGCGCCGCCGGGGCCTGGTCCGCGCGGGGCGTGACCTCGGCGCCCTTGCGGGGGCGGCGCTTGGTGGCGGAGGTGGAGACGCCGTAGCCGACGAGGACCGGCTGGCGGCCCTCCGGCTTCGGCTCCTCGGCCTGCTGCGGCCCGGCCGCGGCGCCCGCCGGGGCCTCGGTCTGCTGCGGCTCGGCCGCCGGGGCTCCGCCGGCCACCGCCACCGCGATGATCGCGGTGCCCACGTCCACCGTGGTGCCCTCGGGGAAGCGCAGTTCGCGCACCACGCCGTCGTAGGGGATGGGCAGTTCGACGGCCGCCTTGGCGGTCTCGACCTCGCAGACGACCTGGCCGTCGGTGACCGTGTCACCCGGCTGGACGTACCACTTGAGGATCTCGGCCTCGGTCAGGCCCTCGCCGACATCCGGCATCTTGAACTCGCGCACGGACGCGTCGGTCATCGTGGTCACGACCCTCTCCCTCAGTACGCCAGCGAGCGGTCGACGGCGTCGAGCACGCGGTCCAGGTCCGGCAGGTAGCTCTCCTCCAGGCGCGCCGGCGGATACGGCGCGTGGTAGCCGCCGACCCTGAGGACCGGGGCCTCCAGGTGGTAGAAGCAGCGCTCGGTGATCCGGGCGGCGATCTCGGCGCCGGAGCCGAAGAACACCGGCGCCTCGTGCACCACCACCAGGCGGCGGGTCTTCTCCACCGACGCCTGGATCGCGTCGAAGTCCAGCGGGGAGACCGAGCGCAGGTCCAGGACCTCCAGGGACTTGCCCTCCTCGGCGGCGGCCGCGGCGGCCTCCTGGCACAGCTTCACCATCGGGCCGTAGGCCGCCAGGGTCAGGTCGGTGCCCTCGCGGACGACCTGCGCCTTGTGCAGCGGGGCGGGGATGGCCTCGGTGTCGACCTCGGCCTTGTCCCAGTAGCGCCGCTTGGGCTCGAAGTAGATCACCGGGTCGTCGCTCTGGATGGCCTGCTGCATCATCCAGTAGGCGTCCGAGGCGTTGGACGGGCTGACCACCTTCAGGCCCGCCACGTGCGCGAAAAGCGCCTCCGGGGACTCGGAGTGGTGCTCGACCGCGCCGATGCCGCCGCCGTAGGGGATGCGGATCACGACGGGCATCTTGACCTTGCCCAGCGAGCGGGCGTGCATCTTCGCCAGCTGCGTGACGATCTGGTCGTACGCCGGGAAGACGAAGCCGTCGAACTGGATCTCGACCACCGGACGGTAGCCGCGCAGCGCGAGGCCGATCGCCGTGCCCACGATGCCGGACTCGGCGAGCGGGGTGTCGATGACCCGGCTCTCGCCGAAGTCCTTCTGCAGCCCGTCCGTCACCCGGAACACACCGCCGAGCTTGCCGACGTCCTCGCCCATGACGAGGACCTTCGGGTCGTTCTCCAGGGCGCGGCGCAGCGACTCGTTGATCGCCTTGGCCAGGGCCATGCTCTTCATCGACACAGCCTTCACCGTCACAGCCTCCGCAGCCATCCTCAGACCCCCTCAGCGTCCGTGAACGACGCCTGGTAGGCGGCGAACTGGGCGCGCTCCTCGTCGACGAGCGCGTGCCCGTCCGCGTACGCGTTCTCGAAGATGGCGAAGTGGTCCGGGTCGGGCATGGCACGGACCGCTTCGCGCACTCGTCTGCCCAACGCCTCGCTCTCGGTCTCGAGTTCCGCGAAGAATCCCTCGTCCGCGTGGTTTGCGGCCTCCAGGTGGCGGCGAAGGCGCAGGATCGGGTCCTTCGCCTCCCAGGCGAGCCGCTCCTCGTCGCCCCGGTAGCGGGTGGGGTCGTCGGAGGTGGTGTGCGCGCCCATGCGGTAGGTGTACGCCTCGACCAGGGTGGGGCCCTCACCGGCGCGGGCGCGCTCCAGCGCCCACTTGGTGACCGCGAGGCAGGCCAGCACGTCGTTGCCGTCGACGCGGACGCCGGGGAAGCCGAAGCCCTGCGCGCGCTGGTACAGCGGCACCCGGGTCTGCCGCTCGGTCGGCTCGGAGATCGCCCACTGGTTGTTCTGGCAGAAGAACACCACGGGCGCGTTGTAGACCGCGGAGAAGGTGAAGGACTCCGCCACGTCGCCCTGGCTGGAGGCGCCGTCGCCGAAGTAGGCGATGACCGCGGAGTCGGCGCCGTCCTTGGCGATGCCCATCGCGTAGCCGGTGGCGTGCAGCGTCTGGGAGCCGATGACGATGGTGTAGAGGTGGAAGTTGTTGCTGTTGGGGTCCCAGCCGCCGTTGTTCACGCCGCGGAACATGCCCAGCAGGTTGGTCGGGTCGACCCCGCGGCACCAGGCGACGCCGTGCTCGCGGTAGGTCGGGAAGACGTAGTCGTCCTCGCGGGTGGCCCGGCCGGAGCCGATCTGCGCGGCCTCCTGGCCGAGCAGCGAGGCCCACAGTCCCAGCTCGCCCTGGCGCTGGAGGGCGGTGGCCTCGGCGTCGAAGCGGCGGGTGAGCACCATGTCGCGGTACAGGCCGCGCAGGTCTTCCGGGGTGATGCCGGCGACGTACTTGTCGTACTCGGCGTTCTTGACGCGCTTCCCCTCGGGGGTCAGCAGCTGCACGAGCTGGGGGTCGGCGCCGTCGGCGGCGGCCTTCTTGGCGGTCGTGCGGGTGGTGCGCTTGCTACCGGTGGTGCCGGCTGCCTTCGTGCCGGACGTACCGGCCTTGCTCCCGGCGCTGCGTCGCGATGTGCGCGCGGCAGTGCTCTCCACGGTCACGTGTGCTCCTCCGTCGGTCCGGCCCCCGGGGTTGCCGGTAGGCCAGTGCGGCTCACCTGTTCTGGACCACGGGGCACGGGGTGGGTGCCACTCGGCCGGGAACAGGCGTGACAGGTGCCCCGGCGAGCGCCCTGCAACAGCCACGTTACCCAGTGCTCCACATTTCTGTGAAACCCCATCTGACCTGCGTGTTTCCTTGGATTTCCAAGTACTTTCACTTGGACGTCCGAGTATCTCGCCGGGCTTTCGGGGCAACCGCTGGTCACAGCCTTGCAGGAGGCCGGAACACCGGCACGTTATCCCGGTCACCCCCGGGTCGGGAAGGGTTGGCGGGGGGCCGGAACGGCCCCGGTCGGCGGAGAGCGGCGACCGGTATCCGAACGGGGGGCGCGGACCGGGGCGCGGACGGGAACGGATCACCGCGGTGACGCCAAGTGACCGATTGCGACTGCGGACGACAGCCTGTGACAACGCCCAGCTCACGGCCTCGTCCGGTGCCCTAACATCTGGCGCGTGCCGCGCTCATGTGTACCACCCCCTGTGCCCCACGCGCCCCCTCTGAACGCCTTACTGCGCCAGTACGGGGCCGGCTCCGCCCTCGCCTGCGAACCGGTCGACCAGGGCCTGCTGAACCGCGGCTACCGGCTGTGCACGACGCGCGGCCGGTACTTCCTCAAGCACCACTTCGACCCGGACACCGCCGACCCCGTCGCGATCGCCCGCCAGCACCGCGCCACCCAGCGGCTGGCCGATCTCGGCGTCCCGGTGGCGCCCCCGCTGGCCGGCCGCGACGGACGCACGGTCGCCGTCGTCGGCGGCCACGCCTACGCCCTGCACCCCTGGATCGACGGCCGGCACCGGCACGGCGGCCAGCTCACCGCCGGCCAGTGCACCCGGCTCGGCGCGCTCCTGGGGGCCGTGCACGCCTGTCTGGAGCGCGTGATGCCGCCCAAGCGGCACACCCGGCCCGCCGCCGGTCCGCACCCCGTGGAGAGCGCCGACCCCGCCGACACCCTCACCCTGATCGACGACCTGCTCGGCCACGTCCACCGCCACCGCCCCCCGGACGCCTTCGACGAGCTGGCCCGCCACCGCCTCCTGGAACGCCGCGCGCTGCTCGAACAGCATGCCGACCGGCGTCCCCCGCGCGGCGGCCCGACCGGCTGGGTGCACGGCGACTTCCACCCGTTCAACCTCCTCTACAAGGGCGACGCCCCGGCGGCGATCGTCGACTGGGACCGGCTCGGCGTGCAGCCGCGCGCGGAGGAGGCGGTACGGGCCGCCGCGATCTTCTTCGTCCGGCCGGCCGGCACCCTGGACCTGCCCAAGATCAGGGCGTACGCGCGCGCGTACCGGCGCTCGGCCGGGGCCACGGCCGAGGAGCTCGCGGCGGCCGTGCACCGGGTGTGGTGGGAGCGCCTGAACGACTTCTGGATGCTGCGCTGGCACTACGAGCGCGGCGACACCCGCGCCGACCCGCAGTTCCCGGCCGCCTCGGCGCTGGTGGTGTGGTGGACGCGGGAGTACGACGCGGTGTGCGGGGCGTTCGCGGAGTGAGCCGCCCGGCGGGGACGCCGGACACGGAAACGCGCACGTGGAGGCCCGCCAGGGGTCCACGCGCGCGTGAAGGGTGGGTCAGCCGCCGGTGACGCCGGCGTTCGCCGCCCCGGCGGCGGTACCCGCGGTGTCGCCGGCGCCGGCCGTGTCCGCACCGCCGTCGTTGCCCGCGCTGGAGCCCGTGCTGCCGCCCTCGTTGCCCGCGCTGGTGCCCGTGCTGCCGCCCTCGTTGCCCGCGCTGGTGCCCGTGTTGCCGCCGTTGTCACCGCCGCCGTTCGTGTTCTGCGGGGGCGACTGGCTCGACGAGCCCGTCGACTGGTGGGAACTCGGCTCGTCCGACGGCTTGTTCGACGGCGTCATCGACGGCTTGTGCGACGGCGTGTAGTCGCCCCAGCCCGAACCGCCGTTCGAGCCGGTGTCCCGGTCCGTCGACGTGTCCGACGGGCGGCCCGACGAGTCGTCGCTCGCCGACGGACTCGACTGCTGGTCGTCGGCGGAGCGCGAGACGGACGGCGACTTGCTGGTGCCCGGGTCCTTGCCGCCGCCACCGCCGTTGTCGTGGTTCAGGGCCAGCGCGACGCCCGCCGCGACGGCGATCACCGCCAGCACGGCCAGGATCCACAGCTTGCCGCGCCCGCCGCCCCGGTTGCCGTCGCCCTCGAAACCGCCGTCGTCGCCGCTGCCGTACCCGGCGGGCAGGATCGGCTGCGGGATCTGCGTGGTGCCGGAGCCGGGGACGCCCGGGTGCGCCATCGCCGTCGTCCCGGCGAAGCCTCCCGCGGGGGTGTGCCGGCCCTCGTGGACCGCCACCGGGCCGGTGTTCCAGGTGCCGGTGTGGCCGCCCTGGTCGTAGAGCATCTGCAGCGCGTACTGGACCAGTCCGCGCATCTCCTCGGCCGTCTGGAACCGGTCGTCGGGCTCCTTGGCCAGCGACCGCATCACCAGGCCGTCCAACTCGGGCGGGCAGCCGCCCTCCGAGGTGACCGACGGCGGCACCGGAATGTCCTGGACGTGCTGGTAGACCACCGACAGCGGCGTCTCACCGGTGAACGGGGGCCGAAGCGCGAGCAGTTCGTACAGCAGGCAGCCCGTGGCGTACAGGTCGGAGCGGTGGTCGACGGCCTTGCCGAGCGCCTGCTCCGGGGAGAGGTACTGCGGGGTGCCCATGACCATGCCGGTCTGCGTCATCGTCGTGGACGCGCCGTGCAGGGCGCGGGCGATGCCGAAGTCCATCACCTTGACCGCGCCGCTGTCGGTGATGATGACGTTGGCCGGCTTGATGTCGCGGTGCACGATGCCGTGCTGGTGCGAGTAGGCGAGGGCCTCCAGGACCCCGGAGACGATGATCAGCGCCTGCTCGGGGCCCGGCGCCTCGGCGTTGAGCAGCAGGTCGCGGATGGTGCGGCCCTCGACCAGCTCCATCACGATGTAGGGCACGGACTGGCCGGCGACGACGTCCTCGCCGGAGTCGTACACGGCGACGATCGCGTGGTGGTTGAGTCCCGCCACCGACTGGGCCTCACGTGTGAAGCGGGCCTTGGAGACGGGGTCCTCGGCGAGGTCGGCGCGCAGCAGCTTCACGGCGACGGTGCGTCCGAGGCGGACGTCCTCGGCCGCGAACACCTCGGCCATGCCGCCCCGACCGAGCCGGTGCGTCAGCCGGTACCGGCCGTCGCCGACCAGTCCGCCGTTGCCCCACATCTCCGGCGCGTCCGACATGCCGCCGCCGCCACCCTCGGGGTCGGACGGGCCCTGGGCGCGCTGCGTCTGTGCCATCAGTCCTCGCCGTCGTTTCTGCCCGCGGTGCGCGGTGTTGTCACGGTCTCCGTCGGCCACGCTACAGGCTCGGCGCAAGCCGCCGGTCCAGGTTCGCCGCGGGGACCGGTCCGGGACGGACCGGTCATCAAACCCCGTGCGGCCATGGTCGTGCAAATCCCGTGCACCGGCCGTACGTCCGCTGTAACGCTTCCGCGACGCTTCTTTCGCGTACGGTCACGGAACGGGCACCGAGCTTGACGTGTCAGTGCCCTGGGGCAGACTTGGCCGGGAATAACACATTCGATCATCGGGATCCGGTCACGCTTTCCGGTCGCACGGTCCGGTCGGCGCATCCGGCCGCGCGATCGCCGGGCGGCGGGTCCCCGGACCGGCCGACGGACAGCCGATCGCGCGGGCGCGGCAGCCGCCGGGCCCGCGCGCCAATGGGGGACGCAGAAGATGAGCCAGGACGGCGCACAGGGCCGGTTCACGGGGCGGGCGCTGGCCGGCGGCCGCTACCAGCTGCGCGACTTGCTCGGCGAGGGCGGCATGGCCTCCGTGCACCTCGCCTACGACGCCGTGCTCGACCGTCAGGTCGCGATCAAGACGCTCCACACCGAGCTGGGTCGCGAGCCGGCGTTCCGCGAGCGGTTCCGCCGCGAGGCGCAGGCAGTGGCGAAGCTCACGCACACCAACATCGTCTCGGTGTTCGACACCGGCGAGGACGAACTGGACGGCATGGCCACGCCGTACATCGTCATGGAGTACATCGAGGGCCGGCCGCTGGGCTCGGTGCTCGACCAGGACGTGCGGCAGTACGGCGCGATGCCCGTCGACAAGGCCCTGAAGGTCACCGCGGACGTGCTCGCCGCGCTGGAGATCAGCCACGAGATGGGCCTGGTCCACCGCGACATCAAGCCGGGCAACGTGATGATGACCAAGCGCGGCGTCGTCAAGGTGATGGACTTCGGCATCGCCCGCGCCATGCAGTCGGGCGTCACCTCCATGACGCAGACCGGCATGGTCGTCGGCACCCCGCAGTACCTGTCGCCCGAACAGGCGCTCGGCCGCGGCGTGGACGCCCGCTCCGACCTCTACTCGGTCGGCATCATGCTCTTCCAACTGGTCACCGGGCGGCTCCCGTTCGACGCCGACTCACCGCTGGCGATCGCGTACGCGCACGTGCAGGAGGCACCCGCCGCGCCCTCCACGATCAACCGCTCGCTGCCGCCCGCGGTGGACGCGCTGGTCGCCCGCGCGCTGAAGAAGAACCCCAACGAGCGCTTCCCGAACGCCGAGTCGATGCGCGACGAGTGCCTGCGCGTGGCCACGTCCTTCCAGGCCGCCCCGCCGAGCATCGTCCCGGGCGTGCAGACCTCCAGCGGCGCCGGCGTCGGCTCCGCCGTCTTCCCGCCGGTCGACACCCCGCCGGCGCCCGTGGGCAACGTCCAGACGCCGTACCAGCCGAACCCGGCGCCGACGCCCACCCCGAACCCGTACGGCACCCCGCCGCCGGCCGTGCCCCAGCCCGCGTACGGCTATCCGCAGCAGGGCGGCTACGCCACCCCCGGCCCGGCCGGGTACGGGCCGCAGCAGAGCGCCACGCCGCCGCCGTACACCGCCTCCCCGCAGAACCCCGGGACCCCGAGCCCGGCGCGCCGCGGGGGCAACAAGCCGGTCGTCGTCGGCTCGATCGTCGTCGCGGTCGTGGCGGTCGGCGGCCTGATCGCCGCGCTGCTGGTCAACAACGGCAGCGACGACGACGCCCGGGGCGGCGGCGGGAGCACCTCCCCCACCACTACGGCGTCCCGCAGCGTGCCGGGGCACCGCGGGCCGGACACGTCGAAGACGATCGACGCGGACAAGTGCAGCGAGCCGCAGGAGTCCTACAACGACCCCGACAAGATCAGGCTGCCGGACTTCCAGTACAAGTACATCCAGTCCGTGAAGGCGTGCTTCCAGGCCGCGGGCTGGAAGATGAAGATCACGGACGTGGACGACAACACCTGGGGCGAGGGCACCGTCCTCAACCAGTTCCCGGCCGCGGACACGGACCTCGACCCGGACAACATGCCGACCATCCAGCTGAACGTCTCGACCGGCAATCCCGCGCAGTGACCGGTGCGGGGGGCCGCCACGGACGCGGCGGCCCCCCGGGGGCTCCTACGGCGTGTTCCGAAAGTGGCGCTGTCCGCCCGAAGGGCGGGCGCGGCGACCGGTGCGTGTGATCGCAAGGCGGAGGGTCGTCCTCGTACCGGGCGTACGGGGACGATCCCGCCAACGCGGCGAGCGCGCGTGCCGGGCGGCGCGGGGCAGGCGGGACCTGTGAAACACGCCCTAGAGGTACGGCCCGCCCGAACGGCCACCCGTACGGGGGTCGTCGACGCCGTCGTGGCCGACGCCCGGCGGAAGGGCGCGGCGCATCTGCTCCAACTGGGCGCGGGCGGCCATCTGCTGGGCGAACAGGGTCGTCTGGATCCCGTGGAACAGCCCCTCCAGCCAGCCCACCAACTGGGCCTGCGCGATCCGCAGTTCGGCGTCGGACGGCGTGCCCTCGTCGGTGAACGGCAGCGAGAGCCGCTCCAGCTCCTCCACCAGCTCCGGCGCCAGGCCGTCCTCCAGCTCCTTCACGGAGCTGGCGTGGATCTCCTTGAGCCGGACCCGGCTGGCCTCGTCCAGAGGCGCGGCGCGCACCTCCTCCAGGAGCTGCTTGATCATGCTGCCGATCCGCATGACCTTCGCGGGCTGCTCCACCTGCTCCGTCACCGGGATCTCACGGGACTCGTCGTCGCCACCACCGCCGAGCGCCAAGCCGTCCTGTCCGACGACCAGGACCTGCGGATTCTCCGGCGACCGTTCGTTCCTCGGCATCTCCATGCGGCCATTCTCTCGCACCCGCGCATCACACCTCCTTGGTGCCCCCTCCCCTTCCGTGATGCCCGTCGCGGAGCGTGATCCACCCTGCACGAAGGGCATACGGCCCCTGATCTCACTCGTCGGGCCGAGCGTCACCCGCACCGTCCGCGCCGTGCGCCGCACTCCCGCCGCCCGCGCTCTCCTCGCCGTCCGTGAGGTGCAGGCGCAGCAGGCGGGCCGCGCAGTGGTCCAGCCAGCGCGCGTCGGCCTCCGCGTGACAGATCCGCTGTTCCAGCACCAGCAGCCGGGCCACCTCCTCGGGACACCCAGGGCCCCGCGCCAGGACCTCGGCCCGCTGCCGTACGTAGTCCTGCAACGCCTCGGACACGTGCCGGCGCTGCACGTCGACGACCTCGCGCACGTCGACGCCGGACGCCGTGACCGCCAGCGCCAGCTTCACGGGGCGCTCGTCGCAGGACGGCCCGGTGCGCCGGGCGGGCCGTACGTACCAGTCCCGCAGCTCGGCGCGGCCCGCCTCGGTCAGCGCGTAGACCACCCGTGCGGCCGCGTCCACGCCCTGGCGGGCGACCAGACCGTCCCGCTCCAGCGCGGCGAGCGCGGTACGCACCCGGCCTGGGCCGAGCGGCCAGGCCGCGCCCAGGCGCGCCTCGAACTCGGCGCGGAGCGCGCAGCCCGGACGGGGGCCGGCCTCCAGGAGCGCGAGCAGTCCGTGACGTGTCGACATAACCGGATTGTGCAGTGGATTCGGCCCGGCGGACGAACCCGGAATGCCGGACTCCTTCGGTGATGTGAGGGTGGTGCCACGGCATCGCCGCATACGGCACCGCGCTGCGCCGCACCGCCGCCGTACGGCATCACCGCCCCGCCGAACCACCGTGAGGGGGTCCCGAAGTGACCGCACGGCCACGCGCCGCACTGCGCGCGACAGGACTGCTGACAGCGATCGGGGCCGTCGTTCTGCCGGGCGGCGTCACGTCCGCGTACGGGGCCGTGGGCCCGATGCACGGGCCCGCGAGGCCACCGGTGTCCGCGTACGGGACCGCGGCGAGGCCGCCCGGGTCCGCCTCCGCGCCCGTGGGCGCCTCCCCGTCGCCCTCCGCCTCCGCGCCGGCCCCGGCCTCGGCGCCCGGTACTCCCCCCGCGTCCCCGGCGGCCGCCTCCCACCCGGCCGGCGGGTCCTCCGTCCGGCCGCCCCGCTCGTCCGTCCCTTCGGCGGCCGCCGCGGCCTCCGCACCGTCTTCTCCCCGCGCCTCCGCACCCCGGCGCCCGGCCCGGCCCGTCGCCGAGGCGGTGCAGGACGACGACCAGGCGGAGGAGGTACGGCACCGGCGGGGACGGCCGCACGGCAGGGCCGGGGAGGGCGACGGGGCACCAAGGGGGCCGGGGCACGGCCGCGACGAGGTCGCCGGGGGTCCGGGCCGCTCGCCGACGGCCACCGTCCCGCAGTCGCCCGCGGCGGCCACCCCGTCGAGGTCCGAGACCCCCGACCCGCGCCTGCCCGATCCGGACGCGCGGCCCGAGACCGCGAACGGGCACTCGCTGCAGCTCCTGCCCATCGGCAGCGGCCTGGTCCTCATCGGCCTCGGTCTGGGGCTGGCCTTCGTCGCCCTGCGGCTGCGCAGAAGCTGAGGCCGCGGCCGGCCGTCCGCCCGCCCGGCGCGCCAGGGTTCGGGCCGCCTCAGGGCGGGGGCCTCGGACCGCCGTGGGGTGTCGGGCAAGACGCCTCCGACGCGCGGGGAGCGTCGCGGCTCCCGGCCGGGCGGAGGCCACCCGGCCTCCGCCCGATCCCCGGGTGCGGGGCGTCCGGTCAGGACGTCACCAGCAGCACCTTGCCGATGTGGCCGCTCTCCTCCACGATCCGCTGGGCGGTCGCCGCATCGCTCAGCGGCACCTCCCGGTCGACCACCGGACGGACGCGCCCATCGGTGATCAGCGGCCACACGTGCTCACGCACGGCCGCCACGATGGCCGCCTTCTCGCCGAGCGGGCGGGCCCGCAGCGAGGTCGCGCTGATCGCGGCACGCTTGCCGAGCAGGGCGCCGATGTTCAGCTCGCCCTTGGCGCCGCCCTGCAGCCCGATGATCGCCAGCCGTCCGTTGACGGCGAGGGCCCGGACGTTGCGGTCCAGGTACTTGGCGCCCATGTTGTCCAGGATGACGTCGGCGCCGGCCCCGTCCGTGGCCCGCCGGATCTCCTCGACGAAGTCCTGCTCGCGGTAGTTGATCAGGATGTCGGCGCCGAGCTCGGCGCAGTAGTCGAGCTTCTCCTTGGTGCCCGCCGTGACGGCGACCCGCGCACCGGCCGCCTTGGCGAGCTGGATCGCCATCGTGCCGATGCCGCTGGAGCCGCCGTGCACCAGCAGGGTCTCGGCGGGGCGGAGGTGGGCGACCATGAAGACGTTGGACCACACGGTGCACACCACCTCGGGCAGCGCCGCCGCCTGCCTCAGGTCCACGCCCTCGGGCACCGGCAGCAGCTGGCCCGACGGTACGGCGACCTTCTCGGCGTAGCCGCCGCCCGCCAGCAGCGCGCACACCTCGTCGCCGACCGCCCAGCCGGACACTCCGGGGCCGAGCGCGGCGATCCGCCCCGAGCACTCCAGGCCGGGGTACGGGGAGGCGCCGGGCGGCGGCTGGTAGTTGCCCTGCCGTTGCAGGATGTCGGCCCGGTTGACGGCGCTGGCCACCACCTCGACCAGCACCTCGCCCTCGCCGGGCACGGGATCGGGCACCTCGTCCCACACCAACGCCTCGGGACCGCCGGGTTCGGGAATCGTGATCGCATGCATGAGGCCGACGCTACTCCTGCGCGCCGCTGATCCGGCGTCAGTCCTGGGGCAATGGGCGGATGTCCGGGGTGACCTTCGTGCCCGGCGTGGCGCGGACGATGGTGATGAGGCGGTCCGTCAGTTCCAGGGTGGCGGCGGCCGGGTCGTCGTAGCCGAGGACCCGGTGTCCGCGCACCACGCTCACCACCAGGTCGTCGGTCTCGCGCGGGCTCTTGCCCACCTCGGCCTTTATGACCGGACGCTCTATCAGGTCCAGTCCGCTGCCCTGCTGGATCAGGTCCTCCATGACCATGCCGGCCGCCGGGCTGAGCACGGACATCCCCAGCAGCCGCCCGGCCGCGCTGGCGCTGGTGATCACCGCGTCGGCGCCGGACTGCTTCAGCAGAGGAGCGTTCTCCTCCTCCCGTACCGCCACGACGATCTTCGCCCCGCGGTTCAGCTGCCGGGCCGTCAACGTCACCAGGACGGCCGTGTCGTCCCGCTGGGTCGCGATGATGATCTGCCGGGCGCGCTGCACCTCGGCCCGTCTCAGCACCTCGCTGCGGGTCGCGTCGCCGACCACCCCGGCATAGCCCTCCGCCGTGGCCGCGTCGATCGCCTTGCCGCTGGGGTCGACCACCACGACCTGCTGCTTCTTCAGTCCCGTCGCGATGACGGTCTGGATCGCCGACCTCCCCTTCGTGCCGAAACCGACGACGACGGTGTGATCGCGCAAGGTGGACCTCCAGCGGCTCAGGCGCCATTCCTCACGGGTGCGTTCGGTGAGGACTTCCAGGGTGGTGCCGACGAGGATGATCAGAAACAGCACCCGCAGCGGCGTGATGACGAGGATGTTGGTGAGCCGCGCGCTGTCGCTGACGGGGGTGATGTCGCCGTACCCGGTGGTGGACAGGGTCACCGTCGAGTAGTACGCCGCGTCGAGGAAGTCGACGGCGCCGTCGGCGTTGTCGTGGTAGCCCTCGTGGTCGGCGTAGACGATCAGCACCGTCGCGACCAGCACCAGCAGCGCCATGGCCAGCCGCTTGCCGACCTGGCGTATCGGGCGCTCCACCAGCTTTCTCGGGAGTTTCACCCGATGGGTCACGAGGTGTTCGTCCGCCTGGCGGGCGATCGCGTCCTGGCCCGGAAGTTTCACGTGAAACACACTCCGATTCCGGCGGCGGCCCAGGGCAGGTCGAGCAGTTCGGCCTCCTGCCCGGCACGCGCGCCGCCCGGCGGTACGACGGCGAGGGCGTCGGCCGCCGCGACACCGCGCAGCATGGCGGGGCCGTTGTAGCGCAGCGGGACCGCGTGATCGCCGCGCAGCACCACGGGCACGAGCCGGGTGTCGTACGGATGCCCGTGCACTGCGCCCTGCAACGGCAGCGCGTACGGTTCCGGGGCCGGGCGCGCTGCCAGGGTGCGCAGCAGCGGCTCGGCCAGCGTGAGCAGGCCCGAGACGGCCGCGAGGGGGTTGCCGGGCAGGCCGACGAGGTGCTGGTCCGGCCGGAGGCGGGCCAGCAGCATGGGGTGGCCGGGGCGCACCTTGACCCCCTCGACCAGCAGCTCGGCGCCCATCCGGCGCAGGACGGGCTGCACATGGTCGACGGGGCCGGACGCCGTACCGCCGGTGGTCACGATCAGATCGGCCTCGGAGCGGACGACGGCCCGGTGCAGGGCGTTGGCGTCGTCACCGATCCGGCGCACCGTGGTGACGTCGGCGCCGAGCGCCCGCAGCCAGGGCGGCAGCATCGGGCCGAGCGCGTCCCGGATCCGGCCGTCCTGCGGGAGCCCCTCGGTGAGCAGTTCGTCGCCGAGCACCAGGACGTCCACCCGGGGGCGCGGGACCGTGGTGAGCGTGTCGTACCCGGCAGCGGCGGCGAGACCCAGCACCGCCGGGGTGACCAGGGTGCCGACCGGCAGCAACTGGTCGCCGCCCCGGCACTCCTGACCGCGCGGGCGGATGTCCTGGCCGTGGCCGACCTCCCGGGTGGGGTGCAGCCGGCCCTGCGCGTCGATCCGGCCGTGCTCGCTGCGCAGTACGGCGGTGGTGTCCTGCGGGATGCGCGCGCCGGTGGCGATCCGTACCGCCTCGCCGTCGGTGAGCGGCTCGGGCCGTGCGTGCCCGGCCAGCGCGCCCTCGTCACGCACGTCCCAGGGGCCGGGGCCGGAGACCGCCCAGCCGTCCATCGCCGAGGCGTCGAAGGAGGGCAGGTCGGTGAGGGCGGCGAGGGGTTCGGCCAGGACCAGACCGAGGGCGGCTTCCAGCGGGAGCGAGACGGGAGCCCGGCGGGTGCCGGCCCCGGCGGCCCGGACGCCGCGCGCGGTGCGGCCGGCGAGCTCGCGGGCCTGGGGCCAGGGGGTGGCCCGGTGGTGGGCGTCCTCGGCGAGCGGGAAGCCGGCGCCGGACGGCCCGTGGCCGCCGTGGTGACCCTCGCAGGGGCCGTCGCCGGGGGCGTGGCCCCTGCCGTAGCCGTGGTCGTCGTCGGGTGCGCGGCCGCCGCCGGGGCGATGCCCGTTGTCCTCCTTCACCAGGGCCAGGGCCTCCTCGACGTCAAGGTCCTCGGTGTCCCCTCCGGCGCCGACGCCGCGGGTGGTCATTCCGCGTCCGGCCGGGTGTCGGGCGTCGCGTCGGGGGCCACGTCGGGCTCGTCCGCGGTCTCCTCGTCCGCCCAGAGCAGGGCGAGCGCGGCGGCCTTGCGGGCGGCCTCGGCGACCGCTTCGGGGCCGCCCCCGGCCCGGGCCGCCGCGTACCCGACGAGGAACGTGGTCAGCGGGGCCGCCGGCCGGGCCACGCCGTGGGCGGCGTCACGGGCCAGATCGAGCAGTACGCCGGTGTCGACGTCGAGGTCGATGCCCAGCTCGTCCTTGACTGCGGAAATCCATTCATCCAACACGTGCCCATGCTCCCTGATGCGTGCCCTGGCGGAGGCGATGTCGTCCCAGGTGTCGCAGTCGAACGACGCGATGCGGTCGGGGACGCGGACGAGATCGAGCGCGGCGGTCAGCCGCCGCAGCGGG
Organism: Streptomyces sp. NPDC093260; assembly: GCF_040683715.1. NCBI lineage: Bacteria > Bacillati > Actinomycetota > Actinomycetes > Kitasatosporales > Streptomycetaceae > Streptomyces > Streptomyces sp. NPDC093260. The sequence continues at coordinate 285,195 of NZ_JBFBEK010000002.1, forward strand.
AGGCCGGCGAGGGAGCTGCGGTGCGGGGCGGGGGCGGCGGTGCGGGCGGCGGTCCCGCCGGTGGCGACCGCCTCGTCCGGTGGGGTGCGTGCACCGGGTGCTCCGGAGGCGGTGGAGGTGCCGTAGGCGGCGGAGTCGCCGGGTGCGCCTCGGACGCCCGGTACGGCAGGGTCACCGGGTGCGGCGGCGGTCTCGTGGGGGGGCGTCGTGGTGGAGAGCGCGGTCAGGACGCGGTGCAGCGCGGCAGTGCGGTAGGCCGCCACCAGCGGCTGGTCGCGGCCCTCGGCGTCGGTGAGCACGGCGCCGTCGGCGTCGCCCGCGCCCAGGGCGGCCAGCAGCCCGCCGACGGTGGCCGGTTCGAGGAACGGCAGATCGGCGGAGAGGACGACGACGTGTTCGGCGGTGGTGTGGCGCAGCCCCGCGTCCAGCGCGGCGAGCGGACCGCCGCCGGGCGGTTCCTCGCGCGCCCACCGCACGGGCCGCGCGGTGGGCCTCGGGTCGGCCACGACGACGGTGGTGCGGGCGTCGGCGCACGCGCCGAGCACGCGGTCGAGCAGCGCCCGGCCGCCGACCCGTACGCCGGGCTTGTCCGCCCCACCCAGCCGCCGGGCCGCGCCTCCGGCGAGCACGACGGCGTCGTAGACCGGCGGCCGGTCGCCGGAGGGGCCGGGAGACTCGTAGGCGGTCACCCCATGAGTATGCGACCCGCCCGCGCGCGCCGGGCATGCGGGCGGGGCCGCGCGCTCACACCGTGCGCAACAGCACCGCCGGCTGCTCGACGCAGTCGGCCACGTACCGCAGGAAGCCGCCCGCCGTGCCGCCGTCGCACACCCGGTGGTCGAAGGTCAGCGACAGCTGGACGACCTGCCGCACCGCCAGCTCGCCCTCGTGCACCCACGGCTTGGGGACGATACGGCCGACGCCGAGCATCGCGGCCTCGGGGTGGTTGATGATCGGGGTGGAGCCGTCGACGCCGAACACCCCGTAGTTGTTCAACGTGAAGGTGCCGCCGGTGAGTTCCCCCGGCGTGAGCGTGCCGGCCCGGGCCGCCTCGGTCAGCCGCGCGAACTCGGCCGTCAGCGACTCGGCGTCCCGCGCGTGCGCGTCCCGTACGACCGGGACGACGAGCCCGCGCTCGGTCTGCGCGGCGAAGCCCAGGTGCACGTGGTCGAGCCGGACGATCTCCCTGGCCTCCAGGTCCACCCTGGAGTTCAGCTCCGGGTGGCGGACGAGCGCGGCCGTGCAGATCCGCGCCAGCAGCGCGAGCAGGGAGATCTTCGGACCGCCGGCCGCGTTCATCGCCGCCCGGGCGCGCATCAGTTCCGTCGCGTCGGCGTCCACCCAGCAGGTGGCGTCGGGGATCTCACGGCGGCTGCGGGACAGCTTGTCCGCGACCGCGCCCCGCACGCCCTTGAGGGGCACACGGGTGCCGTCGGTCACGGGGGCGGACGACGCGACGGGGACGGCCGACGGGGACGACGGGACGGGAGCCGACGCCGTCTCGGTGCGCGTCGCACCGCGCTCGATGGCGTTCTCGACGTCCGCGCGCAGGATCAGCCCCTCGGGTCCGGAGCCCGGCAGCCGGCGCAGGTCCACGCCGTTGTCCCGCGCGAGCCGGCGCACGAGCGGGGAGATGACGGGCACGGGGCCGTCGCCGGACGCCCGCCCGGCCACCGCCGCGGCACGCGCGCCGGACGCGACGGCGACACCGTCCGCGCTCCGCGGGCCGCCCCCGGCCCGCACACCGTCCGCGCGGGCCGTACCGTCCGCGCCCGGCACGCCGCCCGTGCCGTCCACAACGCCCGCACCCCGTCCGGGTGCGGCGTAAGCGGGAGAGGCGGCGGGCGTGAGGGGCGCGGTCGGCGGCCGTACCCGGCGCCGCCGGGCCGGAGGCGCCCCCGTGCCGTAGCCGACCAGGACGTTCCCGGAGCCGGAGCCGTCGGCGCCGTCCTCGGCGGGCGGTCCGGACGGTTCGCCGACCGCGACCGTCAGCAGCGGAGCGCCGACGGGCAGTTCGGTCCCCTCCTCGCCGAAGCGGGCCGTGACCACGCCGCCGTAGGGGCAGGGCACCTCGACCATCGCCTTGGCCGTCTCGACCTCGACGACCGGCTGGTCGACGGCGACGACGTCGCCCACCTCGACCAGCCAGCGGACGATCTCCGCCTCGGTGAGCCCCTCCCCGAGGTCGGGCAGCTTGAACTCCAGCACCTGCGCCATCAGCTCTCGGCCTCCCACTGCAGACGCGCCACGGCGTCCAGGATCCGGTCGACGCCGGGCAGGTGGTGGCGCTCCAGCATCGGCGGCGGGTAGGGGACGTCGAACCCGGCCACGCGCAGCACCGGCGCCTCCAGGTGGTGGAAGCAGCGCTCGGTGATCCGCGCGGCGATCTCGCCGCCCGGCCCGCCGAACCCGTTCGACTCGTGCACGACGACGGCGCGCCCGGTACGCCGGACCGACGCGCACACCGTCTCGTCGTCGAACGGCACCAGCGAGCGCAGGTCGACGACCTCCAGGTCCCAGCCCTCGGCCCCGGCCGCCTCGGCGGCTTCGAGGCAGACGGGCACGGACGGGCCGTAGGTGATCAGAGTGGCGCTGCGGCCGGCGCGCCGCACCACCGCGCGGCCGATCGGCTCCACGGCCGGCGGGTCGTCGGGGTTCCAGGAGTCCTTCGACCAGTACAGCCGCTTGGGTTCGAGGAAGACGACCGGGTCGTCCGAGGCGATGGCGGCGCGCAGCAGTCCGTAGGCGTCGGCGACGGTGGCGGGCGTGACGACATGGAGCCCCGGAGTCGCCATGTAGTACGCCTCGGAGGAGTCGCTGTGGTGCTCGACGCCGCCGATGCCGCCGCCGTAGGGAATGCGGATGGTGATCGGCAGGGGCATCTTCCCGCGGGTGCGGTTGCGCATCTTGGCCACATGGCTGGCGAGCTGTTCGAACGCCGGATAGGCGAAGGCGTCGAACTGCATCTCGACCACCGGGCGCAGACCGTACATCGCCATGCCGACGGCGGTGCCGAGGATGCCCGCCTCGGCAAGCGGCGTGTCGGTGCAGCGGTCCTCGCCGAACTCCTTGGCGAGGCCGTCGGTGACGCGGAAGACGCCGCCGAGGGTGCCGACGTCCTCGCCCATGACGTGCACGGACGGGTCGGCGGCCAGCGCGTCGCGCAGAGCGCGCGTGAGGGCCTGGGCCATGGTGGCCGGCTTGAGGGCGACGGTGGTCATCGGGCCGCGCCCTCCTCGGCCTCGGCCGCCAGCTCGGCCCGCAGCAGCTCCTGCTGTTCGCGCAGCTGGTCGGTGGGCTCGGCGTACACGTGGGCGAAGAGGTCCATGGGGTCGAGCGCCGGGTCCTGGTTCATCCGCTCGCGCAGCCGCGCGGCCATCGCCTCGGCATCCTCGCGGACGGCCGCGACGGCGTCCTCGTCGAGCAGTCCGCGCCCGGTCAGCTCCCGCTCCAGCAGCCGCACCGGGTCGTGGGCGCGCCAGGTCTCGACCTCGGCGTCGCCCCGGTAGCGGGTGGCGTCGTCGGCGTTGGTGTGGGCGTCGATGCGGTACGTCACCGCCTCGATCAGGGTGGGGCCGCCGCCCGCGCGCGCGTGCCGTACGGCATCGGTCAGCACCTCGTGGACGGCGGCGGCGTCGTTGCCGTCGACCAGGCGGCCCGGCATGCCGTACCCGACGGCCTTGTGGGCCAGGGAGGGCGCGGCGGTCTGCTTGGCGAGCGGGACGGAGATCGCGAAGCCGTTGTTCTGCACGAGGAAGACGACGGGGGCCTGCCAGACGGCGGCGAAGTTCAGGGCCTCGTGGAAGTCGCCCTCGCTGGTGCCGCCGTCGCCGACCATCGCCAGCGCGACCACGTCGTCGCCCTTGAGGCGGGCGGCGTGCGCGAGGCCGACGGCGTGCGGCAACTGGGTGGCGAGCGGGGTGGACAGGGGGGCGACCCGGTGCTCGTAGGGGTCGTAGCCGGTGTGCCAGTCGCCGCGCAGCAGGGTGAGGGCCTGGACGGGGTCCACGCCGCGGGCCACCGCGGCCAGCGTGTCGCGGTAGCTGGGGAAGAGCCAGTCGCGGTCCTCCAGGGCGAGCGCGGCGGCGACCTCACAGGCCTCCTGGCCGGTGCTGGAGGGGTACACGGCGAGCCGGCCCTGCTTGGTGAGGGCGGTCGCCTGCGTGTTGTACCGGCGGCCGAGCACCAGCTGCCCGTACAGACGGCGCAGCAGCTCCGGGTCGGCCTTCGCGGCCGCCTCCGTCCCCAGGACGCGGTAGGGCTCCGCGTCGGGCAGCAGCGGCGCGGGGTCGGTTCGGGGCTGCCAGGCGGGCGGCGGCGATGGCCGGTACGCACCCCGCTGCTCCATGACCGTCATGACGGGCACCTCCTCGTGGGAGCGGCTACGGGAGGCGTGTCGGCTGTGACCCGCCTCACCTACCGATTGTTCGGTCGCCGACGCATTTTGGCTACAGGCGGCCCCAGGCTGTGGACAAACGGTTCTCCACAGCATGGGATGGACGCAGTACGTCCATGGCGGAGAGGCGGGGGGACATGGCACCTGAACAAATGGCCGACGGACCGGACGGCGTCGACCTGCCGCCGCCGCGTCCGCTGGACGCCATCGACCAGGACATCCTGCGGATGCTCCAGGCGGACGGCCGCGCCTCGATACGGTCGGTCGCCGAGCGGACCCATGTCTCGCGCGCCAACGCCTACGCCCGGATCAGCCGCCTCATCGAGGACGGCGTCATCCGCGGCTTCGGCGCGCGCGTCGACCACGAACGCGCGGGGCAGGGGACTTCCGCGTACATCACGCTGAAGATCGTGCAGAACTCCTGGCGCACGGTGCGCGAGCAGCTTCGCCTGCTGCCCGGCGCCTCCCACATCGCCCTGGTGGGCGGCGACTTCGACGTGCTGCTGCTCGTGCACACGCCGGACAACCGGGCGCTGCGCGAGGTGGTGCTCACCCGGCTCCAGGCGATCCCCGAGGTGCTCAGCACGCGCACGCTGCTGGTGTTCGAGGAGGAGGACCTGGAGCCCCAGGGGTGAACCCGGGGCCCTCAAGGCGCCCCTGGGCCGACGTCCGTCTCAGGCCTCCCTGCGCAGGCCGCCGAAGACCAGCCGGACGACCGCGTCGCGCACTTCCCGCTCGCTCGACCCGCGCCCGTCGGGCCGGTACCACTCCACGATCGAGTTGATCATCCCGAAGACGAGCCGGGTCGCCAGCCGCACCTCCACGTCGTCGCGCACATCGCCCTCGGCGGCCGCCGCCCGCAGCAGTTCGGCCACCTTGTGGTCGAACTCGCGGCGCCGCTCCAGCGCCCACCGCTCCGTCGCGGTGTTGCCGCGCACCCGCAGCAGCAGTGTCACGTAGGGCAGTTCGGCGATGAGCACCTCGACCATGCGCCGCACGACGTACTCCAGGCGGGCGGCGGCGGTCCCCGCGCGCGCGTGCTCCTCGTCCAGGATGCCGAAGAGCCCGTCCAGCGCACGGCTGACCGCGCGGCGCAGCAACTCCTCCTTGCCCGAGACGTGGTGGTAGATGGACGACTTGGAGATGCCGGCCGCCTTGGACAGGTGCTCCATGGAGGTGCCGTCGTAACCGCGCTCGTTGAAGACCCGCACGGCCACCGAGAGCAGCGTCTCCGGGGTGTACGTGTCGCGCCTCGCGGTGGTCATGAGCCGCCCTCCCGCTTCTCGCCCGCGTACGCGTGCCGGTACAGCGCGAGGGACGGGGCGTAGCGCCCCGAGGGGTCGCGCAGATGCAGGTCGTCCAGCAGGTCGTAGGCCCAGGAACGGCCGAGTCTGCGGCTCCATTCGAACGGGCCGAGGGGGTAGTTGACCCCGAGCCGCATCGCGGTGTCGATGTCCTCCTCGGTGGCCACCCCCTTGGCGACGGCGTCGTGCGCCAGGTCGACGATGCGGGCGACCGTGCGGGCGACGATCATGCCGGGGACGTCGCCGATGACGCTGACGTCCTTGCCGAGCGCCTGGAAGAGGCCGATGGCCTCGGCCAGCGTCTGCGGCGCGGTGTCCTGGGAGGCGGACAAGGCGATCCGCGTGGCCCGGCGGTAGTCGAGGGCCAGGTCGAAGTAGACGACGTCGCGGAACTCCACCGAGGTCTGCCCGTCGGCGAGGACCAGCTGGCCGCCGCTCGGCAGCACCAGCCGCGTGCCGTGGTCCTCGTCCTCCTCGCGGACGGTGATGCCCGTCTCGCGGATCAGCGCGATCACCTCGGACGCCGGGCCGAGGTCGCCCTCGACGACGACGTAGGCGGGCGGCTGCTCCCTCTCGGCGGTGTGCGGCTCGGGGCGCTCGGCGCCGTCGCCGTAGTCGTACCAGCCGTGGCCGCTCTTGCGGCCGAGCCGGCCGGACTCCACCAGCCGCCGCTGGGCGAGCGAGGGTGTGAAGCGCACGTCCTGGAAGAAGGACTGCCACACGGAGTGCGTGACGGACTCGTTGACGTCCTGCCCGATCAGGTCGGTCAGTTCGAAGGCGCCCATCCTGAACCCGCCGCACTCGCGCAGGACCGCGTCGATGGTGGCCGGATCGGCGGCCTGGGACTCCAGGACGGCGAACGCCTCGGCGTAGAAGGGGCGGGCGATGCGGTTGACGATGAAGCCGGGGGTGTCGGCGCAGGCGACCGGCGTCTTGCCCCAGGCGCGGGCCGTCTCGTACGCGCGCGTGGCCGACGTGACGTCGGTGGCGAACCCGGAGACGACCTCGACCAGCGGCAGCAGCGGGGCCGGGTTGAAGAAGTGCAGGCCCACGAAGCGGCCGGGGTTGCGCAGCGCACCGCCGATGGCGGTCACCGACAGGGAGGAGGTGTTGGTGGCGAGCAGGCAGTCGTCGACGACGACGCCCTCCAGCTCCGTGAACAGTTCCCGCTTGACGTCCAGCCGCTCCAGGACGGCCTCGACGACCAGGGCGCAGTCGGCGAGTTCGGCGAGGCTGTCGGCGGGCCGGAGCCGGGCGCGGGCCGCGTCCCGGCCGGCGGCGGTGAGGCGGTCCTTCTCGACGAGCCGGTCGAGCCGGGCGCCGATCGCGGCGGCCGCCTGGCCGGCCCGCCCGGGCACGGCGTCGTACAGGCGTACGGGATGGCCCGCGACCAGCGCGACCTGGGCTATGCCCTGGCCCATGGTGCCGGTGCCGACGACGGCCACCGGGCTGCTGAGGTCGAGTGCTGTCATGAGCGCGATCCTCCCGCACGGGGTTTTCCACAGATGCGGCGGACCCCCTGGCCCGACTTTTCCACAGATGCGGCCGACCCCCTTGTCCCGACCGATCGTTCGGTTACTCTAACCCTGACCGGCTGTCGCCGCCCATGTTTCCGCCAGGTCATGAGCTCGAAGAGGAGCTCTCGAGACAAGGAGTTGGTCCGCATGGCCACCGCCGCACCGAAAGCGCACGAGCTCATCGCCCGGCACCGGCCCACGCTCGACCAGGCGCTGGAAGCGATCCGCACCCGCGCGTACTGGTCCCCCCACCCCGAGCACCCCAAGGCCTACGGGGAGCACGGCAGCCTGGACGCGGCCGCGGGCAAGGCCGCCTTCGACGCCCTGCTCGGCTCCCGCCTCGACCTCGCACAGCCCGGCACGGACGACTGGGTCGGCGGTGAAGTGTCGCCCTACGGCATCGAGCTGGGCGTGACCTATCCGCACGCCGACCTCGACGTGCTGCTGCCCGCCATGAAGGCGGGACAGTCGGCCTGGCGGGACGCGGGCCCAGAGGCGCGCGCCGCGGTGTGCCTGGAGATCCTCAAGCGGATCAGCGACCGGACGCACGAGTTCGCGCACGCCGTCATGCACACCTCCGGCCAGGCCTTCATGATGGCGTTCCAGGCCGGCGGCCCGCACGCGCAGGACCGGGGCCTGGAAGCGGTGGCGTACGCGTACGCGGAGCAGACCCGCACCCCGGAGACCGCCGAGTGGTCCAAGCCGCAGGGCAAGCGCGACCCGCTCACCCTCACCAAGCGCTTCACCGCCGTCCCCCGGGGCATCGCCCTGGTCATCGGCTGCAACACCTTCCCGACGTGGAACGGCTACCCGGGCCTGTTCGCCTCCCTGGCCACCGGCAACGCCGTCCTGGTCAAGCCGCACCCGCGCGCGGTGCTGCCGCTCGCCCTCACCGTGCAGGCGGCCCGCGAGGTGCTCGCCGAGGCCGGTCACGACCCGAACCTGGTGGCGCTGGCCGCCGAGCGGCCGGGCGAGGGCATCGCCAAGGCCCTGGCCACCCGTCCCGAGATCCGGATCGTCGACTACACCGGCTCGACCGCCTTCGGCGACTGGCTGGAGGCCAACGCCCGCCAGGCGCAGGTCTACACCGAGAAGGCGGGCGTCAACACGGTCGTCGTCGAGTCGACCGGGAACTACCGGGGCATGCTCGCCAACCTGGCCTTCTCCCTGTCCCTCTACAGCGGCCAGATGTGCACCACCCCGCAGAACCTGCTGATCCCCCGCGACGGCATCCGCACCGACCAGGGCCACAAGTCCTTCGACGAGGTCACCGCCGACCTCGCCCAGGCCGTCGACGGACTGCTCGGCGACGACGCGCGGGCGAACGCCCTGCTCGGCGCGATCGTCAACCCGGACGTCAAGGCCCGTCTGGAGGCCGCGGCGGCGCTCGGCGAGGTCGCTCTCGCCTCTCGCAAGGTCGCCAACCCGGACTTCCCCGACGCGGTCGTCCGCACCCCGGTCATCGTGAAGCTGGACGGCGCCAAGCCCGACGCCGAGGCCGCCTACATGAGCGAGTGCTTCGGCCCGGTCTCCTTCGCCGTCGCGGTCGACTCCGCCGCCGACGCGGTGGAGCTGCTGCGTCGCACCGTCCGCGAGAAGGGCGCGATGACGGTGGCCGCCTACACGACGGACGAGCAGGTCGAGCGGGCCGTGGAGGAGGTCTGCCTGGAGGAGGCCGCCCAGCTCTCGCTGAACCTCACCGGCGGGGTGTACGTCAACCAGACGGCCGCCTTCTCCGACTTCCACGGCTCGGGCGGCAACCCGGCGGCCAACGCGGCCCTGTGCGACGCGGCGTTCGTGGCGAACCGGTTCCGTGTGGTGGAGGTCCGCCGGGAGGCCTGACCGCCTGACCGTTCAGGACGTGGGCGCGCCTCCGGTGAGACTCCAGTGGTACAGCGTCATGGCCACGCTGGTGGCCAGGTTGTAGCTGGAGACCTGGGGGCGCATCGGCAGCGCCACCAGGTGGTCGGCCCGCGCCCGCAGTTCGGAGGAGAGCCCGCTGCGCTCGGAGCCGAAGGCGAGCACGGCGTCGTCGGGCAGCTTCAGCCCGCGGATGTCCTCGCCCTCCGGGTCGAGCGCGAACAGCGGCCCGCCCGGCAGCTCCGCCACGGACAGGCGCTCCACGGTGGTCGCGAAGTGCAGTCCCGCCCCACCGCGCACCACCGTCGGATGCCAGGGGTCGAGGGTGCCCGTGGTGACCACCCCGGTCACCCCGAAACCGGCGGCCAGACGGATCACCGCGCCCGCGTTGCCGAGGTTGCGGGGCTGGTCCAGGACGACGACCGGGGCGCTGCGGGGCCGGTGCGCCAGCGCCCCGAGGCCCGCCTCGCGGGACGGCCGTACGGCGAGCGCGGCCACGGCGGTGGGGTGCGGACGCGGCACCAGCGAGGCGTAGACGTCCGGCTCCACCTCGGTCAGCAGCGCGTCCAGGGCGTCCCGTACGTCCGGGGCCAGCTCGTCGGCGAGGGCGAGCGCGGCCCGCCGGTCGACGGCGACCGCCACCGGCACCTCGGCGCCGAAGCGCACCGCGTGCTTGAGGGCGTGGAAGCCGTCGAGCAGCACGGAGGTGCCGGCCAGCCGGTGCCAGTCGCGCAGGGGATCGGTCATGCCGGGAAGCCTACGCGGACGGGCTCACCGTCCTCCGGGGAGCGGGGCTCCGGTACGGGACGGGCGGGCCGCCACGGCAGGCGCGCACGCGCGCGGGCCGCCAGATCGCCCAGCCGCAGCAGGAAGGAGGTCGGCAGGAAGACGGCGTCCGCCGCGATCATCGCCAGCGAGAAGAACGGCAGCCCCAGCACCACGGCGATCACCGCGTGCTCGGTCATCATGGCCACCAGCAGGACGTTCTTGACCCGCCGGTTGAACAGGGTGAACGGGAAGGCGACCTGCACGATCACCGTCCCGTACGTCACCAGCATCACCATCACGGCGCTGCCGGCCAGCAGATCGGCCAGGGCCGGCCAGGGCGAGAAGTAGTCCAGGTGGAGCGGGTAGTACACGGCGGTGCCGTCCTGCCAGCGCGACCCCTGGATCTTGTACCAGCCGGCCGTCGCGTAGATCAGGCACGCCTCGGCCGCGATCACGAACAGGGCGCCGTTGTGCAGGACGTTGGCGACGACATCGGCCAGGATCTTCGGCGCGGGCGTCTGCGTGTGCCGTCCGACCAGCCAGTACAGGCCCTGCGCGAGCCACACCGCCCACAGCAGCACGGGGACGGACCACTCGCCCTCCGGCCGGCCCGTCGCCGTGATCACGGCCAGGACCAGGCCGAGCACGCTCCACAGGACGGGACCGGTCCGGTCGGGCAGCCGTTCGCCGCGCGCGTGCACCGCCGTGGTCCGCGCGGCCCGTCGGGCGTCCAGCGACCACACCTGGCCGCAGCGGGTGAAGACCAGGTAGATCGCCATGAGGTGGAGGACGTTGTCACCGCCGTCACCGACGAAGACGCTGCGGTTCTGCAGCGAGAGCACGCCGACCAGGAAGAGCACCGACATCGTGCGGGTGCGCCAGCCCAGCGACAGCAGGAGGCTCGACAGTGCGGCCAGCGCGTAGACCGTCTCGAACCAGAACTGGCCACGGAACCACAGCAGGGCCGTGAAGGCGCCGTTGTCGGCGACCAGCTGGTGGGCGAGGTCCCAGTTCCACGGGCCGTCCGGTCCGTACAGCTCCCGGCGGTGCGGCAGCTCGCGCAGCAGGAACAGCAGCCAGGTCGCCGAGAAGCCGATGCGTATGACGGCCGACTGGTAGGGGGCGAGGGCCGTCTCGGTGACCCGGGCGACGCCCCGCGAGACCGCGAGGGCGGCGCCGCTCACCGCACACCTCCCCGCGCTTCGCCGTCCGGGACGGTCCACCAGGGCAGCAGGCGGTACTCGGGCGAGGTCGACACGTTCTCCTCGCTCCACTCGGGAGAGGGCACGTTGGTGGTGCGGACGCGGATCTGGACGCGCTGGAGGACGCCGCCCCGCCCGGCCGCGTCGTCGCGGCCGAGACGCAGGACGACGATGCGGCGCAGGTACTGCTCGGCCAGCGCACCGCGCAGTCCCGTGGAGCGGTTCTCGCCGTCGTGCGTGGAGGAGTAGAAGTCGAAGGCGCGACGCAGCTCGTTCTGCTGCGTGTGGCTGGGCAACGGGTTTCCGTCGATGGCCCGGCCGTCCTCGGCGGACAGGTCGAACCAGTTGGTGGTCCGGTAGCCGCCGTCCGCCGTGCGGATCTCGGCGCGCGCCTGGACGCCGACGTTCTGCTGGAGCGGGTTCGGCGCGAACAGCTTCCAGTTCTGCTCGAACTCCGGATAGATCCACTCGTCGACGGCCTTGCCGTGCTGCTTCGTCACCGTGTTCGAGGGCGCGACGTAGAGGAACACCATGCCCAGGTGCACACAGGCGGCCACCGCGACGACGGCGAGCGCCAGCGCGGCGCCGATCTGGTACGGGAGGGGGAGCGCGGCGAGCGCGCTGGGAGCGGCGGTGTCCTGGCCGGGGGCGGCGGCCCGGCCGGAGGCATCCCGCTCGGGCGCGGCCTCGGAGCGGGGGGCCGGTAGGGAGCCGGGCTCGGCGACGGGAGCGGCCTCCGGGTGCGGGCCGCCGGTCCCGGGACGCGGGGCGGTACCAGGACGCGGGGCGGGCTCGGAGCGCGGGCTCGGCACGGAGGCGCCCTCGGCGGGTTCCGCGTCCCGCTCGGCGGCCGGGTCCGCGGCAGCCTCCGCGGACCCCTGGGTCCCACGGGGCTCATCGGCGCGGTCGGGTCCGTACCGCCCGCCCGGCCCCGTCGAGCCCCTCTCGTACGCGTCCATTGCGCCCGCTTCCCGTTCCCGGTCCGTCTTCCCGCCCGCGGCCGCCCGGTGGCCGCGGGTGTGGGCGGCGCACCGACCGCACCGCCCGCGCGCACCGTTCCCGGGCGCCGCACGGAACGGTACTCACGCCCGGCCGCCGGGCACAGTCCCGCTCCGCGAGGCCGTCCGGCCGCGACAGCGTTTCGTACCGCTCTGGGTCCGTTCACCCGTACGGCGCACAGGAGCGGCGCCGCCCGGGGAGTCGTCCACCGCCGGCCGCCGCACCCGGCCCGGCCCACCCGCGGCCCGTTGCACGGCGACCGGCGACCGGCCCGCCGGAGCCCGGCGGCAGCCGCCCGCAGCACGGCCCCGGCAGCCGTCCCCACGAGTCGTCCACAGGACCCGCCCGCGGTTTTCCACAGCGGTTGACACCCTACGGCGGCGGGCCGCACCATGGAGTCGCCCGAACCGAACGATCGGTCGGGAGATATGGACAAGGCGAGGTCAAGGGGGACCGCATGGCGACAGCAGCCGCACACCGGACAGCCGGCGCCCCGGCGTACGGCGCACCGGACGCCGGCCCGGAGGACGACATCCGGCAGCGCGCGTTCGACGCCGCGGTGGCCGCCGACGAGCGCATCGAGCCGCGGGACTGGATGCCCGAGGCCTACCGCGCGACGCTGGTCCGGCAGATCGCCCAGCACGCCCACTCCGAGATCATCGGCATGCAGCCCGAGGCGAACTGGATCACGCGGGCGCCCTCGCTGCGCCGCAAGGCCATCCTGATGGCCAAGGTGCAGGACGAGGCCGGCCACGGCCTGTACCTGTACAGCGCGGCCGAGACCCTCGGCGTCAGCCGGGAGGAACTGCTCGACAAGCTGCACAGCGGCCGGCAGAAGTACTCCTCGATCTTCAACTACCCCACGCTGACCTGGGCCGACGTCGGCGCGATCGGCTGGCTGGTGGACGGCGCCGCGATCACCAACCAGGTCCCCCTGTGCCGCTGCTCCTACGGTCCGTACGCGCGGGCGATGGTCCGCGTCTGCAAGGAGGAGTCCTTCCACCAGAGGCAGGGGTACGAGCTGCTGCTCGCCCTGAGCCGGGGCACGTCCGAGCAGCACGCGATGGCGCAGGACGCGGTGGACCGCTGGTGGTGGCCGTCGCTGATGATGTTCGGCCCGCCCGACGACGCCTCCCAGCACTCCGCGCAGTCGATGGCCTGGAAGATCAAGCGCCATTCGAACGACGAACTGCGCCAGCGTTTCGTCGACATCTGCGTCCCACAGGCCGAGTCCCTCGGCCTCACCCTGCCCGACCCGGACCTGAGGTGGAACGAGGAGCGCGGTCACCACGACTTCGGCGCCATCGACTGGACCGAGTTCTGGGACGTCCTCAAGGGCAACGGCCCGTGCAACGAACAGCGGCTGACCCAGCGCCGCCGGGCCCACGACGAAGGCGCCTGGGTACGGGAGGCGGCCGCCGCCCACGCCGCCAAGCACACCGGAACACACACCGGGCAGCACACCGGTCCGACGGGAGTGGAGCAGGCATGACCGACACCGACTGGCCCCTGTGGGAGGTCTTCGTGCGCTCCCGGCGCGGGCTGTCCCACACCCACGCCGGCAGCCTGCACGCCCCGGACGCGGAACTGGCCCTGCGCAACGCGCGCGACCTGTACACGAGGCGCGGCGAGGGCGTCTCGATCTGGGTGGTGCCCTCCGCGGCGATCACCGCCTCCTCCCCGGACGAGAAGGACCCCTTCTTCGAGCCGGCCGCCGACAAGCCCTACCGCCACCCGACCTTCTACGAGATCCCGGAAGGGGTGAAGCACCTGTGACGGCGACCCTGCCCACGACCGCCGCCCTCGCCCTCGGCGACGACGCCCTGGTGCTCTCCCACCGCCTGGGGGAATGGGCGGGCCACGCGCCCGTCCTGGAGGAGGAGGTCGCCCTCGCCAACATCGCCCTCGACCTGCTCGGCCAGGCCCGGGTCCTGCTGTCGATGGCCGGGGACGAGGACGAACTGGCGTATCTGCGCGAGGAGCGGGCCTTCACCAACCTCCAGCTGGTCGAGCAGCCCAACGGCGACTTCGCCCACACCATCGCCCGCCAGCTCTACTTCTCCACCTACCAGCACCTGCTGTACGGGCAACTGGCCGCATCGGACGGCGAGTTCGCGCCGCTGGCCGGCAAGGCGGTCAAGGAGGTCGCCTACCACCGCGACCACGCCGAGCAGTGGACGCTGCGGCTCGGCGACGGCACCGACGTCAGCCATGAGCGCATGCGCCGGGCCTGCGAGGCGCTGTGGCGGTTCACCGGCGAGATGTTCCAGCCGGTGGCGGGCCTGGACGTCGACTGGTCCGGCATGGAGGCGGCCTGGCTGGAGTCCGTGGGAGGCGTACTGCGCCGGGCCACCCTCGCCCTGCCCGAGGGGCCGCGGACCGGGGCGTGGTCGGCGGGCGCCGGGCGGCAGGGCCTGCACACCGAGCCGTTCGGGCGGATGCTCGCCGAGATGCAGCATCTGCACCGCAGCCACCCGGGGGCGTCATGGTGACCGCGACGACCCCGTTGGAGACGGAGCTGCTGAGGCTGGCCGGCTCGGTGCCCGACCCCGAACTGCCCGTGCTCACCCTGGCGGAGCTGGGCGTGGTCCGCGCGGTGCACCTGCGCGGCGGGGACACGGCCGAGGTCGAGCTGACCCCCACCTACACCGGCTGCCCGGCGGTCGAGGCGATGGCGCTGGACATAGAGCGGGTACTGCGCGAGCACGGCATGCGGGAGGTCGCCGTGCGCACGGTGCTCTCGCCCGCCTGGTCCACGGACGACATCACCGCCGAAGGGCGCCGCAAGCTGCGGGAGTTCGGCATAGCTCCGCCACGGGTGCGCACGGAGGGCGGGCCGGTCCCGCTGGAACTGGGGCCGACCCGGACCATGCGCACGGAGACCGATCCCGTGTGCTGCCCGCACTGCGGCTCGGCCGACACCGAGCTGCTCAGCCGGTTCTCCTCCACCGCGTGCAAGGCGCTGCGGCGCTGTCTGGCCTGCCGCGAACCCTTCGACCACTTCAAGGAGGTGTGATGGCCCGCTTCCACCCGCTGCGCGTGACGGCGGTCGACCGGCTCACCGACGACTCCGTCGCCCTGACCCTCGCGGTGCCGCCCGAGTTGCGCACGGAGTACCGGCACGCCCCGGGCCAGCACCTCACCCTGCGGCGCGTCGTGGACGGGGTCGACGTCCGACGGACGTACTCGATCTGCTCGCCGGCTCCGGACCCCGACGGCGAGGAACCGCGAACGCTGCGGGTCGGGGTGCGGCTGGTGGAGGGCGGCGCCTTCTCGACGTACGCGTTCAAGGAGATCAACGTCGGTGACGAGCTGGAGGTGATGACCCCGGCGGGCCGTTTCACGCTGCACCCGGCGCCGGGCCTGTACGCCGCGGTCGTCGGCGGCAGCGGCATCACCCCGGTGCTGTCCATCGCCGCCACTCTGCTCGCCCGGGAACCGGCGGCCCGGTTCTGCCTGATACGCAGCGACCGCACGACCGCCTCGACGATGTTCCTGGAGGAGGTCGCCGACCTGAAGGACCGCTACCCGCAGCGGTTCCAGCTGGTGACGGTGCTCTCCCGGGAGGAGCAGCAGGCGGGGCTGCCGTCGGGGCGGCTCGGCCGTGAGCGGCTGACGGATCTGCTGCCGGCGCTGCTGCCCGTGGCGGAGGTCACGGGATGGTTCCTGTGTGGGCCCTACGGGCTGGTGCAGGAGGCCGAGCGGGCGCTGCGCGGGCTCGGCGTGGACAGGACGCGCGTCCACCAGGAGATCTTCCACGTCGCCGAGGTCACCCGGGCCGAGCCGGTGGCCGCCGCCCCCGCGCACAGCACGGTGACGATCCGGCTCGACGGCCGCGGCGGCACCTGGCCGGTCCAGGAGGGGGAGACGCTGCTGGAGACGGTCCTGCGCAACCGCCCCGACGCTCCGTACGCCTGCAAGGGCGGCGTGTGCGGCACCTGCCGGGCGTTCCTCGTGGCGGGCGAGGTGCGGATGGACCGCAACTTCGCGCTGGAACCGGAGGAGACCCAGGCGGGGTACGTGCTGGCCTGCCAGTCCCATCCGGCCACGGAGGCGGTGGAACTGGACTTCGACCGCTGAGCCGCCGGGCGGGGGCGGCCCGCCGGACCGTCATGGACGGTGCGGCACCGCCACCCCACCGCCGCCGCTCCCCGTCTGCCCAGCGTCCGCAGGGTGGACGCGCGTCTGCCCGAGCGGTCAGAGGACGTGACCCGGCCGGCCGTCGTCGGTGATCACGGGGCGGCCGGAGGCGGCCCAGACCTGCATGCCGCCGTCGACGTTCACCGCGTCGATGCCCTGCTGGACCAGGTACATCGTGACCTGCGCCGAGCGACCACCGGAGCGGCAGATGACGTGGACGCGGCCGTCCTGTGGCGCGGCCTCGGTCAGTTCGCCGTAGCGGGCCACGAAGTCGCTGATGGGGATGTGCAGCGCCCCCTCGGCGTGGCCCGCCTGCCACTCGTCGTCCTCGCGGACGTCCAGCAGAAAGTCGTCGTCCTTGAGGTCAGTGACCTCGACCGTGGGCACACCAGCTCCAAAATGCATGGCTCCGACGCTACCCGAAAGGGCGGGCGGTCCGTGGTGCGGTGGGATCCGGCCGTCAGCCCTGTTCCCGCAGGGCCGCCAGCTCCACCTCGCGGGCCGCCACGTCACCGTGCAACTGCCCGGCGATCTCCTCGAGGAGGCGGTCGGGGTCGTCGGGGGCCAGCCGGAGCATCGCGGCGATCGCGCTGTCCTCCAGGTGCCCGGCGACGACGGTGAGCATCTCCTTGCGCTGGGACAGCCACTCCAGGCGGGCGTACAGCTCCTCGGCACGGCTGGGTCCCTGCGCGGCGGGGGCCGGGCCGGCCGCCCACTCCTCGGCCAGTTCCCGCAGCTCCTTCTCGTCGCCGCGGGCGTAGGCGGCGTTGACGCGGGTGAGGAACTCCTCGCGCCGTTCGCGCTCGTCCTCCTCCTGCGCCAGGTCGGGGTGGGCCTTGCGGACGAGGTCGCGGTAGAGGCCGCGGGCCTCCTCGCTCGGGCGCACCCGCTGCGGGGGCCGGACCGGCTGCTCGGTGAGCATCGCGGCGGCCTCCGGGAAGAGGCCGTCGGAGTCCATCCAGCCGTGCAGCAGTTCCTCGACGCCCGGGATGGGCTGGAGCCTGGCCCGGGCCTCCTGGGCCTTGCGCAGGTCCTCCGGGTCCCCGGTGCGCGCCGCCCTGGCCTCGGCGAGCTGGGCGTCCAGCTCCTCGATACGGGCGTAGAGGGGGCCGAGCCGCTGCTCGTGGAGCCGGGCGAAGTTCTCGACCTCCACCCGGAAGGTCTCCACCGCGATCTCGTACTCGATGAGGGCCTGTTCGGCGGCCCGTACGGCCCGCTCCAGCCGCTCCTCGGGCCGCGCCGCCGTGTCGCCGGACGTCGCCCGGGCCGTTCCGGCGACGTCACCCTGCTCTGCATCCGGGGTCGTCACCCGACCAGCGTAGGCCACGACGGCGCGGCCCCCGCCCGGACCGCCCCGGCCCCCCAGCCTCCGCCCGGCGGCAGACGCCCCGCCCCGCCCTGCGGCGGGCACGCCTCCCTCAGCTCTGCGGCAGACGCCCCGTCCCCCTTGCCCCCGCGGCAGGCGTTCCCGCCCCACGGCGAACGCCCCGCCCCACGGCGGACGCCTCGGCAAGGGCGCCCCCGCCTCCGCCACATCGCGCTCTCGGCTCCAGCTCCCGCCGCAGTCCCTAGACCCCCATCTCCGCCGCGAGGCGGCCGGAGCGGACCGCCGTGACCAGTTCGGCGTGGTCCGCCTCGGTGCGGTCGGCGTAGGCGACGGCGAACGCGGCGATCGCCTCGTCCAGCTCCCCGTTCTTGCCGCAGTAGCCGGAGATCAGGCGCGGGTCGGCGCTGTGGGCGTGGGCGCGGGCCAGGAGCGCGCCGGTCATCCGGGCGTAGTCGTCGATCTGGTCGGCGGGCAGGGCGGCGGGATCGACGCTGCCCTTGCGGTTGCGGAACTGCCGTACCTGGTAGGGGCGTCCGTCCACCGTCGTCCAGCCGAGCAGGATGTCGCTGACCACCTGCATGCTCTTCTGGCCGAGCACCACGCGCCGCCCCTCGTGCGCCGCCTCGGGCGCCGTGAAGCCGGCGGTCGCCAGATGCGGCAGCAGCGCCGACGGCCTGGCCTCCTTGACCTGGAGCACCAGTGGTTCGCCGCGGTGGTCCAGCAGGAGCACGACATAGGAACGGGTGCCGACGCTGCCGGTGCCGACCACCCGGAAGGCGACGTCGTGCACCGCGTGCCGGGCCAGCAGCGGGAGGCGGTCCTCGGAGAGGGTGGTGAGGTACTGCTCCAGCGAGGCCGCCACCGCCGCGGCCTCCGCGTCCGGGATCCGGCGCAGCACCGGCGGGGCGGGCACGAAGCGGCGCCCGCCGTCCTCGGTCCGCTCGGTGGACTTGGCCGCGAACCGTCCGCTGGTGTTGGCCCGCGCCTTCTCGGAGACGCGTTCCAGGGTGCCGAGCAGGTCGTGCGCGTCGGTGTGGGAGACCAGTTCCTCGTCGGCGATGGCGTTCCAGGCGTCCAGCACCGGGAGCTTGGCCAGCAGCCGCATGGTGCGGCGGTAGGCGCCGACCGCGTCCTGGGCCGCCTCGCGGCAGCGGTCCTCGTCGCAGCCCGCCTCCCGCCCGGCGAGCACCAGCGACGCGGCGAGCCGCTTCAGGTCCCACTCCCAGGGGCCGTGCACCGTCTCGTCGAAGTCGTTCAGGTCGATCACCAGACCGCCACGGGCGTCGCCGTAGAGGCCGAAGTTGGCCGCGTGGGCGTCGCCGCACAGCTGGGCGCCGATCCCGGTCATGGGGGTGCGCGCGAGGTCGTACGCCATCAGGCCGGCCGAGCCGCGCAGGAAGGCGAACGGCGTCGCCGCCATCCGGCCGACCCTGATCGGCGTCAGCTCGGGGAGCCGGCCGTGGTTGGACTCCTCGACGGCCGCGACCGCGTCCGGGCGTCCGGCGTCCGCCTCGAACACGGCGTGC
Source organism: Streptomyces sp. NPDC093260 (assembly GCF_040683715.1). Lineage (NCBI taxonomy): Bacteria > Bacillati > Actinomycetota > Actinomycetes > Kitasatosporales > Streptomycetaceae > Streptomyces > Streptomyces sp. NPDC093260. The sequence goes on from NZ_JBFBEK010000002.1 coordinate 304,234, forward strand.
GCGGACCGTGCGACGCGCTCGCGCAGCGCCTTGCCCTCCGCCTTCGGCGAGCCCCCGCCGGGCCACCGCGCGAACCCGGCCACCTGCGGCACCCGCCCGCCGTGCCCGGTCGCCGCACCGCCCCCGGCGGCTCCCGTCGCCCCGGTCGCCCGGGAACCCCCGGTCGCCCCCGTCGTCACGTCCTGCCCCGCCCTGGCCTCGGCCATCTCGAACGTCCTCCCCGCCCCGTGCATGTCACGTCAACGCGCCGACGGTACAGCGGCCCACCCGGCGCGTACATCGCTCCCACGTCCCGAACCGCCCCGCCCCGTCCGGCTCCGCCGCAGGCACCGCCCCCGCCCGCGGCCCCCGCCCGCCCCTCCGCGAGGCCCGCCCCCGCCCGGGCCGGGACCGATCCGCCGCGTCCGTCCCCCGCGCGCCCCGCACGACACCCCGACCGGCCGCCCCGCACGATCCGCGCACCCGCACCCGCCCCCGCCCTCACCTTGCATAACGCCGGACAGGGGGGCGGAACGGTAGCTGCACCGGGGGCAGTCCGCGCGATTACAGTCGGCCGCGCTCACCACCGGAGCGCGCCCGCCGACACACAGCCCGCCCCGCGCGGCGGGCCGCTCCGGCCTCCACGCTCGCGCCTCTCGTCCCCGCACGCCCCGTCCCCACACGCCCCGTCCTCCACGCACCGCCGCACCCGCACCGTTCCGCACGTCCCGTCCTTCTTCCCCCCACCGAGGAGACCGAGGAACCCGCCATGACACCACCCCGCCACGACGAGCCCGCCTCCGCCCCGGGCGCCGACCCCCGTACGGGGACCGGCACCGACCCCTCCCACACGTCCGCCCTCACCCCCACACCCGCCCCCGGAACCGAACGCCTGATCAGCCGCAAGAGCCTGCTCAGGGCCGCCGTCGCCGCGGGCGCCGCCCTCCCGCTGCTCTCGGGCACGGTGGCGCTCGCCCGGGACTCCGCGGGCCGGGGACGCTCCCTGCCCGCGACGCCCGCCTGCGACGACGGCGACGGCCCGACGCACGACCAGATCGAGGGTCCGTACTTCAAGCCGGCCTCCCCGCTGCGAGGCAACCTGGTGACGCCCGGTACCACCGGCACCCCGCTCACCGTCAGCGGCTACGTCTTCGGCCGCAACTGCGTCCCGCTGGCCGGCGTCCTCCTGGACTTCTGGCAGGCGGACGACGCCGGGAACTACGACATGGCCGGATACACCCTGCGCGGCCACCAGTTCACGGACGCCAAGGGCACGTTCGCGCTGACCACGATCGTGCCGGGCCTCTACCCGGGCCGCACCCGGCACCTCCATGTCAAGGCCCAGGCCCCCGGGCAGCCCGTGCTGACGACCCAGCTGTACTTCCCCGGCGAGCCGCGCAACACCACCGACTCCCTCTTCGACGCGACGCTGCTGATGAACGTGCGCGGGGCCGGCGGCGGCAAGGAGGGCACCTTCGACTTCGTACTGAGCGTCGACGGGACGCCGGGCCCGGGCCATCCGACCGACCCGCCCACCGACCCGCCGGGCGGCACGTGGGCCCCCGGCCACGCCTACGCCGCCGGCGACCGGGTCACCTACAACGGCGCCGCCTACCGCTGCGTCCAGGCCCACACGTCCATGACCGGCTGGGAGCCGCCCAACGTCCCCGCCCTGTGGCGCCGCGAGTGATCCCCGCGGCCGGCACCCGGACCGCGAACACAGTCCGGCGCGCACCGGGCTGATCCCGGACGCCCCGCGGACCCTCACCTGCGGGGCGCCCCCCTTGTCCCCGCTCCCCGATCCGGACCTGTTGGCGGACGCCGCGCGGGCGGTTCCCGCAGCGGGCGGCGTAGGAGAGGCCGCCGCCGAGCGCCTTGCCGGAGGCGGGGCGGTCCAGGCACGTGATCACGCGCATCGCGGTGGACTCGCCCGGACCGTGGGGGCCCAGGAAGACGGTGATCTTGCCCGCCCCGATGGTCAGGGACAGGTTGTCCACGGCGGTCCGACCGCCGTACTGCTTCGTCAGCCCCTGAAGGGTGATCGCGGATGACCGCCCCCAACCGCTCCGGCCTCTCCGTCCCACCGAGGACCCCGGAACCGACCAGACACGATCACATCGGTCTTCGGGGAGGCATCCACCCTTGCTTCGGGTCGTCCCTTACTTCGGTCGTCGTCCGACGGTCGTCCCCGCCCATGACGCCCTGGGATCACGCTCCCCGGGCCTGAGACCTTGCTCACAGCCGCCGGCGAACGGCCCCACCACGGCCGGAGACATCCGTCACACCGGGGGCAAACAGAAGTGGGCGGCATCGTGATCACGATGCCGCCCACTTCATCTGTGCGCGAGGGGGGAGTTGAACCCCCACGCCCTTTCGGGCACTGGAACCTGAATCCAGCGCGTCTGCCTATTCCGCCACCCGCGCATTGGGTGTGTCCTCCGGCTCCGTGCCCTTCTTTCGGGCCCTTCGCCTTCCGACACGCAGAACATTAGCACGCCCTGCAGGGTGGATTCACATCGCTTTCCCAGGGCGGGCCTGCGGGGCTTTCCCGGGGCGGGCCTGCGGCTTCCCCGCCGGGCGGGCCGGGGATGTCGCCCGGCCCGCCCCGCGGGCGGGCCGCCGCGCCACGCCGGGCGCGCCCGCCGCACTACCCGCCGGAAGCCCCCGTCCGCGGGGAAGCCCCTGTTCCGTATCAGTGAGTGTCCGTTCACGTATCAACCTCGTACCGGTCCGGCCCGTCTTCCCCGGAGCCGGGCCGAGGCCGCGGCCGGGTGCGGGACACTGGTCCACGGCCGCCCGTACGATCCTGGGCAGGAGTACGACACGGAAGCACGGCACGGACGTACGGCACGGCGGTAGGCGGCGAAGTTCGGCGACGGGCTGCGCGGGGAACCTCGGAGGACAGCTCCCGCGGCACGACGCGGGACGCGTCGACGACCGTCGACGGGGCCGACAGGGGGAACCAGCCGATCGACCGGCGCGTGGATACGATCAGTAAGCAGTACCAGGTAAGCAGTACGCAGCAGTACGACGGCAAGACCCGCAACACCGGCAAGAACCACAGGTACGGCCACCACGGAGGAGGTGCCCCATGGGAGTCCTGAAGAAGTTCGAGCAGCGTCTCGAAGGTCTGGTCAACGGCACCTTCGCCAAGGTCTTCAAGTCCGAGGTCCAGCCCGTGGAGATCGCGGGCGCGCTGCAGCGCGAGTGCGACAACAACGCCACCATCTGGAACCGCGACCGCACCGTCGTGCCCAACGACTTCATCGTGGAGCTGAGCGCGCCCGACTACGAGCGCCTGAGCCCCTACTCCGGCCAGCTCGGCGACGAACTGGCCGGCATGGTGCGCGACTACGCCAAGCAGCAGCGCTACACCTTCATGGGCCCGATCAAGGTCCACCTGGAGAAGGCCGAGGACCTGGACACCGGCCTGTACCGGGTGCGCAGCCGCACCCTGGCCTCCTCCAGCAACCAGCAGGCGCCCCAGGGACCGCCGCCGGCCCAGCCCGCCGCTCCCCCTCGCCCGGCCGCACCCGGCGGCTACGGCTACCCGCCCGCCGCGCCGCCCGCGGCCGCGCCCCCCATGCCGGCCGCCCCGCCGCCCGGCCGCCCGGGCGGATACGGCTACCCGCCGGCCGCCGCGCCGCGGCCCCCGCAGGCCGGCGGCCGCACCCGCTACTGGATCGAGATCAACGGCACCCGCCATCAGATCTCCCGCCCGACGCTGGTGCTGGGTCGCAGCACCGACGCCGACGTGCGGATCGACGACCCCGGCGTCTCCCGCCGGCACTGTGAGATCCGGACCGGAACGCCCTCGACGATCGCGGATCTCGGGTCCACCAACGGCATCGTGGTGGACGGGCAGCACACCACCCGCGCTACGCTCCGCGACGGCTCGCGGATCGTCGTGGGCAGCACCACCGTTATCTATAGGCAAGCCGAAGGGTGAACCGGGGGCAATGTCAGAGCTGACCCTCACGGTCATGCGGCTGGGTTTCCTGGCCGTACTGTGGCTGTTCGTGATCGTGGCCGTGCAGGTCATCCGCAGCGACCTGTTCGGTACGCGCGTCACCCAGCGGGGGGCCCGCCGGGAAGCCGCACGGCCGCAGCAGACCGGGCGCCAGGCGGCGCCGCCTCCGCAGCAGCGCGGCCAACAGGGCGGCGGCGGCCGGCAGCGCCGCAACGCCCCCACCAAGCTCGTGGTGACGGAGGGGACCCTCACCGGCACCACCGTCGCGCTGCAGGGCCAGACCATCACCCTGGGCCGCGCGCACGACTCCACCATCGTGCTGGACGACGACTACGCCTCCAGCCGCCATGCCAGGATCTATCCGGACCAGGGCGGCCAGTGGATCGTCGAGGACCTCGGTTCCACCAACGGCACGTACCTGGACCGGTCCCGGCTGACGACCCCCACGCCGATCCCGCTGGGCGCGCCGATCCGCATCGGCAAGACCGTCATCGAGCTGCGGAAGTAGTGCTACGTCATGAATGAGCGCGAGCGGAGCGAGCACGCAGCGGCGGCCGGCACCCAGGGCCGCGGCGCGCTCCCGACCGGAGGGTGGGCAGTGTGGCTCGACACGATCGGCTGTACCCGGAGCCGACGGGCGAGGTGCGCATGAGTCTGTCACTGCGCTTCGCCGCCGGATCGCACAAGGGCATGATCCGCGAGGGCAACGAGGACTCCGGTTACGCCGGCCCGCGGCTCCTCGCGATCGCCGACGGCATGGGCGGCCAGGCCGCCGGCGAGGTCGCGTCCTCCGAGGTGATCTCCACCATCGTCGCCCTGGACGACGACGTCCCCGGCTCGGACCTGCTCACCTCCCTCGGCACCGCCGTGCAGCGCGCCAACGACCAGCTGCGCGCCATGGTCGAGGAGGACCCCCAGCTGGAGGGCATGGGCACCACGCTCACCGCCCTGCTGTGGACCGGCCAGCGCCTCGGCCTGGTGCACGTCGGCGACTCGCGCGCCTATCTGCTGCGCGACGGCGTGCTCACCCAGATCACCCAGGACCACACCTGGGTGCAGCGCCTGGTCGACGAGGGACGCATCACCGAGGAGGAGGCGAGCACCCACCCGCAGCGCGCCCTCCTGATGCGCGCCCTCGGCAGCAGCGAGCACGTCGAGCCCGACCTGTCCGTGCGCGAGGTCCGCGCCGGCGACCGCTACCTGATCTGCTCCGACGGCCTGAGCGGCGTCGTCTCCCACCAGACGATGGAGGAGACCCTCGCCAGCTACCAGGGCCCCCAGGAGACCGTGCAGGAGCTGATCCAGCTCGCGCTGCGCGGCGGCGGTCCCGACAACATCACAGTGATCATCGCCGACGTCCTGGACCTGGACACCGGCGACACCCTCGCCGGGCAGCTGTCCGACACCCCGGTCGTGGTCGGCGCGGTCGCCGAGAACCAGAACCACCTGCACGACAACGGCATCATGCAGACCCCGGCCGGCCGCGCCTCCGGGCTCGGCCGCCAGGGCGGCGGTCAGGGCGGCGGCGAGTTCGGCCCGCCCGGCTCCGGCGACGCCGACGGCTACGCCCCGAGCGGCGGCTTCGCCGGCTACGGCGACGACGACTTCGTCAAGCCGCGCAAAGGCCGGCGCTGGCTGAAGGTGTCCCTCTACAGCGTGCTCGCCCTCGCCGTCATCGGCGGCGGCCTCTACGGCGGCTACCGCTGGACGCAGACGCAGTACTACATCGGCGCCCAGGAGGACCACGTCGCCCTCTACCGCGGCATCAGCCAGGACCTCGCCTGGGTGAAGCTGTCCAAGGTGGAGACCGACCACCCCGAGATCAAGCTCACCGATCTGCCGGAGTACTGGCAGAAGCAGGTCAAGGGGACGATCGCCGAGGGCAGCCTCCCGGCGGCCCGCAAGAAGGTCGACGAGCTGTCCGTGCAGGCCTCCGCGTGCCGCAAGGAGGCCGAGCGGCGCGCGGTCGAGAGCCAGCACAAGCCCAAGCCGGACGCGAGCAAGGCGGGCAGCACCACGGGAACCACCCGTACCGCCTTCACGTCCAAGGCCACACCGGCCCCGAACCCGTCGGCGTCGAAGTCCCCGTCTCCGTCCACGTCCGCGACCGCGTCCACACCCAGCCCCGGCCCCACTCTCTCGGAGGAAGAGCAGAAGGTCGTCTCGGCGTGCGGTATGCAGTAGGCAAGCCGTGAGAGGCCCTGTCACACGATGAGCAGTACTTCCAACCCGTCGACGCACCACACGTCCACGATCGGCGCCATCGGGGCGCCGAGCCGCCGCAACACCGAGCTGGCACTGCTGGTCTTCGCCGTCGCCATCCCGGTGTTCGCCTACGCCAACGTGGGTCTGGCCATCGACGGCTCGGTGCCCTCGGGCCTCTTGAGCTACGGCCTCGGGCTCGGTCTGCTGGCCGGCGTCGCCCATCTCGTGGTCCGTAAGTTCGCCCCGTACGCCGATCCGCTGCTGCTGCCGCTTGCCACGCTGCTCAACGGGCTCGGTCTGGTGTGCATCTGGCGGCTCGACCAGTCGAAGCTGCTCCAGTCGCTGCCCAACTTCTTCACGGCCGCGCCCCGCCAGCTGCTCTACACGGCGCTGGGCATCGCGCTGTTCGCGGTGGTGCTGGTCTTCCTCAAGGACCACCGCGTCCTGCAGCGCTACACGTACATCTCCATGTTCACCGCGCTGGTGCTGCTGATCCTGCCGCTGGTCCCGGGCCTCGGGGCCAACATCTACGGCGCGAAGATCTGGATCAACATCCCGGGCCTCGGCTCGCTGCAGCCCGGCGAGTTCGCGAAGATCGCCCTGGCCGTGTTCTTCGCCGGCTACCTGATGGTGAAGCGGGACGCGCTCGCCCTGGCCAGCCGCCGCTTCATGGGCCTCTACCTGCCGCGCGGCCGCGACCTCGGACCGATCCTGGTCGTCTGGGTCATCTCGATCCTCATCCTGGTCTTCGAGACCGACCTCGGCACCTCGCTGCTGTTCTTCGGCATGTTCGTGATCATGCTGTACGTCGCCACCGAGCGGACCAGCTGGATCGTCTTCGGTCTGCTGATGTCCGCGGCCGGCGCGGTCGGCGTCGGTTCCATCGAGCCGCACGTCCACCAGCGTGTGGAGGCGTGGCTGAACCCGCTGAACGAATGGAAGCTCAGCCGGCAGGGCGTCGTCGGCCACTCCGAGCAGTCCATGGAAGCCCTGTGGGCCTTCGGCTCCGGCGGCACCCTCGGCAGCGGCTGGGGCCAGGGCCACTCGGACCTGATCAAGTTCGCCGCCAACTCCGACTTCATCCTCGCCACCTTCGGCGAGGAGCTGGGCCTGGCCGGCATCATGGCGATCCTGCTGATCTACGCCCTGATCGTGGAGCGCGGCGTGCGCACCGCGCTGGCCGCCCGCGACCCGTTCGGCAAGCTGCTCGCCGTCGGTCTGTCCGGCGCCTTCGCGCTCCAGGTCTTCGTGGTGTCCGGCGGTGTCATGGGTCTCATCCCGCTGACCGGTATGACCATGCCGTTCATGGCCTACGGTGGTTCGTCGGTGCTGGCCAACTGGGCGCTGATCGGCATTCTGATCAGAATCAGCGACACCGCCCGCCGCCCGGCACCCGCCCCCGTCTCCAACCCCGACGCCGAGATGACCCAGGTGGTCCGCCCGTGAACAAGCCCCTGCGCCGGATCGCGATCTTCTGTGGCCTGCTGGTCCTCACGCTGCTCGTCCGCGACAACTGGCTCCAGTACGCCAAGGCCGACAGTCTGAGGAACGACGAGCTGAACCGCCGCGTCACCATCGCCCGCTACTCCGTGCCGCGCGGCGACATCATCGTGGGCGACACGCCGATCACCGGCTCCACGGAGACCAAGAGCAACGGCCTGAACGACCTGAAGTACAAGCGGACGTACAAGGACGGCCCCATGTGGGCGCCGGTCACCGGCTACGCCTCGCAGGCCTTCGGCGCCACCCAGCTGGAGAGCATCGACGACGGCATCCTCACCGGCAACGACGACCGGCTCTTCTTCCGCAACACCCTGGACATGATCACGGGCAAGCCGAAGCAGGGCGGCAACGTCGTCACCACCCTCAACCCGGCCGCGCAGAAGGCCGCCTACAACGGCCTGAAGTCCCGGGGCAAGGGCGCGGTGGTGGCTCTGGAGCCGTCCACCGGCAAGATCCTGGCGCTCGCCTCGTACCCGTCGTACGACCCCTCGTCGTTCGCCGGGGCCTCCAGCGCGGACGGCAAGGCCTGGAACAAGATCCAGAAGAAGAACGACCCGAACGACCCGATGCAGAACCGGGCGCTGCGCGAGACCTACCCGCCGGGCTCCACCTTCAAGGTGGTCACCGCGGCCGCCGCGCTGGAGAACGGCCTGTACACCTCTGCCGACCAGCACACCGACTCGCCGGACCCGTGGATCATGCCGGGCACCCGGACCCCGCTGCCCAACGAGGGCAGCATCCCCTGCAAGAACGCCACCATGCGCGAGGCGCTGCGGTGGTCCTGCAACACGGTCTTCGGCAAGATCGGCTCCACCCTCGGCAACGACAAGATGCTCGCCGAGGCGAAGAAGTTCGGCTTCGACAGCGAGCAGTTCACCCCGGTCCGCTCCAACGCCTCGGTCTTCTCCGACAAGATGGAGCCCTCGCAGGTCGCGCAGTCCTCGATCGGCCAGTTCAACACCGCCGCCACCCCGCTCCAGATGGCCATGGTCGTCTCGGCGGTCGCCAACGACGGCAAGCTGATGAAGCCGTACATGGTGGACAAGCTCACCTCGCCGAACCTGGACACCCTGGAGCAGACCCAGCCGGAGGAGATGAGCCGGCCGCTGTCCTCGAAGAACGCCCAGATCCTCCAGTCGATGATGGAGACGGTCGTCAAGGACGGCACCGGCAAGAACGCGCAGATCGGCGGCGGCGTGACCGTGGGCGGCAAGACCGGCACCGCGCAGCACGGCGTCAACAACAGCGAGAAGCCGTACGCCTGGTTCATCTCCTACGCCAAGACCAGCGACGGCAGCGCGCCGGTCGCGGTCGCCGTGGTCGTCGAGGACAGCGCCGCCAGCCGTGACGACATCTCCGGCGGCGGCCTGGCGGCGCCGATCGCGAAGAGCGTCATGGAGGCGGTCATCAACTCCAAGAAGTGACCCCCATCACGTCCCCTTCACATCGGTGCACGTTGCGATACCGGTCCTGTATCGGGTGACGAGCTTGGCCAGGTCACACAGAACGAGCCGGGTACGGTAGGCCCGGACGGCAGTCTCCGGCCGTGCGCGACCGCGCCGGCCGGGACCGACGGAGAGGGCTGGTAGGGAACTATGGAAGAGCCGCGTCGCCTCGGCGGCCGGTACGAGCTGGGCCACGTGCTCGGCCGTGGTGGCATGGCGGAGGTGTACCTCGCGCACGACACCCGCCTGGGCCGCACGGTGGCGGTGAAGACGCTGCGCGCCGACCTGGCGCGTGACCCTTCCTTCCAGGCCCGGTTCCGCCGGGAGGCCCAGTCGGCCGCCTCGCTCAACCATCCCGCGATCGTCGCGGTCTACGACACGGGCGAGGACTACATCGACGGGGTCTCGATCCCGTACATCGTGATGGAGTACGTCGACGGCTCCACGCTGCGCGAGCTGCTGCACAGCGGCCGCAAGCTGCTGCCCGAGCGGGCCATGGAGATGACCATCGGCATCCTCCAGGGCCTGGAGTACGCCCATCGCAGCGGCATCGTCCACCGCGACATCAAGCCGGCCAACGTCATGCTGACCCGCAACGGCCAGGTCAAGGTCATGGACTTCGGCATCGCCCGCGCCATGGGCGACTCCGGCATGACGATGACGCAGACGGCCGCGGTCATCGGCACCGCCCAGTACCTCTCGCCGGAGCAGGCGAAGGGCGAGCAGGTGGACGCCCGCTCGGACCTGTATTCGACGGGTTGCCTCCTCTACGAGCTGCTGACGGTCCGTCCGCCGTTCGTGGGCGACTCCCCGGTCGCGGTGGCCTACCAGCACGTCCGCGAGGAGCCCCAGCCGCCGAGCGTCTTCGACCCCGAGATCACGCCCGAGATGGACGCGATCGTGCTGCGGGCGCTGGTCAAGGACCCCGACTACCGCTACCAGTCGGCCGACGAGATGCGCGCCGACATCGAGGCCTGCCTCGACGGACAGCCGGTCGCGGCCACCGCCGCCCTCGGCGCGGTGGGCTACGGCGGCTACCCCGACGACCAGCCCACGACGGCGCTGCGCTCCGACCCGGGTGCCGGGGCGGCCACGACCATGCTGCCGCCGATGAACGCGGACGACGGCGGGTACGGCTACGACGACCGCCCCGACCGGCGCAGCCGGCAGAAGAAGTCGAACACCTCGACGATCATGCTGATCGTCGCCGGCCTCCTCGTCCTCGTCGGTGCCATCCTCATCGGCAAGTACGCCTTCAGCGGCCACGGCGTGAACAACGACACGCTCAAGGCGCCCAACTTCGTCGGCCAGACCTATGCCGACGCCCGGAACTCGGCGGACAACGTCGGTCTGAAGCTGGCGCAGCCCACCCGCAAGCCCTGTGAAGACCAGCCCAAGGGCAGCGTCTGCGACCAGGACCCGAAGGCCGGCACCGAGGTCAAGAAGGGCGACACGGTCACCCTCGTCGTCTCGACCGGCGCCGCGAAGGTCCAGGTCCCGGGGGTGGGCGGGCTGAGCCTGGACGACGCCAAGTCCAAGCTGGAGGGCGAGCCCTACCAGTTCAAGGTCGAGGTCCAGTACCAGGAGTCGACCGATCAGGAGAACACCGTCCTGGAGCAGAAGCCGGTCAACGGCCAGGAGGTGGAGAAGGGCTCGACGGTCACCCTGACCGTGGCCAAGGCGGTGGCGAAGGCGACCGTGCCGGACGTGCGGGGCAAGACCTGCGACGAGGCCAAGTCCCTGATGCAGGACAACGACCTCGTCGGCAACTGCACCGATGTCCCCACCACCGACCCCAACCAGGACGGCAAGGTCATCGAGACCGTCCCGAGCCCCGGCACCTCGGCGGACAAGAACTCCCAGGTGGCCATCCACGTGGGCAAGCTCCAGCAGCAGCAGAAGACGCCCGTGCCGAACGTCTTCGGCAGGACGGTGGCGGAGGCCCGGCAGATCCTGAACCAGGCCGGGTTCGGCAACATCCAGTTCGCCCCGGGCAGCAGCACGGACGACAACGCGCGGGTCATCAAGCAGGACCCGGGGGCCGACCAGCCCGTCGACAACCCCGGCGGCACGCCGATCACGCTGACGACCTTCGGCGGCAACGGCGGCAACAACGGCGGTGGCAACAACGGCGGTGGCGACAACCGGGGCAACGACAACGGCGGCATCTTCGGCTGACCGCCCGCCCGTCCCGGCCGACGAACGGAGCCCCGGCGCCCTCATCGAGAGGGCGCCGGGGCTCCGCCGTACCGGGGCGCGGCGAGTGCTACCGGATCGCCGCGGCCCCCTCGTTCCGCCTCACCGCAGTTCCTTCGGCGGGGTGCGCTTCGCGTCGACCTCGTCCACACGGACCAGTTCGCCCCACACCACGTACCGGTAGCGGGACGTGTAGACCGGGGTGCAGGTCGTCAGGGTGATGTAGTGGCCGGGTTTGGTGACGCCCGACTCCTTCGGGACCCGGGCGAGGACGTCCACGTTGAACTTCGAGGTCTCCGGGAGGATGTCGTAGACCTTGTAGACGTACCACTTGTCCCGCGTCTCGAAGACGATCGGGTCGCCCTTCTCGATCTTGTCGATGTTGTGGAACTTCGCGCCGTGCCCGTCCCGGTGGGCGGCGAGGGAGAAGTTGCCGTCCTTGCCGGTCGTCGGCAGCGTCGCCTTGACCGGGTCGGTGTAGTAGCCGGCCACGCCGTCGTTCAGGACGTCCGTGGAGGCGCCCTTCTTCACCAGGACCTCGCCGTTGCGCATGGCCGGGACGTGCAGGAAGCCGATGCCGTCCCTGGTGTCCAGCGCGCCGGGGCCGCCGGACGAGGAGTGCGCCCACTGGTCGCGGATGCGGTCGCCCTGCCGGTCGGCCTTGCGGTCCGCTATGACGTTCGTCCACCACAGGGAGTAGACGACGAACAGGCCGAGCACCAGACCCGCCGTGATGAGGAGTTCGCCGAGGACGCTGACCACCAGGGCCAGCCGGCCGCGGCGGCGGCGTGGCGCCGGGCGGTCGTCGGTGTGCACTGCCGTGTCGTCCGTGGTCGCTGCCACTGTCGCATCTGCCCTTTAACTGACGAGCGCATCCGGCTTGCCCTTGCTGCGCGGCCGTTCCTCGACCATCTTGCCCCAGACGATCAGCCGGTACTTGCTGGTGAACTCCGGGGTGCACGTGGTGAGCGTGATGTAGCGGCCCGGACCGGTGAAGCCCGACCCCTTGGGGACCGGGTCCAGCACGCTGGTGTTGGCCGGCGACGTCACCGGCAGCATGCTCGTCATCTTGTAGACGAAGTACTCGTCCTGCGTCTCGACGACGATCGGGTCGCCCGGCCGGAGCCTGTTGATGTACCGGAACGGCTCGCCGTGGGTGTTGCGGTGGCCCGCGAGGCCGAAGTTGCCCGTCCTCGCGTCCGGCATCGCCGTGTTCAGGTCGCCCGGGCCGTAGTGCCCGACCATGCCCTTGTCCAGGACCTTCGTCTTGCTGGTGCCCTCCGCGATCGGCACCACCACGTCCAGCTTCGGGATGTGCAGGATGGCGAAGCCCTGCCCCGGCTCGAACGTCCCCGGGTTGCGCTTGCCGCTCGCCCAGTCGTCCTGGAGCTGGTGCGCCTCGTTGCCGGCCTGCGCGTGGGCGCGGACGTTGGTCCACCACAGCTGGTAGGTGACGAAGAGCAGCATCACCACGCCCAGGGTGATGAACAGTTCGCCCAGGAACCGGCTGACGAGGACGCCCGGGCCGGGCCGGCTCGCCCGTGCCAGCCGACGGGCCTCCACCCGGGACAGCGGCGCGGCGGCGGCCTCCGCCCGCGCCGGGCCCGCTGTCATCCCTCCGGCCGCTCCCGTCCCGCCGCCACGGCGGCCGTGACGGCGTCTGGCGGCCTTCCTGCGGGCCGCGCGGCCCTCACCGGGCGCTCCGGCCGCCTGAGTGCCGGACGGGGCCCCTGGGGCCGCTGACGGCGGCTCCGGGACCCGCAGCGCCATCGTCTCGTCGTCGGCGACGGAGGCACTCGGGGGCGCGGGGCGGCCGGGCGAGCGCCGGGGGGCCGGGCCCGGAGCGGGAGCCGGACCCGGCATGGGGCCCGGGGCGGGGGCGGGGCGTGGAACGGGGGCGGGGGCCGGCCGGGCCGCGTGCCTCCCGTAGGGGGCCGCCGAACCGCGTGCGTCGTACGGTCCCGCCGAGCCACCCGGGGCGTGCGGCGCCGCCGAGCCGCGCGGGTCGTACGGCGCCGGGACGTACGGCTCACCGGCGGCGTCGTACGCCTCCGTGCCGTAGCGGTCGGCGCCGGACTCGCGCTCGGGGCGCAGCGCGGTCACGCCGTGGCCCTGCCCACCACCGGGGCGAGCCCCGCCGACCTCGCCACGGCCTCCTGGTCGCCGCACTCCGCCAGCCAGTTGGCCAGCATCCGGTGCCCGTGCTCGGTCAGCACCGACTCGGGGTGGAACTGCACGCCCTCCACCGGCAGTTCACGGTGGCGCAGGCCCATGATGATGCCGTCGTGGGTGCGGGCCGTGACCTCCAGCTCGGCCGGGACGGTGGCCGGCTCGGCGGCCAGCGAGTGGTAGCGGGTCGCCGTGAAGGGGGAGGGCAGTCCGGCGAAGACGCCCTTGCCCTCGTGCTCGACCGGCGAGGTCTTGCCGTGCAGCAGCTCGGGCGCGCGGTCCACCACGCCGCCGTAGGCCACCTGCATCGACTGCATGCCGAGGCAGACTCCGAAGACCGGGACGCCGGTGGCCGCGCAGTGCCGGACCATGTCGACGCACACGCCGGCCTGCTCGGGCGTGCCGGGCCCGGGCGAGAGCAGCACGCCGTCGAAGCCGTCCTGGGCGTGCGCCGTCGACACCTCGTCGTTGCGCAGCACCTCGCACTCGGCGCCGAGCTGGTACAGGTACTGGACCAGGTTGAAGACGAAGCTGTCGTAGTTGTCGACGACGAGAATCCGCGCACTCACTGGTTGTCCACCGTCACATCGTTGAAGGGAAGCAGCGGCTCGGCCCACGGGAAGACGTACTGGAACAGGACGTAGACCACGGCCAGGACCAGCACCAGTGAGACCAGCGCCTTCGCCCCCGCGTTACCCGGCAGATGCCGCCAGATCCAGCCGTACATGCCGTCCCTTCCCGTCTTGCCACGGCACCGGATTCACGCCGTGCCGGACCAGACTAGCGGCGCGGGGTCGACTGTTTCCCGGCCTGTGGACAACGGCTACCCCACGGGCTGGGCGTAGTGCAGGTCGACGGTGCCCGAGTAACCGGGAAGGGTGACGGCGCCGTCCTCGGTGACCTTCCAGCCGAGGCCGTAGACGTTGACGTACACCATGTAGTTCTGGATCGCCGGGGAGTCGGCGAGCGCCTTCTTCAGCCGGTCCGGGTCGCCGACCGCCGTGATCTTGTACGGCGGGGAGTAGACGCGGCCCTGGAGGATCAGGGTGTTGCCCACGCAGCGCACGGCGCTGGTGGAGATCAGCCGCTGGTCCATGACCTTGATGCCCTGGGCGCCGCCGTTCCACAGCGCGTTGACCACGGCCTGGAGGTCCTGCTGGTGGATGACGAGGTAGTCGGGCTGCGGCTCGGGGTAGCCGGGCAGCTTGGCGGTGGCGTCGGGCGGGGCGTCGTTGAGCGTGACGGTGACGGCCTCGCCCTTGAGCGGCTGGGTGCCCGCCGCCTTCTCCAGGCCGGTCAGCCTGCGGTCCTGTGCGCCGGTGCTGCCGTCGTCGCTCTCGGCCAGGGCCTCGACGTCGTCGCGCAGGGCCGCGTTGGACTCGTCCAGTTCCTTGTTCTTGCGGCTGCGCTCCTGGATCAGGTCGGACAGCTTCAGCAGGGAGGTGTCCGTGCGGATGTTGGTGCCCTTGGCCGTGTCGAAGCTGGTGAAGAAGATCAGCCCGGCCAGCGCGAAGACGGCCACGGTGAGGATCCGCACGGGCGGGAAGCGGCGCGCGGGGGCCGGGCCGGTGCCCGTACCGGTACCGGTGTCCGTCCCGGGGGAGTCGGCGGAATTGCTCAACGTACCCTTATCTCCTTAGGCGCCGCGGAAGCACTACGCTAACGGACGCCCGGGGGAGTGCCCGTTTCCCCCTGTAGTCCCCTCGTAGTCCCCTTGTACGCTGCCCCGGAGCCAGTCCAGTTCCCTGCGCGGCCACGCAGCGCATCGACAGGAGAGACCCTCGTGCCGAAGTCACGTATCCGCAAGAAGGCCGACTACACGCCGCCGCCGGCGAAGCAGGCGGCGGTCATCAAGCTGGAGAACCGCGGCTGGGTGGCGCCGGTCATGCTGGCGATGTTCGTCATCGGCCTGGCGTGGATCGTCGTCTTCTACGTGACCGACGGCACGCTGCCCATCGACTCGCTGAACAACTGGAACATCGTGGTCGGTTTCGGTTTCATCGCTGCCGGATTCGCCGTCTCCACCCAGTGGAAGTAGCGGTCCGCAGGTACGGAACCGGCGGCTCCGGACCGGCGAAGCAGCAGGTCACCGGTGGTGGAGCGGGTCTGTCCGGCGCACCGTGACGGCAGCTCTGCCCACGGCTGTTCGCTGAGTTATCCACAGGTTGCTCGAATTTCCACACGCAGCCTGGGGAAAACTCCGACGATCTGTGGATAACCAGTCCGCCATTGACGCCGGTACGACTGTCGCACCGCCATTCGGCACCCTGTTCGCCCCCTGTCTGACCTGCGTAAACCAAGGTCATCGACAGGGGGCGCAGCTGTTCCCGCACACTGTGCACAAGATCCGGCACACACTGTGGACAAGAGTGTGCACCGAGCGGTCGGCGAGCCGTTGCCCGGCCGGGACCCGCACGGGCCCCCGGACCCCGCCCGGCCTCAGCCCAGCTGGCCCGTTCTGATCACGGTCAGGACGACCACCGCGGCCAGCACCACCGCACAGGTGCCGTACTGGATCAGCGAGCGCCGCTCGCGCGGGGCGTGGACCATCGCGTAGCCCACCACCACACCGGCCACCAGGCCGCCGACATGGGCCTGCCAGGCGATGCTGCCCCAGCCGAAGGTGATGATCAGGTTGATCACCAGCAGGGCGATGACGGGCCGCATGTCGTAGCGGAGCCGGCGCATCAGGACGGCGGTCGCCCCGAACAGGCCGAAGATCGCGCCGGACGCACCGAGCGAGGGCTGGTTCGGGGCGGCGAGCAGATAGGTGAGGGCGCTGCCGGCCAGCCCGGAGACGAAGTAGAGCGCCAGATAGCGGGCGCGGCCGAGCGCCGCCTCCAGCGGGCCGCCGATCCACCACAGGCTGAGCATGTTGAACAGGATGTGGAAGTAGTTGGCGTGCAGGAACATCGCCGTCAGCAGCCGGTACCACTGGCCCTGCGCGACGCCCTCCACCGAGTTGAACTGCGGAACGTAGGCCTGGCCGAGGAGATCGAGCCGGTCGGTGAAGGCGTCCCCCACCGACAGTTGGACCAGGAAGAAGGCCAGGTTGAGGCCGATCAGCACCTTGGTGACCAGCCGCGGGTCGGCCGCCACGGAACCGCCGGCGAGCGTGCGCGGCCGGGCGGCCGCGGGCGGGGCGCCCGTGCCCCGGCCGCTGCGCGCGCACTGCGGGCACTGGAAGCCGACGGAGGCGTCGACCATGCACTCGGGGCAGATCGGCCGCTCGCAGCGGGTGCAGCGGATGCCGGTCTCGCGGTCCGGGTGGCGGTAGCAGGTGGGCAGGGACTGGCCGCCGTGCGGCGCCGGGTCCGCCGGGCCGCGGCCGGCCGGGCCGTGGTCCGCCGGGCCCTGCGGGCTGCCTGGTGCCTGGTCCATCGGGTCCCCTCGGGTCGGTCTGCGTCGTCGGCGGTGCGAGGTCCACGCCGCGTGCCGCGGCAACGCACCGCCCCGCTCATCCTTACGGACGAGCGGGGCGTTTGGTTCCCTCGTGCCGTGCCCGCGGGGGGCCCGGCACGGCGCTGCTCAGGCCTTCTTGACCTCGGGCAGGTCGCCCTTGACGACGACCGACTCGATGACGACGTCCTGGACCGGGCGGTCGGTGCGCGGGTTGGTCTGGGTGGCCGCGATGGCGTCCACGACCTTCTGGCTGGCCGCGTCGGCGACCTCGCCGAAGATGGTGTGCTTGCGGGTCAGCCACGCCGTCGGGGCGACGGTGATGAAGAACTGCGAGCCGTTGGTGCCCGGGCCCGCGTTGGCCATCGCCAGCAGGTACGGCTTGTTGAAGGCGAGGTCCGGGTGGAACTCGTCCTCGAACTGGTAGCCGGGGCCGCCGGTGCCGTTGCCCAGCGGGTCGCC
This sequence comes from Streptomyces sp. NPDC093260, assembly GCF_040683715.1. Lineage (NCBI taxonomy): Bacteria > Bacillati > Actinomycetota > Actinomycetes > Kitasatosporales > Streptomycetaceae > Streptomyces > Streptomyces sp. NPDC093260. The sequence goes on from NZ_JBFBEK010000002.1 coordinate 321,562, forward strand.
GCCCTGGATCATGAAGCCGCTGATCACCCGGTGGAAGACCGTGCCGTCGTACAGCTTCGCCGTGGTCTTCTCGCCGGTGGCGGGGTGGACCCACTCACGCTCGCCCGTCGCGAGTTCCACGAAGTTGCGGACCGTCTTGGGGGCGTGGTTCGGCAGGAGCCGGACCTCGATGTCGCCGTGGTTGGTCTTCAGGGTGGCGTGGAGCTGCTCAGCCACGATCTGCCTTCCGTTGTCCTCCTGTAACCCCCCGATCCTCGCACGACGGCCGCCGCGCGTCGTGCGAGGACCTCCTCAGGTGGCGCATCCGCCGGAATCGGTTGCGCGGATGCGGGCGAGTCTCCTCGGGTCGGGAGCGCGGCGCGGCGATCCGTGGCATTGTCGAGGACGAGCTCCCGTTGCCCCGTTTTCATCCGCTATAGCACCGCGACACAGCACGCCCGGGTCCCCGGACACGGCACCGCCGGGTCGCCGCGCGTGACCCGGATGCCCGGACGTACATGCCTCCGGGCCCGCTGACAGGCATGATCCGTAAAAGGGTGGAAAGTCGAATTACCGTACGCCACCGAGGAGGAGGAACCCGTGACCCGCATCGACAGCGTGCGCGCCGCGACCGGCTCGGCGAAGGACAGCGTGCTGCACGCCGCGGAAGTGGTGGCGCCCTACGCCGACACGGCCAAGGAGAGGGCCGCGCAGTACGCGCACGAGGCCCGCGTACGGCTCGCGCCGAAAGTGTCCCTCGCCGCCGACCAGGCCCGCGTCCAGTACGGCGCCCATGTCGCACCCCGCCTGGGACAGGCCCGCGCCTACGTCCCGCCCAAGGTCGACCAGGCCGCCCAGGAGGCCGCCGAGCTGACACGCCGGGCCGCCCGCCAGGCCGCCGAGTACTCCAGGCCGCGGATCGAGCAGGCCAGGGCCGCGGCAGGTCCGGTCGCCGACGAGGCCGCCGCGCGCGGCGCCGCCGCGCTGGTCGCGCTGCGGGGCCAGGTCCCGGCGGACAAGATCCAGAAGCTGGCCCGCAAGCAGTGCCGGCGGTCCCGGGCCGGCCGGGTCGTGAAGGTGTTCGCCGTGGTGGGCGTGCTGGCCGGCGGCGCGTTCGCCGCCTGGAAGTGGTGGGACAAGCAGGCCAACCCCGACTGGCTGGTGGAGCCGCCGGCCCCGACCGAGGTGCCCGAGCCCGGCGGCCGGCTGACCGCGGTCGACGGCACCGGCGAGTCGGTGCTGGACCCGGAGGTCCGGGCGAAGGCCGCCGAGGACGAGGCCGGACGCGACGAGCGGGGCTGACGCAGGTGCGGTGCCGGCGCGGTCCGGCCGCGCACCGGCCGTCCACCGGACGGTGAGGCCCGGGGACCCGAGGGTTCCCGGGCCTCACCGCTGTCCGCTCCGACGCAGCTCACGCCACCCCCCGCAGCGCCCGACGGGCCTTTTCCCACAGGCTTCTGACACCGCGTCGACCGTGTGTGATGCTCTGCCCATGACTGAATCACGTGGTGACTGGCGCGACCGGCTGCAGACCGACCGGCCGCACTCGGCCCGGGTGTGGAACTACCTGCTCGGCGGCAAGGACCACTACCCGGTGGACAGCGAGACCGGCGACCTGATCCTGCGCGCCTTCCCCGAGATCGCCGCGATCGCCCGGCAGCAGCGCGCCTTCCTGCGGCGGTCGGTCCGCTTCCTGGCCGAGGAGGCGGGCGTGCGCCAGTTCCTGGACATCGGCACCGGCCTGCCCACCGCCGACAACACCCACGAGGTGGCCCAGCGCATCGCCCCCGACAGCCGCGTCGTCTACGTGGACAACGACCCCATCGTGCTGGCGCACGCCGAGGTCCTGATGCGCTCGACGCCCGAGGGCGCGTGCGCCTACCTGGACGCCGACGTACGGGACACGGACCGCATCCTGACGCGGGCCGCCGCCACCCTGGACTTCACCCGGCCGGTCGGCCTCGTCCTGCTCGGCATCATCGGCCAGCTCTCCGACGACGAGGACCCCGCGCGCGTGGTGCGCGACCTGATCGCCGCCCTGCCCCGCGGCAGCTATGTAGCCCTCAGCGACGGCACCGACACCAGCGAACCCCTGAAGACCGCGATCGCCGCCTACAACGGCCAGTCGGCCAACTCCTACCACCTGCGCCCGGCGAAGCAGATCGAGTCCTTCCTGGACGGCCTGCGTCTCCTGGAACCCGGCCTCGTCAAGACGGGCCACTGGCGCCCCGACCAGCCGGCCACCGCGACGGCCCCGGAAGAGGGGTACGCGGTCTGCGCCGTGGGGATCAAGGAGTAGCCGGGGGCGCCCCCGAGGATGTGGAATCCGGTGGGCCCCGGACACGCGGAGAGGCCCCCCGCCGGATGGGGCGGGAGGCCTCTGACCTGCGCATCAGCGCTTGTGGAGCCTAGGGGAGTCGAACCCCTGACATCTGCCATGCAAAGACAGCGCTCTACCAACTGAGCTAAGGCCCCGTAAGAGGAGCATCCGGCCGGAGAAACCGTCCGCCGGTCGGGTGCCGCAGACCAGAGTACCGGGTCACCCCCCGGATCTCGCAAAAAGATTGGGGGTCCCCGCGACCGACCACGCTCCGTAAGATGCTCCGCGTGGTTCGCTACAGCGAACCGCCGTACTTGGGGAAGCGATGGGGAGACGCAATGGACGCCGCACAGCAGGAAGCCACCGCCAGGGCGCGGGAACTGCAGCGGAACTGGTACGGGGAGCCGTTGGGGGCGCTCTTCCGTAAGCTCATAGACGATCTCGGGCTCAACCAGGCCCGGCTGGCGGGGGTCCTGGGCCTGTCCGCCCCGATGTTGTCGCAGCTCATGAGCGGCCAGCGCGCGAAGATCGGCAACCCGGCGGTCGTCCAGCGGGTCCAGCTGCTCCAGGAGCTGGCCGGGCAGGTGGCCGACGGCAGCGTCAGCGCGGCCGAGGCGACCGAGCGCATGGACGAGATCAAGCGCTCGCAGGGCGGCTCGGTCCTCAGCAACACCACGCAGACCACGAGCAGTTCGGGCGCTCCCACGGTCAAGCGCGTGGTCCGCGAGATCCAGTCCCTGCTCCGCTCGGTGGCCGCCGCCGGCGACATCATCGAGGCGGCGGACAGTCTCGCCCCGAGCCACCCCGAACTGGCCGAGTTCCTGCGGGTGTACGGCGCCGGCCGCACCTCCGACGCCGTCGCGCACTACCAGCACCACCAGAACTGACCCCCGGCGAGGGGTCGCGGCGCGCGCCGCGGGGGAGGCAAGGGGGAAGACCGCAGGGGGAGGAGCGACGCACAGCCATGGGTGAGGTCTTCGCCGGCCGGTACGAGCTGGCCGACCCGATCGGACGCGGTGGGGTCGGCGCGGTCTGGCGCGCCTGGGACCACCGGCGCCGCCGTTACGTGGCCGCCAAGGTCCTCCAGCAGCGCGACGCCCACTCCCTGCTGCGCTTCGTTCGCGAACAGGCGCTGCGGATCGACCACCCCCATGTGCTCGCCCCGGCCAGCTGGGCCGCCGACGACGACAAGGTCCTGTTCACCATGGACCTCGTGGCCGGCGGCTCGCTGGTCCACCTGGTCGGGGACTACGGCCCGCTGCCCCCGGCGCTCGTCTGCACCCTCCTCGACCAGTTGCTGTCGGGACTCGCCGCGGTACACGCCGAGGGGGTGGTGCACCGCGACATCAAGCCGGCCAACGTCCTGCTGGAGGCCACCGGGACCGGTCGCCCCAGGTTGCGGCTGTCCGACTTCGGCATCGCGATGCGGCTGGGCGAACCCCGGCTGACCGAGACCAACCTCGTGGTCGGGACGCCCGGTTACCTCGCACCCGAGCAGCTGGCGGGCGCCGAACCCGACTTCCCCGCCGACCTGTTCGCCACCGGGCTGGTCGCCCTCTATCTCCTCCAGGGCGCCAAGCCGGACGCCAAGGCGCTCGTGGCGCACTTCTCGGAGCACGGAACACCGGGCGCCGCCAAAGGAGTTCCCGAGCCGCTGTGGCAGGTGGCGGCCACACTGCTCCAGCCGGACCCCGACGCCCGGTTCCGGACCGCCACGGGGGCGCGCAAGGCCCTCGCGGCAGCCGTCGAACTCCTGCCCGAGCCCGGTCCCGACGACGAGCTGATCGAGATCTTCGACCAACTCGGCCCCCTGCCCCCCGGGTTCGGCCCGGATGGACCGCTGCGGCGGAGCCCGGGGGTGACGGTGGGGAGCGGCCGGGGGCCTCGGGGCGACGGGGGCGCTGAGGCCACGGGGACCCGGGAGGACACTGGGGAAGCCGGGGCCACCGGGGGCGGTGACGGCGTCGGGGATGACACCGGCGGAGCCACCAGGGGCGCTCCCCGAGCCGACTCGGCGACCAGCGGCGCGGGCGCGGCGTTACCGCCCGCGGCGACCGGGACGCCCCGCGGTCCGGGCGCGTACGGCGGCACGGACGCGTCGTACGGCGGTGCCGGGACACCAGGCGGTACGGGCGCGGGAACGGGTACGCGCGGCGCGACCGGGTTCCTCGGCCGGGCCGACGGCTCGGAGGGCGCCGACCCGCGTCACGGCTACCAGCGGGACACCGGCTCGACGGAGTCGCTCGCACACCACACGGGCCGTCCCCCCGGACCGCCCCGCACCCCGGCCCAGCCCGACTCACCCGACTCGGCCCGCTCGCGCGGCCTGCCGGCCTCCCCGGACCCGTCCGACACCGGCAGCTTCCATCTGCCGCCGCCACGAGCGGCCTTCCCCCGGGCATCCCACCCACCGGCGGCCCCGCGTACCGCCGCCCCACCCGTGCAGGCGCCCACCGCCACCCCCGCCACCGGCGCTCCCCCCGGCCCCGCGGCGCAGGCGACCACCGGCCGGGCCCACGACCCGACACACGCGCTGCGTCCCACCGCACCGCGCCCGCAGGCCGACCCCTCCACCGCCTCCTACACGGCCGAGGACCCGCGTCCGCCCGCCGCGCGTCCGCCCGCCCCCGCCCGGGCGGCATCCCGGCACCGCGCCGTACGCCCCCGCCGCCCGGGCCCGCCCGCGAAAGCGGTGGTCCCGCTGCTGCTCCTGGCACTGGCCTGCTACGCCGTCGGTTTCTGGGCCCTCAGCCGCCTCTGAGCCCCGCCGGGGTCCCGGAGCCCCCGAGCCGCGCCGGACGAGCTACCGGGCGACCGCCCGCCGCCGGGCGACCAGCGTCCACACCCCGAGGGCGGCCAGCAGCGCGGTCCCCGTGCCGATCCCGCCCACGGCGACCGCCCGCAGCGCACCGGAACCGCCCGCCGAACCGTCCGCCGCGCCGCCCCGCGGCCCGGCCCGCGCCACCGCGATCCGGTCGGCCTGTGTCACCTCGAAGCGGTTCCGCGGCTCCGACGGGCCGGCGTATCCCGGCCCCGGCCGTGCCGTACCGCCGAGCCGCACCCGCAGCGTCAGGTCGTAGGGGCCCGTGCCGAAGCGGTCCGCCGTCTGGTCGGCGAGGTGGACGACGAGGTAGTAGGACCCGGCGAACCGCATGGCCTTCGCCGGGTCGGCGAAGCCGTATCGGTTGGCGTAGGCGACGGGCGGCAGGGGCGCGAGCGCGGCGGCCGCCCGCTGCCCGCTGTACCCGGCGTACGCGTCCTCCACGTAGCCGCGCACGGGATTGTAGAGCGACAGGGTCAGCGCACCATCGACGTAGCCGCTGCCGCCCGCGCCGGACAGTTCGGCCACGGCGCTCAGCTGCTGTCCCCAGTCGACCGGCACCCGGTAGAAGAGGGTCTGCCCGGGCCGGACCGGGGCCCGCCACACGCCGTGCCCGAGCGCGGTCGCCGTGGCGAAGCCGGTGCCGCCGGCCCGGTCCGCCGCCCGGCCGCCGACCGGCTCGGGCGTGGCCGGGTCCCGGGTCTGCGGGGCCGTCGTCGGGCCGGGCCGGTCCAGGGCCGGTTCGGTCGCGGTGGCCAGTTCCAGGGGCCAGGCGTCCGGCGAGGAGCCGTCCGTGTCGATGCGCTCGACGAGGACGTAGTACGTGCCCGCGCCCCGGCACAGCGTGCGGTCCGGGGCCGCGTCGCGGGCACCCCAGGCGGCGACGGGATGCGGGCTGCGGCCCGTGCCGAAGCGGGTGGCCTGGTAGGAGCACGGACCGCCGTGGGCGTCCTGCACCGACACCCTGACGCCGTCCTCGGCCGAGACGGTGCTCCCGGCGGCGGGGACGGCGGTGGCGGAGACGTAGGCGGTGGAGTCGGCGTCGAGCCGGAGGCGGTAGTAGAGCTTGCCGTGGTGCGGCAGCGCGCTGCGATAGGTGCGGCCGGCGTCGAGCAGCGGGGCGTCCGCGGTGGTCGCCGCCCCGGTGACGGACCGGGCACCGCCGTCGAAGCCGTACACCCCCGGCGGCCCGGCCGCGACCGCCCGCGGCCCGGCCACGACGGCCAGCAGCCCCAGCACCGCCGTGGCGACGGCCAGGCGGACGGCGGTGACGGCGCCCGGGCGTACGGCGCCGCCGCTCCCCCGACGGCGAACGCGCCGGCCGCGCGCCACCACCTCAACCCGTACCGGTGTCCGCACCCCCACCCATGCCGGTGTCCGACCCGGAGCCCGCCGTGCAGCCGTAGGCCGTCCCATCCCGCGCCACCCCTCGCGTCCCGTGTCCGCCGCCCCCGCCGTCGCCCATCCTGCCCCGGGCGTCGTCGCGCCGTCCGCGCATTCCGTACGGGCGTTTGACCCGTACGTCCCACGAGACCTCCCCTACCCCGCGTGTCCCCGCGCCGCAACACGGGACGCGGCACCGGGTCCCGGCGCCCGGCGGAGTGCGCGGGCAACGCAAAACCCCGACCGCTGCGGCGGCCGGGGTCTGTTCAGTACCGGATGTCGGGTGGTTTCAGGAACCCGTGGGCACGGAGTCGGTCGCCTCCGTCCACAGGTCCTGCTCGGCGCGATCCGCCTGGATCTGGCGGTACACGAGGAGCCCGCCGATGGCGGCCAGTGCGACCAGGAGAAGCTTCTTCACCGCGCGACCTCGTCTTTCGTTGACGTAGGGGACCTCTGGCGCCCGACTATACACACCGGCCGATACCGATCGGTGACCTGCGTCGGCTCTCAACTGCGGGGTGCGCGGGGCCGGTAGGACGCGGCGGACGAAGGGTGATCACCCCTTCACGGACCGCGACTTTGCCCGCCCTCCTCCCGTCTGCGCACCTTTTCGCCCCGCATGCCTCCATCCGAGTGGTGTTCATCCGAAGATCGCGGCGCCACGGGCGTCGGTCCACCACTTCGCGGCCCACATACACATCATGAGCAAAGTACGCAAATCGCCCAACCCGAAAGTGAGGGGCCATGGACCAGCACAAGATCATGAAGTTGTGGACAGCCATCGTCACCGCCTTCCTCGCGCTCTGCACGGCGCTCGGACTCATCACCACGACCGCCGGTGCGGCCTCCGCCGCCCCCAAGACCGGGACGGCGCCCAACAGCTCCACCCGGCTCCCGGCGCAGACGACGGCATCCACCTGGTCCAGAAGCCAAGCCCGGCACGCCCGGTCACTGCCCCCCACGATGAAACAGCGGATCCGGGCCGAGGCCCACGGAAAGTCCCCCAGCTGCCGGCACCGCCCGGAGGCCGAGACGGCGTCGCTCACCACCGAGACCGAACACTCCGCCGCCGAACCACCGGCCCGGCCCACGATCCCGCTGCAACGCTGACAGAACCGGCCCGGCCATCGCCGGAGCCATCACCCGAACCTCATGAGACAACGGCGGACTGCGTACAGCACACCACCGAAAACCCAGAAGAGCCCAGAAGAGCCCCGGTCGGCGCCGACCGGGGCTCTTCTGTCGTTCCCCCTGCCACTCAACTCCTGAGGGACCCCTGGTGGACGTCGGCGCCGACGGGCGGCCGCCCCTCGTCCGGACCGGCCGGACCACGACGCGGCCGAAGCGCCGGCCGTCGGGGGTGCGGCGGACGGCGGCCTCGAAGCGACCGACCACGGCGAACAGAGGTCGGCGTCGCCACCGCGCTCCTGGAGCGTGGCGGCACGATGGACATGGGTCATCAGGGCGTTCCACGACACGGTGGCCCCCCGCCCCCGCGTCCGCATCGACGAGGACGCCGCCGGCGATGTGCGAAGTGCGCTCGTAGCGCTCCAGCGCCTCCCCGGTGGCGCGGACGGCGTCGGCCCCCTGGGACGTGCCCGAGGGCGTCTCCATCCGCACGTCGTCCGTGAAGAGGCCGCGCCAGCGGTCCGCGGTGGACTCATGGTCGTCCAGGGCCTTGAAGAACCGGTCGACAAGCGTGGTGATCTCTGCGTGATCCGTTCGCGTGGTCATGATCAGAGCCTCTTGCCTCAGGCGAACGTGAGGTCGAGCGGATCACGACCACGCGCGCACCATGAACGCCGAAGACCCCCGGTCGGTGTCGACCGGGGGTCTCGATGCTGTGGGGCTAACAGGATTTGAACCTGTGGCCTCATCCTTATCAGGGATGCGCTCTAACCAACTGAGCTATAGCCCCGCCGCGCTCTGCGGTGTGTGTCCCGCGCGCTGACTCCTGAAGATTAGCGCACGAGGGCGGCAGTCCCAAAATCGGTTGTCCGGGGGGCGTCGCGGGGTCGTCGGCCCTGGTCAAAAGCGCCGGGCGGGCGGCCGCCCGCCCGGCAGCCTCACTCGTCCTCGGCCAGCGTCAGCTCGATGCCGCCGACGAAGCCCGCCGACAGGTTGTAGATGAACGCGCCGAGCGTCGCCAGCGCCGTCGCCAGGATCACGTCGATGACCGAGATGATCACCGCGAACATCAGGACGTGCGGCAGGGACAGGAAGGACTGGAGATCGAAGCCGTTCGAGTCGTTGGACCCGGTCGCCTCCGAGATCGTCCCGCCGACCGTCGAGAACACGCCCATCGCGTTCATGACCATCCACAGCACCGCGGACGCGACGACCGTGCAGATGCCGAGCGCGATGGAGAGCAGGAAGCTGACCTTCATCACCGACCACGGGTCGGCCTTGGCCACCCGCAGGCGGGCCTTGCGGGTGCGCGGCGTCGTCCGGGCGCCGGTGCGCGGGCGGCGCACGGTGCCCGCGCGCTCCGCGGGCCCGCCGGCGGCCGGGTAGGCCTGCGGCGGGTGGTAGGGCTCCGACGACTGCTGCGGCTGCCGTTCGCCGGGCAGCGGCGAGCCGGGCCGGCCGGCGCCTGGCTGGGTCTGGCGGCCTCGGGTGTCCGTCACCGTTCCCCCCTGGGGTCCGTGAGAGTCGGGCGAGTGCTGCTCTGCCGCCGACGGCTTGATCGGCTTCAGGTTGGTCGTGTGCGGGTCGGTCGCACGCGCGGCGGAGCCACGGCCGCCGTCCGTTTCCGTACCCGTGGAGGTACCGGTCGATCCGGCGCCCGTGGCTCCGCTCACGATGACTCTCTCCTCGTGCTACTCGGCCGAGGGCGCCTCACCCTCGTCCGTGCCGTCCGTCGCGACGTCCTCGTCCACGGCCACGTCGCCGTCGACTTCCTCCGCCTCGCGTCCCGCCTCGGCGTTACGTGCGATGCCGACCACGGCATCGCGCTTGCCCAGGTTGATCAGTTGGACGCCCATGGTGTCACGGCCCGTCTCCCTGACCTCGTTGACTCGCGTACGAATCACACCGCCCGAGAGTGTGATGGCGAGGATCTCGTCGGTCTCCTCGACCACCAGCGCGCCGACCAGCTCACCGCGGTCCTCCACGATCTTGGCGGCCTTGATGCCGAGGCCGCCGCGGCCCTGGACGCGGTACTCGTCGACCCGGGTCCGCTTGGCGTACCCACCGTCAGTGGCAGTGAACACGAACGTACCGGGTCGCACCACATTCATCGAGAGGAGTTCGTCCCCCTCGCGGAAGCTCATGCCCTTGACGCCCGAGGTGGCGCGGCCCATCGGGCGCAGCGTGTCGTCCGACGCGGTGAACCTGATGGACTGGGCCTTCTTGCTGATCAGCAGCAGATCGTCGTCCGCCGAGACCAGCTCCGCGCCGATCAGCTCGTCGTCGCTGCCGTCCTCCCGCTCGCGCAGGTTGATGGCGATGACACCGCCGGAGCGCGGCGAATCGTAATCCTTCAGAGGCGTCTTCTTGACCAGACCGGCCTTGGTGGCGAGCACCAGGTACGGCACCGCCTCGTAGTCGCGGATGGCCCGGATCTGCGCGATCGACTCGTCCGGCTGGAAGGCCAGCAGGTTGGCCACGTGCTGGCCGCGCGCGTCCCGGCCGGCGTCGGGCAGCTCGTAGGCCTTGGCGCGGTAGACCCGGCCCTTGTTGGTGAAGAACAGCAGCCAGTGGTGCGTGGTGGAGACGAAGAAGTGGTCGACGATGTCGTCTTCCTTCAGCTTCGTGCCCCGCACGCCCTTGCCGCCGCGCTTCTGGGCGCGGTAGTCGTCGGTCTTGGTCCGCTTGATGTAGCCGCCGCGGGTGACCGTGACGACGATGTCCTCCTCGGCGATCAGGTCCTCGATGGACATGTCGCCCTCGTAGGGGATCAGCTTCGTCTTGCGGTCGTCGCCGTACTTCTCGACGATCGCGGCCAGCTCGGCGCTGACGATGCCCCGCTGGCGGACCGGGGAGGCGAGGATCTCGTTGTACTCGTTGATCTTCGCCTGGAGCTCGTCGTGCTCCTGCACGATCTTCTGGCGCTCCAGGGCGGCCAGCCGGCGCAGCTGCATCTCCAGGATGGCGTTGGCCTGGATCTCGTCGATCTCCAGCAGGCCCATCAGGCCGCCGCGCGCGACCTCGACCGTCTCGCTGCGCCGGATCAGCGCGATGACCTCGTCGATGGCGTCCAGGGCCTTGAGCAGGCCGCGCAGGATGTGGGCGCGCTCCTCGGCCTTGCGCAGCCGGAAGCGGGTCCGGCGCACGATGACCTCGATCTGGTGCGTCACCCAGTGGCGGATGAACGCGTCCAGCGAGAGGGTGCGCGGCACGCCGTCGACCAGGGCCAGCATGTTGGCGCCGAAGTTGGTCTGGAGGTCGGTGTGCTTGTACAGGTTGTTCAGGACGACCTTGGCGACCGCGTCCCGCTTGAGGACGATCACCAGGCGCTGACCGGTGCGCGAGGAGGTCTCGTCGCGGACGTCGGCGATGCCGCCGATCTTGCCGTCCTTCACCAGGTCGGCGATCTTCTGCGCGAGGTTGTCCGGGTTGACCTGGTACGGCAGCTCGGTGACCACCAGGCACTGGCGGTTCTGGATCTCCTCGACCTCGACGACCGCGCGCATCGTGATGGAGCCGCGGCCGGTGCGGTACGCCTCCTCGATGCCCTTGCGGCCGACGACGAGTGCGCCGGTCGGGAAGTCGGGGCCCTTGATGCGCTCGATGAGCGCGTCCAGGAGCTCCTCGTGCGAGGCCTCCGGGTTCTCCAGGTACCACTGGGCGCCGGCGGCGACCTCGCGCAGGTTGTGCGGCGGGATGTTGGTCGCCATGCCGACCGCGATGCCGGCCGAGCCGTTGATCAGCAGGTTCGGGAAGCGCGCGGGCAGGACGGTCGGCTCCTGGGAGCGGCCGTCGTAGTTGTCCGTGAAGTCGACGGTCTCCTCGTCGATGTCGCGGACCATCTCCATCGACAGCGGCGCGAGCTTGCACTCGGTGTACCGCATGGCCGCCGCCGGGTCGTTGCCCGGGGAGCCGAAGTTGCCGTTGGAGTCCACCAGCGGCATCCGCATCGACCACGGCTGGGCGAGTCGCACCAGGGCGTCGTAGATCGAGGAGTCGCCGTGCGGGTGGTAGTTGCCCATGACGTCGCCGACGACGCGGGCGCACTTGTAGAAGCCGCGCTCGGGGCGGTAGCCGCCGTCGTACATGGCGTACAGCACGCGGCGGTGGACGGGCTTGAGGCCGTCCCGCACGTCCGGCAGCGCTCGCGAGACGATGACGGACATCGCGTAGTCGAGGTACGAGCGCTGCATCTCCGTCTCGAGCCCGACGGGCTCGACGCGCATGGCGAGTTCGCCGCCCTGTTCAGGGGTGACTGGAGTGTTCTCGTCGGCCATTGCTGGTGAGGATCCTTCCTGGTGCGGTCAGCTGAGACCGACTCAGATGTCGAGGAAGCGGACGTCCTTGGCGTTGCGCTGGATGAACTGGCGGCGGGCCTCGACGTCCTCGCCCATCAGGACCGAGAACAGGTCGTCGGCCTGGGCGGCGTCGTCGAGGGTGACCTGGCCGAGGACCCGGTGCTCCTGGTCCATGGTGGTCACGCGCAGCTCCTCGGCGTTCATCTCGCCGAGACCCTTGAAGCGCTGGATCGAGTCCTCGCGGATGCGCTTGCCGCGCTGGCGGCCCATCTCGATCAGCGCGTCGCGCTCGCGGTCGGAGTAGGCGTACTCGATGTCGTCCCGGCCCCACTTGATCTTGTAGAGCGGGGGGCGGGAGAGGTACACGTGCCCGGCCTCGACCAGCGGCCGCATGAAGCGGAACAGGAAGGTCAGCAGCAGGGTGCTGATGTGCTGGCCGTCGACGTCGGCGTCCGCCATCAGGATGATCTTGTGATAGCGGAGCTTCTCGATGTCGAAGTCCTCGTGCACGCCGGTGCCGAACGCGGAGATCAGCGCCTGGATCTCCTGGTTCTGCAGGATCTTGTCGATCCTGGCCTTCTCGACGTTGAGGATCTTGCCGCGGATCGGGAGGATCGCCTGGTACTCCGGGTTGCGGCCGGACTTGGCCGAGCCGCCGGCGGAGTCGCCCTCGACGATGAAGATCTCGCACTTGGTGGGGTCGTTCGACTGGCAGTCGGAGAGCTTGCCCGGCAGGGACGCGGACTCCAGCAGGCCCTTGCGGCGGGTGAGGTCGCGGGCCTTGCGGGCCGCCACGCGCGCGGTGGCCGCCTGGATGCCCTTGCGGATGATGTCCGCCGCCTCGACCGGGTTGCGGTCCAGCCAGTCGTTGAGGTGTTCGTAGACCGCCTTCTGGACGAAGGTCTTCGCCTCCGTGTTGCCCAGCTTGGTCTTGGTCTGGCCCTCGAACTGCGGCTCGCTCAGCTTGACCGAGATGATCGCGGTCAGGCCCTCGCGGATGTCGTCGCCCGTGAGGTTGTCGTCCTTGTCGCGCAGCAGCTTCTTGTCGCGCGCGTACTTGTTGATCAGGCTGGTGAGGGCCGCGCGGAAGCCCTCCTCGTGGGTGCCGCCCTCGTGCGTGTGGATGATGTTGGCGAAGGAGTACACGCCCTCGCTGTAACCACCGTTCCACTGCATGGCGACCTCGAGGGACAGGCTCTTGTCCTTGTCCTCGGCCTCCAGGTCGATCACGGTGGGGTGCACCACGTCTCCCTTGCGGGAGTTGAGGTACTTCACGAAGTCGACGATGCCGCCCTCGTAGTGGTACGTGACGGACTTGACCTCGTCCGTCTCGTCGGCGCCCGCCTCGTCCGCGCCGGAGGTGGCCTTCGCCGACTCGCGCTCGTCGGTGAGCCGGATCGTCAGGCCCTTGTTGAGGAACGCCATCTCCTGGAAGCGCCGCGACAGCGTCTCGAAGGAGTACTCGGTGGTCTCGAAGATGTCCGGGTCGGCCCAGAAGGTGACCGAGGTGCCGGTCTCGGACGTCTCCTCGTGCCGCGCCAGGGGGGCCGTCGGGACGCCCATCTTGTAGTCCTGCGTCCAGCGGTACCCGTCGGTCCTGACCTCGACGGAGACCTTCGAGGACAGCGCGTTCACCACGGAGACGCCCACGCCGTGCAGACCGCCGGAGACCGCGTAGCCGCCGCCCCCGAACTTGCCGCCCGCGTGCAGCACCGTCAGCACGACCTCGACGGCCGGCTTGCCCTCGGAGGGAACGATGCCCACCGGGATGCCGCGGCCGTTGTCGACGACGCGGACGCCGCCGTCGGCGAGGATCGTCACGTCGATGGTGTCCGCGTGGCCGGCCAGCGCCTCGTCGACGGAGTTGTCGACGACCTCGTACACGAGGTGGTGCAGTCCTCGCTCACCGGTCGAGCCGATGTACATACCGGGTCGCTTGCGGACCGCGTCCAGACCCTCGAGGACGGTGATGGCACTGGCGTCGTACGAGGCCGTGACCTCACCACTGGAGGCGGCGGCACCGTTCTCGCCGGCGTCGGTGGACGGGATGTTCTCGTTGGGGTTGCCGGAATCGGCCACGAAGCGCCCTTTCTGGCACAGCACGAGCCGGGCTCGGCGGCAGGTTGCCGGAGCGGCTGCGGCATGTTGCGTTGGTAAGCCTTGATCAGCCTTGATCAGCGTTGCTCAGCTTTTCCCGGACGGTCCCCACGTTCGGGGCGGGATTGTCTTCCAGTCTACCGGTAGCGCCGACAGTGATGGGGGTTTGCGGGTACCTGAGTCCGCATGTGCCGCCCTGAACCGGTCTTGAACGGGTCCCGATATACGGAAGGGGGCCCAAAGAGGCTCACAGCGGCACTCAGCGCTTCCGGGCGTCAACCCTTCGCTACTCAGCGGTCAGGTACGGATTCGCAAGGGCGTGCGGATGCATGACGGGCCGCGCGGCAGGCGGTTTCCGCACCCCGCGCAGCCCTCCGTGAACTGCCTGTGTGAGTTACCTCACCCGTACGTGTCACCGGGTCCCGTGCTGCCCGGAGCGCGCAGGGGACCGTGCCGGCGGACCGGGCCGCCGGGGCCGAGGACCTTGATCAGCCGGACCGCGCCATGGCCGAGGTCCTCGTTCAGCCGGGCGACGAGCGTCGGCGCGAGGAGGCGCAGGTTCGTCGCCCACGCCGTCGAGTCGCAGCGCACCGTCAGCACGCGCTCGTCCTCGTCGTACCGCTCCGGCGCGCAGTGCTTGGCCACGTCCACGCCGACGATCTGGGGCCAGCGGCCCATCACGCCGCCCACCGCCGCGGGGGTCTCCCAGCCGCGTTCGGTGATCAGCCGGTTGATCGCGGCGCCGAGCGCCAGGGGATCGCGGCCGTCGGCGCGCGCGCCGGAGCGCAGACCGCCGCGTCGCGCCTGCTTCCTCTGCTGCGCCGCGTCGCCCCGCGCACGCGCCGCCTCCTTCGCGGCGCGCAACGCCACGCGCGCGAGATCGACGCCCGAGGGCTCGGGGGCCCTGGGGGTCTTCGGGCTGTTCGCGGAGGGGCCGGGGACCGGGGCGGAGGACTGCGGGCCGGGGCTCGTCGTCTGCTGCGGTGCGGAGTTCCGGTTCGGTTGCGGGCGGTCGGCCGCCGGGCCGTGCTCGGGGTTCATACGCGCTCCACCGCCCCGTCCGACACCGTGAACCGCGCCCCGGCCAGGACGTGCGGCACGTCGTCGTCCACCGCGGCGGTCACCAGGACCTGCTCGCCGGGCGCCACCAGCTCGGCCAGCCGCTCCCGGCGGCGGGCGTCCAGCTCGGCGAAGACGTCGTCGAGGATCAGCACCGGCTCGTTGCCCTCGGCGCGCAGCAGGTCGTACGAGGCCAGGCGCAGCGCCAGCGCGTACGACCAGGACTCGCCGTGCGAGGCGTACCCCTTGGCGGGCAGCTGGCCGAGCTTGAGGAGGAGGTCGTCGCGATGGGGCCCGACCAGGGTGACGCCCCGCTCGATCTCCTGCTTGCGGGCGTCGGCGAGCGCCGCGGTCAGCTGCGCGTAGAGGTCCTCGCGCGTGTGCGCCTCGCCCGGCGCGGACGGCTTGTACTCCAGTGCGAGTGGGCCGCCGCCGGGCGCCAGCTGCTCGTACGCCTTGTCGGCCAGCGGCTGGAGCGCCGCGATCAGGTCGAGGCGCTGCGCGAGCAGTTCGGCGCCCGCGCGCGCGAGGTGCTGGTCCCACACGTCCAGCGTGGACAGGTCCATGGAGCGGCCGCCGTGCCTGCGGGCCAGCGCGGCGGACTTCAGGAGCGTGTTGCGCTGCTTGAGCACCCGCTCGTAGTCCGAGCGCACCCCCGCCATGCGCGGCGAGCGGGCCGTGATCAGCTCGTCCAGGAAACGGCGCCGCTCCCCGGGGTCGCCCTTGACCAGGGCGAGGTCCTCCGGCGCGAACAGCACGGTCCGTACGATGCCGAGCACGTCACGCGGTCTGACCTGCGAGGACCGGTTGATACGGGCCCGGTTGGCGCGGCCCGGGTTCAGCTCGAGCTCGACCAGCTGCTGCCGCTCGCCCTGGCGCACCTGGGCGCGGATCACCGCTCGTTCGGCGCCCATCCGGACCAGGGGGGCGTCGGAGGCGACCCGGTGGCTGCCGAGTGTGGCGAGGTAGCCGACCGCCTCCACGAGGTTGGTCTTGCCCTGCCCGTTGGGACCCACGAAGGCGGTGACGCCCGGGCCGAGCGGCACCTCGGCCCGGGCGTACGAGCGGAAGTCGGCCAGCGACAGATGCGTGACGTGCATGGACCTTCGCCGGCCTCCTCCAGCAGTGCGGACCGTCGTGCGGTCCTGTGGACTACTTCTTCTCCACGGCGTGGCCGCCGAACTGGTTGCGCAGCGCGGCGATCATCTTCATCTGCGGCGAGTCCTCCTGGCGGGAGGCGAACCGCGCGAACAGCGAGGCCGTGATCGCGGGCAGCGGCACGGCGTTGTCGATGGCCGCCTCCACCGTCCACCGGCCCTCGCCGGAGTCCTGCGCGAAGCCCCGCAGCCCGTCCAGGTGCTGGTCCTCGTCGAGCGCGTTGACGGCGAGGTCGAGCAGCCAGGAGCGGATGACGGTGCCCTCCTGCCAGGAGCGGAAGACCTCACGGACGTTGTCGACGGAGTCGACCTTCTCCAGGAGTTCCCAGCCCTCGGCGTAAGCCTGCATCATCGCGTACTCGATGCCGTTGTGGACCATCTTGGCGAAGTGGCCGGCGCCGACCTTGCCGGCGTGCACCGAACCGAAGTCGCCCTCCGGCTTCAGCGCGTCGAAGATCGGCTGCACCCTGGCGACGTTCTCGGCGTCGCCGCCGTACATCAGCGCGTACCCGTTCTCCAGGCCCCAGACGCCGCCGGAGACGCCGCAGTCCACGAAGCCTATGCCCTTGGCGGCCAGCTCCTCCGCGTGCTTCTCGTCGTCGGTCCAGCGGGAGTTGCCGCCGTCCACGACCACGTCGCCGGGCTCCAGCAGCTCGGCGAGGGCGTCGACGGTCGACTGGGTCGGGGCGCCGGCCGGGACCATCACCCAGACCACGCGCGGGCCCTGCAGCTTGCCCACAAGCTCCTCGAGGCTGTGGACGTCCGCGAGATCGGGATTGCGGTCGTATCCGATGACGGTGTGGCCGGCGCGGCGGATCCGCTCGCGCATGTTGCCGCCCATCTTGCCGAGGCCGACGAGACCGAGCTCCATCAGTTGTGTCCTTAGGGGGTTCCGACGTGGCATGGGGGCACTCGCGTGCCCCGGCCGAGCCTAAACCCGGACGCTCGCGCACATCCGTGGGCATACGCGCTCATACGAAGGCGTACGCCCACGCCCCCATCGGACCGGCAAAGAACCGGGCCGGCAAGCCGCTCAGGCGGCCCGCCGGGGGCAGCGGCGGGACGTCCGGGGCGCCTGTGGACGACGCCCCCGCGCCCCGGCCGTCAGGCTCAGCCGCTCAGGCGCACCGGCATGATCAGGTACTTGTAGGCGTCGTCCGCCTCCGCGTCCACCGCGGGCCTGCCACTGAGCAGGGCGGGCTTGGTGGACGTCGTGAAGGACAGCTGGGCCACCGGCGAGTCGATGGCGCTGAGGCCGTCCAGCAGGAACGTCGGGTTGAAGGCGATGGAGATGTCGTCGCCGTCGAGCTGGGCGTCGACCCTTTCCACAGCCTGTGCGTCGTCGCTGGAGCCGGCCTCCAGGATGAGCACCCCCTGCTCGAAGCTCAGCCGCACCGGGGTGTTGCGCTCGGCGACCAGGGCCACGCGCTTGACGGCCTCCACGAAGGGGGCGGTCTCGATCACGGCGACGGAGTTGAACTCGGTCGGGAACAGCGTGCGGTACTTCGGCAGGTCGCCTTCCAGCAGCCGCGTGGTGGTCCGCCGGCCCGCGCCCTCGAAGCCGATCAGGCCCTCACCGGCACCGGAGCCGGACAGCGCGAGAATCACGCTGTCGCCGCTGGTCAGCGCCTTGGCGGTGTCCTGGAGCGTCTTGGCGGGCACCAGCGCGACCGCGGAGACGTCAGGGTTCTCCGGCTTCCACAGGAACTCGCGGACCGCGAAGCGGTAGCGGTCGGTGGAGGCCAGCGTGACCGTGTCGCCCTCGATCTCGATGCGTACGCCGGTGAGGACGGGCAGCGTGTCGTCGCGGCCGGCCGCGATGGCGACCTGCTGCACGGCGGAGGCGAAGACCTCGCCGGGCACCGTGCCCGTCGCGTTCGGCATCTGCGGCAGCGCCGGGTACTCCTCCACAGGCAGTGTGTGGAGCGTGAAGCGGGACGAGCCGCAGACCACGGTCGCCCGTACACCGTCCGTGGAAATCTCCACCGGCCGGTTGGGCAGGGCGCGGGAGATGTCGGCGAGCAGGCGGCCGGAGACCAGGACCGTGCCCTCCTCCTCGACCTCGGCCTCGACGGACACCCGAGCGGAGACCTCGTAGTCGAAGCTCGACAGGCTCAGCTGACCGTCCTCGGCCTTCAGCAGCAGGCCGGCGAGAACAGGCGCCGGCGGACGGGCCGGGAGGCTGCGTGCCGCCCAGGCCACTGCCTCCGCGAGTACGTCGCGTTCCACCCGGATCTTCACCGTAAGCCGCCTCCTGCTGTTGCTTCTGAGTCCTCCGACTCGGTGTCACCGCGCACTGCGGCGGGAAGGACACCGGGGACCAGTCTGACGCACGCCACTGACAGTAGGTGCCTGTCGGGGTCAAGTCGCTCCGAGGGGCGGCCGGGCTCGAGACGGCGAGTTGTGCACAGGCCCCGCTTCGAAACGAATTCCACGCTCTCTCTAGTCGGGAGTAGTAGTAGGGCCTGTGGATACGGTGGATAACCACGTTTGCCCAGCTCAGCGCGGAAATTTTGTCCACTGCCCCTGTGGGTGGAGCCGGTGGACAACCGGGCGCTTCTGTGGAGAACGGAAAGTTCTGCACACCTCGCCCACAGGCTGAGGGCAGTTCTCCCCAGCTGCGTCCCCAGATTTTCCCGGGTTTCCCACACCCCAAACCGGCAGCCTGGTGTGACGGCTTTCACTCGACGCGGTGATCGGGGTGGTCGCGTTGCCGAACAGTGGACAGCCATGTGGAGAAGGGGCCGATCATTGGGGACAACCGGCCACAGCCTGTGGGTTGCCCGTGGACAACTTTGTGCACAGCCTGTGGACCGCCGCTTTGTCCACAGCCTGTGGAGATCCTTCGTCCACGGATCCACAGGCACCTGAGCTGGGATGATGATCTCCTCACAGGCTGACCTGTGGACGCAGTCTGGACAACTTCGCAGTCCCCAGCGTGTGGACGGAAAAAAGTCGCCGAATCTGTGGAGGAAGGCCGTAACCGCACCCTGAAATCGAACAACGGAGGGCGGCGTTGACACGGGCGCCTGGGGGCGAGCGGCCCTCGGAAGCGTCGCGAGGCGCCATGGAGAGGCCGTCGGAGGCGTGTACGCGGGCCGGTGGGGAGGGCCGGAGCAGCGGGGGGCGGTCGCGGGGTGTCCTCACGAGGGCTGTGGGCGTTCCTGGGCCCCGGGGAGGCCGCGGGCGGCCCAGAGGACCGGTGCCCCTCCTCGCCGCCGGAACGGCGAGACGCGCCCCGGAGACCCCCGCAACGGCGAAAGGCGCCCCGGAGACCCCGGAGCGCCCTGCGACCGTGCCGGACCGGCCGGCCGTCGTCAGCCGTTCTTGATGCGGTTGGTCAGCTCGGTGACCTGGTTGTAGATGGAGCGCCGCTCCGCCATCAGCGCCCGGATCTTGCGGTCGGCGTGCATGACGGTCGTGTGGTCGCGCCCGCCGAACTGCGCACCGATCTTCGGCAGCGACAGATCGGTCAGCTCACGGCACAGGTACATGGCGATCTGCCGGGCGGTGACCAGCTGACGGCCGCGCGAGGTCCCGCACAGGTCGTCCACCGTGAGGCCGAAGTAGTCCGCGGTCGACGCCATGATCGCCGTCGCGGTGATCTCCGGGGTCGAGTCCTCGCCGCCGGGGATGAGGTCCTTGAGGACGATCTCCGTCAGCCCCAGGTCCACCGGCTGCCGGTTGAGGGAGGCGAACGCCGTCACCCGGATCAGCGCGCCCTCCAGCTCGCGGATGTTGCGCGAGATCCGCGAGGCGATGAACTCCAGCACCTCCGGCGGGGCGTTGAGCTGCTCCTGCACCGCCTTCTTGCGCAGGATCGCGATGCGCGTCTCCAGCTCGGGCGGCTGGACGTCGGTGATCAGGCCCCACTCGAAGCGGTTGCGCAGCCGGTCCTCCAGCGTCACCAGTTGCTTGGGCGGCCGGTCGCTGGACAGCACGATCTGCTTGTTCGCGTTGTGCAGGGTGTTGAAGGTGTGGAAGAACTCCTCCTGCGTCGACTCCTTGTCCGCGAGGAACTGGATGTCGTCGACGAGCAGGATGTCCATCTCGCGGTAGCGCTTGCGGAAGCTGTCGCCCTTGCCGTCGCGGATGGAGTTGATGAACTCGTTGGTGAACTCCTCAGAGCTGACGTACCGCACGCGCGTGCCCGGGTACAGGCTGCGCGCGTAGTGCCCGATCGCGTGCAGCAGGTGCGTCTTGCCGAGGCCCGACTCACCGTAGATGAACAGCGGGTTGTACGCCTTGGCCGGCGCCTCGGCGACCGCGACCGCCGCAGCGTGCGCGAAGCGGTTGGACGCGCCGATGACGAACGTGTCGAAGAGGTACTTCGGGTTCAGCCGCGCCGTCGGCTCGCCCGGCCCGGGCGTCGGTTTGGCCGGTGCGCCCGAGGGGCCGGACGTGCCGTGGCCGGGCTGGTTCGGGCCGCCGGGACCGCCCCGGGGACCGTGCCCGGAGCCGGCCGACGGCTCGGGCAGCTCGCGGCGGCCGCCGTCCCGCTGGTCGTAGTCCCGCTGTTCGTAGTCGCCGCGGGAGGACTCGTAGTCCGAGCGCGACTGTTCGTAGGCGGGGCGCTCCATCGGCCTGGGCCGGTAGTCCTGTTGCTGGGCGTAGGAGTCCTTGGAGGACCCGTACGCGTCCTGTCCGCCGTAGGAGTCCTGCGAGCCGTAGCCGTCCTGGCGGCCGTACGTGTCCTGCTGGCCGTACCCGTCGCGCGTGCCGTACGGCTCCTGGGCGGGCGAGGCGTACGGGTCCCGCTCCGGGAAGCCGAGCCGCTGCTGCTGCCAGCCGTAGTCGTCCTGGCCGGGGCGCGGCCAGGCGCCGGGTTCGGGACGCTGGTACTCCGCGTACTCCGACGGGTAGGCCGGGCGGGCCGTGGGCAGCGCGTCCGTGCCGTCGGACTGCTGGGGGCCGCTGCGCGAGGGCGGCACCTGGTCGCCGCGGTCGCCGGGCGCGCCCTGGGGCTGGTCGCCGCGGCCGGGGCGGTGGCCCTCGCCGCGGTGGTCGGGCCGACGGCGCCCGTACCCCTCGTAACCGCCCTGGCCGGTGGGCAGTTCCTGCTCCTCGTAGCGCTGCTGGGGCGCCGGCGGCGCGGGGGGCCGGGACTCACCGACCGAAGTGTCGACGGTGATCGCGATGCGGATCGGCCGGCCGCACTCGCGGCTCAGCGTCTCACTGACGATCGGGGCGAGGCGCCCCTCCAGCACGTTCTTCGCGAACTCGTTCGGCACGGCGAGCAGCGCGGTGTCGGCGACCAGCGCGAGGGGCTGGCAGCGGCGGATCCAGTGCTCGTCCTTCGTCTCGACCCCCTGCCCGCGCCCCTCCCCGAGGAGGTGTTCGAGAACTCGTGGCCACACTGCGGCAAGATCGGCAGGTACGTCAGCCACAGGGCACGCTCTCTCACGGGGTCCCACGAACGTGTGGTTCGGGACGGGTCGGGATCTAAACGGGGGACAAGGGAACGAATGGGAGACCAGCCACGGTAGTCAGCGCGGCCGGTACGGTTCAAGTTGTTGTCCCCAGGCTGTGGACAGTGTCCCCCGCCGTCAGCCGGTTTGACCGGACGGCCCGGCCGCGCGTACCGTAACCAGGTCGAGTTGTCGATGGCTGCTGCCGCCTGCCTCCGAAGGGCACAGATCGCGTCAAGGTGATCGGTAAGCGGTGCACACGGGCGTGACTGCGAGCTACTCGTGGGCGCACGGTGACAGCCAGGACGGCACCCCGCCACCTACCGATTCTTTCTGGAGCCCCCGAGTGAGCAAGCGCACCTTCCAGCCGAACAACCGTCGTCGCGCGAAGACCCACGGCTTCCGGCTGCGTATGCGCACCCGTGCCGGCCGCGCGATTCTCGCGTCCCGCCGTAGCAAGGGTCGCGCCCGCCTGTCCGCCTGATCCCGATCAGGTCATGACATCGTGCTGCCTACCGAGAACCGGCTGAGGCGGCGCGAGGACTTCGCGACCGCGGTACGACGAGGGCGCCGGGCAGGACGCCCACTCCTCGTCGTCCACCTTCGTAGCGGTGCCACGGACCCGCACGCGCCAGGGGAGAGCGCTCCCCCGACACGTGCGGGTTTCGTCGTGAGCAAGGCAGTGGGGGGAGCCGTCGTGCGCAACAAGGTGAAGCGCAGACTTCGCCATCTGATGCGCGACCGGGTCACCCTGCTGCCCCCCGGTAGCCTGGTAGTCGTACGAGCGCTGCCCGGCTCGGGTGACGCCGAGCACGCACAGCTGGCCCGAGACCTGGATGCCGCCCTTCAACGACTGCTGGGAGGGGGCGCACGATGAAGTACCCGCTGCTGGCCCTGATCAAGCTGTACCAGTGGACGATCAGTCCGCTGCTGGGGCCGGTGTGCAAGTACTACCCGTCGTGTTCCCACTACGGCTACACGGCCATCGACCGGCACGGTGCGATCAAGGGCACGGCACTCACCGCCTGGCGCATCCTGCGGTGCAATCCGTGGTCGCTCGGTGGCGTGGACCATGTCCCGCCGCGCAAGCGTCCGCGGTGGCACGAAATGCTGCGCGGCGCCTGGCGTGCGCGCAGGGGCGGGCCCTCCGCCGCCGAACCGGCCACCGACGGGAGTATGCCGTCGAGCCCGGCCGCAGAGACCTCGTCCCATGCCCAAGGAGCATGATTAGTGGACACGATTGCCAGCCTCTTCAGTTTCATCACCTGGCCCGTCTCATGGGTCATCGTCCAGTTCCACAAGGTGTACGGGGCGATCTTCGGGCCTGACACCGGGTGGGCCTGGGGCCTGTCCATCGTGTCCCTGGTGATCCTGATCCGCATCTGCCTGATCCCGCTCTTCGTGAAGCAGATCAAGGCGACCCGGGCCATGCAGACGCTCCAGCCCGAGATGAAGAAGATCCAGGAGCGCTACAAGAACGACAAGCAGCGTCAGTCCGAAGAGATGATGAAGCTGTACAAGGAGGCGGGAACCAACCCGCTCTCCTCGTGCCTTCCCATCCTGGCGCAGTCCCCGTTCTTCTTCGCCCTGTACCACGTGCTCAACGGCATCGCGTCGGGCAACAAGATCGGCTACATCAACGACGCCCAGCTCGCCAGCGCCCGCCAGGCGCACATCTTCGGCGCCCCGCTGGCCGCGAAGTTCCTGGACGGCGCCGACACGGTGGCCAAGCTCGGCGCGTCGCTGACCGACGTGCGGGTCGTCACCGCCCTCATGATCGTCCTGATGTCGGCGTCGCAGTTCTACACGCAGCGTCAGCTGATGACGAAGAACGTCGACACCACGGTGAAGACGCCGTTCATGCAGCAGCAGAAGATGCTGATGTACGTCTTCCCCATCATGTTCGCCTTCTTCGGCATCCGCTTCCCGGTCGGTGTCCTCGTCTACTGGCTGACCACCAACGTGTGGACCATGGGCCAGCAGATGTACGTGATCCACAACAACCCGACCCCGGGTTCCAAGGCCCAGGCCTCCTACCTGGACCGGCTGCTCAAGCACGTCACGCACCACGGCAAGACCCGCGGCCGGGGCGAGAAGGCCATCGTCAAGGCGATCGTCGCCAAGGGCCGCGACCGCAACGAGTTCGAGCGCAAGTTCATCAACGGTCTGAACAAGGCGGGCCTGACCGCCCAGCCCGACGGCACCGTGGTGAAGAGCGACGGCGCCGTGACCGTCCAGTCCGAGGACGGCACGACGACCACCGAGCCCGCCACCGGCGCCACGCCCAGGCGGCAGCAGCCCAAGCGGCAGACCAAGGCCCAGCGCCAGTCGGGCGGACCGAAGGCGGCCGGAGCCGGTGACCCAGAGTCCGAGCCGACGACGTCGCTGACCAAGTCCACCGAGCCGCAGGACGCCCCGCCCACCGCGAACGGCAAGGCCGCTCCCAAGCCCGGCAATGGTGCCCGGAGCAAGGCCCAGTCCGGTCAGCGCAAGGGTCCGCAGCGGCCCAAGTCCCCGTCCAAGAAGTAAGAAGGAGCCCATCCCGTGACGGAAGGCACCACCTCCGCCGCTGCCGAGGGGGCAGACGCCCTGACCCGCCTGGAGCAGGAGGGCGAGATCGCGGCCGACTACCTCGAGGGTCTGCTGGACATCGCCGACCTCGACGGCGACATCGACATGGATGTCGAGGCCGACCGCGCCTCTGTCTCGATCATCAGCGACACCGGCAGCCGGGACCTGCAGAAGCTGGTCGGACGGGACGGCGAGGTGCTGGAGGCGCTCCAGGAGCTGACGCGTCTGGCCGTGCACCGGGAGACCGGCGACCGGAGCCGCCTGATGCTGGACATCTCCGGCTACCGCGCCAAGAAGCGGGCTGAGCTGTCCGAGCTCGGCGCCAAGGCCGCGGCCGAGGTCAAGGCCAGCGGCGAGTCCGTGAAGCTCAAGCCGATGAGCCCCTTCGAGCGCAAGGTGGTGCACGACGCGGTCAAGGCCGCCGGCCTGCGCAGCGAGTCCGAGGGCGAGGAGCCGCAGCGCTTCGTCGTCGTGCTTCCCGCCTGAGCGGTACCACGTTCACCGGCCCCGTCTGTTGCGCAGGCGGGGCCGGAACTTTGTCAGCCTGAGGATTCTGGTGGTCGGCGCCGCTGGCGCTGATGCGGTACGGAAGGACGGTCCCCCGTGACGGAGGCAGCGGAGCTCCCCCCTGCGCCCGAGCAGGCACGTGACGTATTCGGTGATCGCTTCGCCGACGCGGTCCGGTACGCCGAGCTCCTGGCCGAGGCCGGAGTGCAGCGAGGTCTCATCGGCCCGCGGGAGGTGCCGCGCCTGTGGGAGCGGCACCTGCTGAACTGCGCGGTGCTCTCCGAGGTGGTGCCCGAGGGGGTGACGGTGTGCGACGTCGGCTCCGGAGCCGGCCTGCCGGGCATTCCTCTGGCCCTGGTCCGGGAGGACCTCAAGATCACGCTGCTGGAGCCGCTGCTGCGGCGCACCAACTTCCTGACCGAGGTCGTCGAACTGCTGGGCCTCGACCACGTCACTGTCGTCCGGGGGCGTGCCGAGGAGGTCATGGGCAAACTCACACCGGTCCATGTGGTCACCGCTCGCGCGGTCGCACCGCTGGACCGGCTCGCCGCCTGGGGCATCCCGCTGCTGCGCCCGTACGGCGAAATGCTCGCTCTCAAGGGGGACACGGCCGAGGAGGAGCTGAAAAGCGCGGCCACCGCCCTGGCCAAGCTCGGTGCGGTGGAGACCTCCGTCCTCCAGGTGGGCGAGGGCGTCGTGGACCCCTTGTCCACCGTGGTGCGCGTCGAGGTCGGGGAGAGCCCCGGCGGTGTGCGTTTCGCGGCCAAGCGTGCGAAGGCCGCCCGGACAGGGCGGGCGCGCCGACGCCGCTAGTCCGTTCGGGACGAGGAGTGGGCCGGGGCTGCTGGTCCGTTCGGGACGAGGAGTGGGCCGGGGCTGCTGGTCCGTTCGGGGAGGCGCCGCTCCGCGCGGTTCCGACCCATCCGGGAAGGCGCCGTCGGTGTTGGTCCGTTCGGCACTTGGCGCACACGGCGCGCGGAGTGCCGGCCCGTCGGTCGGACGTACTCCACACAAGCTGCCGAACCGTCCCATGACGGAGTGTCGCGACAGTTCGGACCCCGTCGCTGTGCATCGTGTTTCACGTGAAACGTCGCTCTCTGCTGCACGGCATCATCAACCGTGGCCGCGCTGCGGCCCAACCGCGCGATCGCAAGCCTCTCGGTTCACTCGGAGAGGTAGCGGAGTTGTCCACAGAGGTGGATTTCTCCACAGAACGCCAGGCCTCACTGGTTCGCGACCCCGAAGGCATGGGAGGCTCTGTTCATTGCGAGCCTGAAGTCGAGGAGAGTGAATCCTTGCGGTCCGACGCCAACATCGCGGGACCGATGACCGATCCGGTCCCCGGTCCCCGTACCGAGTCCATGGGGGAGCATGTTTCACGTGAAACACCGCCCCCTATGGACGACACTCCCATCGGTCGTGCCGCCCAACTGGCGGTCGAGGCTCTCGGCCGGGCAGGCGATGGACTGCCGCGCCCGGAACAGACCCGCATCATCGTGGTCGCCAACCAGAAGGGGGGGGTGGGCAAGACCACGACGACGGTCAACCTCGCCGCCTCCCTGGCCCTGCACGGCGGCCGTGTCCTGGTGATCGACCTCGACCCGCAGGGCAACGCGTCCACGGCACTGGGAATCGACCACCACGCCGAGGTCCCCTCCATCTATGACGTACTGGTGGAGAGCAGGCCGCTGGCTGAGGTCGTCCAGCCCGTCGCCGATGTCGAAGGTCTCTTCTGCGCCCCCGCCACGATCGATCTCGCCGGTGCGGAGATCGAGCTGGTGTCCCTGGTCGCACGCGAGAGCCGGCTCCAGCGGGCGATCCAGGCCTATGAGCAGCCGCTGGACTACATCCTCATCGACTGCCCGCCCTCGCTCGGCCTGCTGACCGTCAACGCGCTGGTCGCCGGCGAGGAAGTCCTCATCCCGATCCAGTGCGAGTACTACGCCCTGGAGGGCCTTGGACAGCTCCTGCGCAACGTGGACCTGGTGCGCGGGCATCTGAACCCCACGCTGCACGTCTCGACCATCCTGCTCACCATGTACGACGGTCGGACGCGCCTTGCCTCTCAGGTCGCGGAGGAAGTCCGCACCCACTTCGGCGACGAGGTCCTGCGGACCAGCATCCCCCGCTCCGTCCGTATCTCCGAGGCGCCCAGCTACGGCCAGACGGTGCTGACTTACGATCCAGGTTCGAGCGGTGCCCTCTCATACCTTGAGGCGGCACGAGAAATCGCGCTGAGGGGCGTAGGTGTCAGCTATGACGCCACCCACGCTCACATCGGCGCTCAGAGCGACCCGAGCATGGTGGAGGGCATTCAGTGAGCGAGCGACGGAGGGGGTTGGGCCGTGGCCTCGGCGCGCTGATCCCTGCTGCCCCGACCGGGGAGAAGACGCCGGCTCAGGCGACCGCGGGGAGTGTTGCTTCAACCTCTCCCACGGCGGTCCCAGTGCTGACCGCGGAACGCGGCGACCGGGGAGTGGCCGCTGCTCGGGTGGCCGCGCTGCCGCCTGTTTCACGTGAAACAGAGGAGCCGTCGCCGAGCGGTGCGGCGGAGCTTCCCGCGCCTCCGATGGGTGCGCACTTCGCCGAGATCCCCCTCGACGCCATCACACCGAACCCGCGTCAGCCTCGTGAGGTCTTCGACGAGGACGCGCTGGCCGAGCTGATCACCTCCATCAAGGAGGTCGGCCTCCTCCAGCCCGTCGTCGTACGGCAGCTCGGCCCGGAGCGCTATGAGCTCATCATGGGCGAGCGGCGCTGGCGGGCCTGCCGTGAGGCGGGGCTGGAGGCGATCCCGGCGATCGTGCGGGCCACGGACGACGAGAAGCTCCTTCTGGACGCCCTGCTGGAAAACCTGCACCGGGCTCAGCTCAATCCGCTGGAAGAGGCAGCCGCCTACGACCAGCTGCTGAAGGACTTCAACTGCACCCACGACCAGCTGGCGGACCGGATCGGACGCTCCCGCCCCCAGGTCTCCAACACCCTGCGTCTGCTGAAGCTCTCGCCTGCGGTGCAGCGCCGGGTCGCCGCCGGAGTGCTCTCCGCCGGTCATGCGCGGGCGCTGCTCTCGGTGGAGGACTCGGAGGAGCAGGACCGGCTGGCTCACCGGATCGTGGCCGAGGGCCTGTCCGTGCGCGCGGTCGAGGAGATCGTGACCCTGATGGGGTCGCGGCCCAAGGCGGCGCAGCGCTCCAAGGGCCCGCGCGCCGGCGGTCGGGTCTCCCCGGCCCTGTCGGATCTCGCGACACGTCTGTCTGACCGCTTCGAGACCCGGGTGAAGGTGGACCTGGGGCAGAAGAAGGGCAAGATCACCGTCGAGTTCGCCTCCATGGAGGACCTGGAGCGCATCCTCGGCACCCTGGCGCCGGGCGAGGGCCCGGTGTTGCAGAAGAGCCTTCTGGACGGTGGTCCGGAGGAGACGGAAGAGGACGCCTGAGACCGCGGGAAACGCGGGCTCTCGGCCCAGTCGCCCGGCGGGAGCGGGTCGTGACCGGTTGTACCGGAACACGGCCCGCTCTTTGCTGTCCGTCGGTGTTGAGGAGATCGCGTCACGGTTACGATGCGATCGGGCATGGCATATCCACCGGGGGGCGCTCATGGTGCGGCGCCGCTCGCGACGCCGCAGGCGCAGGAAGCGAGGATCAGCCCTCATGGGTCGCAGGCTGCTGCCGCTCACACTGGACAACCTTCCGGACATCCCCCAGCGCTGCCGCGGGTGCGTCTTCTGGGAGTTGGACCCCGTCAGCGGAGAGGCCGCGCTGAAGGAGAACAGAGCCGCCGCCGAGAAGGAGGCATGGATCTCCGCCGTGCTGCTGGACTGGGGCTCCTGCGGCCGGGTGGTCTATGTCGACGACGTCCCGGTCGGGTTCGTCCTCTACGCTCCCCCGGCTTATGTGCCCCGCTCCGCGGCGTTCCCCACGAGCCCCGTCTCCTCGGACGCGGTGCAGCTGATGACCGCCTTCATCATGCCGGGCTACCGGGGACAGGGGCTGGGTCGCGTAATGGTCCAGACGGTCGCCAAGGATCTGCTGCGGCGGGGCTTCAAGGCCATCGAGGCCTTCGGGGACGCTCGCTGGGAGGAACCCGCCTGCATCCTGCCGGCGGACCATCTGCTGGCGGTGGGCTTCAAGACGGTCCGGCACCATCCCGCGCATCCACGACTGCGGCTGGAGCTGCGCTCCACACTCTCTTGGAAGGAAGACGTGGAGATGGCCCTCGACCGATTGCTCGGAGCAGTGCAGAAGGAACCGGCGCTACGACCGCTCTAGGAAGCTGAGCAACAGGTGGAGAAAGCGGGGGAGGAAGACACGCCCGTAAAACCGAGTGGGCCGGCCCGGACGGGCTGGCCCACTCGTGTTTCACGTGAAACATGCGTCGTCGTATGCGACGGCTTGTCGCGTCACTCGCTGATGAAGTCCTCGAGGTCGCGGACGATCGCGGCCTTCGGCTTGGCACCGACGATGGTCTTGGCCACCTCGCCGTTCTGGTAGACGTTCAGCGTCGGGATCGACATCACGCCGTACTTGGCCGCCGTGGCCGGGTTCTCGTCGATGTTGAGCTTGACGATCTCGATCTTGTCGCCATGCTCGGCGGCGATCGCTTCCAGGGAGGGGGCGATCTGACGGCACGGGCCACACCAGGCGGCCCAGAAGTCCACCAGGACGGGCTTGTCGCTCTTGAGGACGTCCTCGTCGAAGGTAGCGTCGGTCACGTTCTTCAGGGTGCCGGCCACGGCAGGCTCCTTAACTCGTTCGGTGCGGTGGGGTGGGTGGGAAGGTCAGACAGTGCTCTTCTCGGGCTCCGCCTTCTGCTCGTTGTCCGAGAGGGCGGCGAGGAAACGCTCTGCGTCGAGAGCGGCGGAACAGCCGGTGCCTGCCGCAGTGATGGCCTGGCGGTAGGTGTGGTCGACGACGTCGCCGGCGCCGAAGACACCCGTCAGGTTGGTGCGCGTCGAGGGGGACTGCACCTTGAGGTAGCCCTCCTCGTCCAGGTCCAGCTGGCCCTTGAACAGCTCGGTCCGCGGGTCGTGGCCGATCGCGATGAACAGACCCGTCACCGGGAGGTCCGAGAGCTCGCCCGTCTTGAGGTTCCGAAGCTTCAGCCCGGACAGCTTCTGCTCGCCCTGGATCTCGGCCACCTCGCTGTCCCAGATGAACTTGATCTTCGGGTCGGCGAAGGCGCGCTCCTGCATCGCCTTGGACGCGCGCAGGGTGTCCCGGCGGTGCACGATCGTCACGGACTTGGCGAAGCGCGAGAGGAAGGTGGCCTCCTCCATCGCGGTGTCGCCGCCGCCGATCACGGCGATGTCCTGGTCGCGGAAGAAGAAACCGTCACAGGTGGCACACCAGGAGACGCCCCGGCCGGACAGCGCGTCCTCGTTCGGCAGACCCAGCTTGCGGTGCTGCGAGCCGGTGGTGACGATGACGGCCTTCGCCCGGTGCACCGTGCCCTCGGTGTCCGTGACGGTCTTGATCTCACCCGTCAGGTCGACGGAGACGACGTCGTCCGGCACCAGCTCGGCGCCGAAACGCTCGGCCTGGGCGCGCATGTTGTCCATCAGCTCGGGACCCATGATGCCGTCGCGGAAGCCCGGGAAGTTCTCCACCTCGGTGGTGTTCATCAGCGCACCGCCCGCGGTGACGGCGCCCTCGAACACCAGCGGCTTCAGCGAGGCACGCGCGGTGTAGAGCGCCGCCGTGTAGCCGGCAGGCCCGGAGCCGATGATGATCACGTTTCGGACGTCGCTCACGGCTTGATTCCTCGTCTCTGGACTGTGTCCCTACGGCCGGTGGGAGCCCTTCTCTCTGCTCTCACCCCACCCAACGGATCCTAAGGGGCGCGCATTCCCGCTGGGTCGGCGCACACGCAAGTGCTCCGGAGTACGGGATGCCGCGCAGTGCCGTGACCGAGCGTCCGGGCCTTCAGGAACGCGGGTAGGAGCGGTCCAGCAGGACCTTGGCGGGGGTGGCGGGGTGGTGCACACAGGTCGCGTCGACGAGGTAGGCCGTGACCCGGGTGGGGTTGCCCTTCGCGTCGGGCAGGACGACAAGATAGGCGTCGTTGCCGTCGTAGGTGCCGGCCTTGGCCGCGAGCGGGGACGCGGTGCTGTTGATGCCCTGGCGGACGCAGGCGGGGACCGAGACAGTGGGCTCGCTCTTGAAGACGTGCGGCCTGTCGCTGCCCTTGTCCGACTCCACGCCGAAGCTGTGCGGGGGGCGGGCGGGCCCTGAGGATTTGGGCGCCTCGGCGAGCAGGCCGGACACCTGCTTCTCCAGTGTTCCCTCGGAGAAGGTGTCCGCTACGGTGCTCGGCCGGCCGTGAGCGGTGGAGTCCGGCCCCTTGTCGTCGTGCAGGGACACCAGCACGACCGAGGCGACTCCGAGCGCGGCGACGGTGAAGGCGGTACCGAGAAGGGCGATCCTGCGGCGGCCGCGAGGTGCGCGGGTCTTGCGACCCGGGCCGCTACTGGAGGTGCGGGCGCGGCCCGCAGGGCGCTTCACAGCCGGTGTTTCACGTGAAACATGCGCGGTCTCGGTGGCGCCGGAACGCGTGGCGACGCTCTCGGCGGCCAGGGCAGCGTCGATCTGGTCGGCGATGTCGCGGGGCATCTCCTGCGGGCCGTCCAGCGTGCCGAGCAGACTCCGGATCTCCTCGAGCGAGGTGTGCACGTCGGCGCACGGCGCGCAGCCGTCCAGGTGCCGGCGCAGCTCCTCGGCCCGGACGGGCGCGAGCAGGCCTTCGGTGAGGTCGGAGATCTCGGTGACGTCCGGGTGTCCGGCCGTGCCCGTCGTGGATGTCACGATCGCCCACCTCCGCCCTTCACAGCAGCTGAATCACTTGGCCCGGGGTCCCTGGAGCCGGGACTCCCGGGACTCTCCGCCGGTGGGACGGATGTCCCCTGCGCCCGGTTCCGTTCCGCGTCCAGCTCCTTTCCGGCGCGCTGCGGCCGCAGGTGCGTGAGCAGCGGCAGGAGTCTGGCCCTGCCCCGGGCGCAACGGCTCTTCACCGTCCCGGTGGGCACGTCGAGGATGCGGGCGGCCTCGGCGACCGGGTAGCCCTGCATGTCCACGAGTACCAGGGCGGCCCGCTGGTCGGGCGGCAGGGTGCCCAGCGCCTCGACGAGCTGGCGTTGCACGTCATTGCGCTCGGCGGGCGCCGAGGCTGACTCGTGCGGCTCCAGCAGGTGTTCCAGCCGCTCGGTGTCGTCCACGGGCGAGGTTTTGCGGACGGCCGCCTTGCGGGCCCGGTCCAGACAGGCGTTCACGGTGATCCGGTGCAGCCAGGTGGTGACAGCCGACTGGCCGCGGAAGGTGTGGGCGGCCCGGTAGGCGGCGACGAACGCGTCCTGCACGGCGTCGGCGGCCTCCTCGCGGTCCCCCAGCGTGCGCAGGGCGACGGCCCAGAGGCGATCGCGGTGGCGGCGCACCAGCTCACCGAAGGCGTCGTGGTCACCCGCCACATGACGGGACAGGAGATCCTGGTCGTTCGTGTCGCCGTAGCCGGTGTCGTCCCCCATCGGGCCCTCCCCCTCAGTGAGACGTCAGCCCGTGAACTTCACTTCGGTGAGAGCCTGCTTGTAACCGGCTCCGCTGTAGCCGTCACCGGGCGCCATGGGCACGTCCGTGATCCACAGCAGCACGTACCGCGTCTTCACGGGCTTCGACGCCTTCACCGTGAGGGAGGTCCCGTCGGTGGTCGCGGTTCCGATCTCCTGCATCCCGTCGACACCGGTCGAGGGGGACAAGGAGTCCGTGGCGTAGAGGTGGACCTTGGTCCGGGTGCCGCCGTAGCGCAGGCCTATGGACGCGGTGCCGACCGTCTGCGACGAGCCGAGGTCGTAGACGATGCCCACACCCGGCTTGTACGGGGCCAACTGCGGACCGTCGTTGTAGCGCCTGGTCCGCCAGTACGTCGACGTGTCGTCGTCGTAGGTGTTGCCGACGTCCTGCGGGGCCTGGGCGTCACCGCTGGCGACGTACTCCCGGGCATCCTGGATCTTTATCGGCAGGGCCGGCTTCGGCAGATGGTTCTTCTTGTCGTTGCCGTCCTGCGTCTGGGTCTGGGTGTCCTTGCCGGACTTGCCGCCCTGGTCCATCAGGGCGTCGGCGAGCTGCCAGCTCCCCAGGCCGAGCGCGGCGATGAGAAGCGCCGAGACGGCCCACTTCAGGGCCTTGCCGGTGCGGCTCTGCAACGGGGGCGGCGGGGCCGGGACCGGCTGGGGGACACCGGGGCGCGGCGTCGGACGCCCGTAGGCACCCTGCTGGTACGACGTGCTCTGGTACTCCGGCGGGCTGGTGAACGAGGGCTCCGGCGGGCGGATGCGCGGCATCTCGCCGATCGCCTTCACCAGTTCCTCGGGGGTGGTGCACGGCGACTCGTGGCGGGAGGCGGTGGCGCCGTCGTTGACGAGGGCGCGCATGGCGAGCTCGGACAGGCCGCGGTGGATGCCGGCGCGGACCTGGTCGGGGGCGATGAGACCGATGTCCTTGGGGAGGCCGGACAGGCCGTAGGCGTCGTTGTCGTAGGGCCAGCGCTGGGTGAGCGCGGCGTACAGCAGGGCGCCGATCGCCTCGGTGTCGGTGCGCTGCGGGGTGTCGGAGCTGATGCCCCGCAGCGCGGCGTTCACGGCGAGGCCGCGGATGCGCCACTGGCCGGTGGAGGTGCGCAGAACGGCGTTGGGGTTCAGGCGCAGATGGGCCAGGCCCTCGCGGTGCGCCGTGGCCATGGCGGAGGCGACCTGGCTGACCAGCTGGTAGGCGTCATGCGGTTCCAGCGGGCCGGCGGACAGCAGGGTGGTGAGTTCGGTGGCGTCGGGGAGCCATTCGTGGACGACGTAGACGAGGTCGTCCTCCTCGACGGCGTCGAGTACCTGGACGAAACGGGGGTCACCGAGCAGGGCGGAGGAGCGCGCCGCGGCCAGTACGGAGCGGGCACGCGCGTGGTAGGCGGGAAGGATGTGCACGCCGACGGCCCGGCGGAGCTTCTCGTCCACCGCCCGCCAGCTGCTGAACCCGTCCAGACGGGTGACGCACTCCTCGAGGCGGTAGCGCCCGGCCAGCTTGTGGCCGCTGTGGAGTTCGGGCGGTGTGCTCCTGGTCTCGGGACGCTCGGTCCCGCCGTCCTTCTGCGCCTCGTCGATGTCCGTGTCCCGCTCCCGCATCTTGGCCACCCCGTCGGCCGTGGCCTGGTCCGCCTCGGCGGTCAGCGGTTCGTCACCGCTGTTGTCTGCCACCTCGACGGCAGCCGTGCTCCGTTCCGCCACCGCCGCTCCTGCCTCCCCATCCGTCGCGCGTTGTCCAGCGCCGAAACCAATTGTGCCCACAGTCCGCTGCTATGCACGACACACAGCCTTGGCCGATGGTTGTGCGCCTACCCTCGCCTCAACGTCCCAGCCGCCCGCGGACCATTCCGACGAGGGAGTTCAGCTCCTCGATCCGCATCCGCCGGGCGGCGACGAAGAAGACGCCGAACAGCAGGACGCCGCCGGCCACCAGCGCCGCGAACGAGCCGACGACGCCCTGGCCCAGAGCGTGCCCGACGGCGTAGCAGGCTGCGCCGCTGATGAGCGCGGCCGGCACGGAGGCGATGCACAGCCGCGCGTAGGTGCGCAGCACGTGCGAGCCGTCGAGGTCGCCGCCGAGGCGTTTGCGCAGCCGGTTCCAGGCGACGCCGACGCCGATGGCGTAGGCGAGGCCGTACGCGGCGGCCATGCCGATCACCGCCCACCGGGCGGGCAGCAGGAAGTAGCACAGGGCCGAGGCGCCGGCGTTGACGGCGGCGACGATGACCGTGTTGTAGAAGGGTGTCCGGGTGTCCTCGTAGGCGTAGAAGGCACGCAGGACGACGTACTGGACGGAGTACGGGATCAGGCCGAGGCCGAAGGCCATCAGCATGTAGCCCATGTTCGTCGCCTCACTGGTGCCCGAGGAGCCGAAGATCAGCGTGCACATCGGGATGCCGAGCGAGACGAAGCCGAAGGCGACCGGGACGATCGCGACGGCCGTGGTGCGCAGGCCCTGGGAGATGTCGTCGCGGACGGCGCCGCCGTCGCCCTCGGAGGCGGAGCGGGAGATCCGCGGGAGCAGGGCGGCCATCAGGGAGACGGTGATGATGGCCTGCGGCAGGCCCCAGATCAGCTGGGCGTTGGCGTAGGCGGAGAAGCCGGTGCCGTCGACGGGCGAGTGCTTGCCCGCCGCGGTGGACAGCTGCGTCACGACGATCGCGCCGGCCTGGTTGGCGAGTACGAAGAGAACGGTCCACTTGGCGAGCGTCGCCGCTTTGCCGAGGCCGTGCCCGCGCCAGTCGAAGCGCAGCCGCAGCCTGAAGCCGGTCTCGCGCAGGTAGGGGATCATCGCGAGAGCCTGGACGACGAGACCGAGCAGGATGCCGATGCCGAGAAGCCGCTGGCCCTCGGCCGGGATGGTCGACACCTTCATCCCGGAGTCGGCCGAGGTGCCGTACACCCAGATGAACATGCCGAGGGTCACGATGATGACGATGTTGTTCAGGACCGGCGTCCACATCATCGCGCCGAACTTCCCGCGTGCGTTGAGGACCTGTCCCATCACCACGTGGATGCCCATGAAGAAGATCGAGGGCACGAAGTAACGGACGAAGGTGATGCCGACCTGGTCGGCCGCCGGGTCGTTCGCCACCGACGGGGACAGCAGGCGGATCAGGAGGGGTGCGCTGACTACCGCGAGCACGGTGAGCGCACCGAGGGCCGCCATGACCAGCGTCAACAACCGGTTGGCGAAGGCCTCGCCCCCGTCGTCGTCCTCCTTCATGGCTCGCACCAGCTGCGGTACGAAGACGGAGTTGAGGCCGCCGCCGACGGTCAGGATGTAGATCATCGTCGGCAGTTGGTAAGCCACCTGGAACGTGTCGCCGAGCAGACCGACGCCCAGTGCCGAGACGATCATCGCCGAACGGATGAAGCCCGTCAGCCGGGAGACCAGCGTGCCCGCCGCCATCACGGCGCTCGACTTGAGCAGGCCGGAGGCCTTGCCGCCCTTCTTCGCGGCCGGAGCCTCGGGGGGTGCGGCGACGGCCGCCTGCACGGTGGTGTCAGGGGCCGGGGCGGGCGCGTAGGGACCGGCGGGGCCCTGGCCGGCGGCGACCGGAGCCGGGCCGGGGTTGGCGGGGACGCCCATCGGGGGGTACGCGTTCGTCTCCTGCCTCGGGGCCTGGTAGCCGTACTGGCCGGCTGCCTCGTAGCCGCCCGCGCGGGGATCCTGGTAGCCCTGCTGGTAGTTCTGGTAGCCCTGCTCGGGTCCCTGGCCGACGCCGTGGCGCTGGCCCTGGTAGCCGCTCTGCTGCTGGTCCCGGAAGAGGTGGGCGAAGGCGTCCGGCTCCTGGTACTCCTCGCCGGAGTGGCTGACCAGGTCGTCCACGCCCACGAACTGCGTCGTGCGGGGGTCCTCGCCGTAGGGCAGGTGCTGGGTGGCGGGACCGGACGGCTCGGGCGGCGGTGTCTGGGCCCAGACGTGCGGGTCCGGGGCGTACGGCGACTGCGGCGGGTTGCCGTACAGCGGCTGCTGCGGCTCGTAGGAGCCCGGGGGTGGTGGCGGGTGCGCGGCGCGGTCGTACAGCGCCTCGCCGACCGGGTCCTGCGCGGTGAGGTCCTGCGCCCGGTAGGGGTCCTCGGCGTAGGCGTCCTGGAGGTACATGTCCGCCGGATGCTGCTGCGGCGCCTGGCCGTGCTCGGGCGGCGGGGCATCGGGGTGCCCCGAGCCGCCCACGGCCTGGCCGCGGTCACCGTCGTACGGCGCGTTCATGGTTACCCCACCTCATCGTCCCGGGCCCTCCGGGCCACGACATCCTCAACGGTCCACTTTCTCACCCGTGCCGGACGGGTCGGCGTTTTCCGCTGCGGTGTCCGGTGTCGGGTCACTCGGCTGCTCCGGGCCCTCGGCCCGGGGCCGGGCGCCCGGCTCTTCCGTGAGACGCTCGGCGGTGCCCGCGGGGTTCTCGGCCCGCTCGCGCTCAGGCCGTTCCGTGTCCTCGCCGGCTCGCCCGGGCTCTTCGGCGGCCTCCCCCGGTCCGTCCCCGTCCTGCGGGTCTCCGGCGTTCTCCCTGGCCGCGGCGCGCTTGCGCTGGGTGTACATGCGGAAGCCGGCGAGGACGAGGAGCAGGACGCCGCCGCCGATGACCAGCATCACCGTGGCGGTGATCTCGGTGACCTTCACGTCGAAGGTGACGGGCTCGCCGTACGGCCGGCCGTCCTGCGTGTACAGCTGGGCGATCACGGAGACGGGGCCGTTGGCGTTGGCCGACGTGGTGAACTTCACCGACTGGCTGTGTCCGCCGGAGACGGCGACCGGCTGCTCCGAGTAGGCCCGGCCGCTGATCTTGAGGCGGGTCGGGTTGGTCGAGGTGAGGCGCAGCACCAGGTGGTCGACGCCCTGCACCAGGTTGTTCTGCACGGTGACGGGGATCGTGGCGCTGCGGCCGGACAGCTTGGTCTCCGACTTGTCGATCAGCTTGACCTGCTCGGAGATGTCGTTGAGGTAGTCCTCCACGCCGTCGCGGAAGTCCGCCGCGGCCCGTTTCCGGCCCCGCCACGAGGTGGACATCTCCCGGTTCATGGCCCGGCCGAACGGCGTGACGACGCGCGACTCGTCGGTGAGCACGACCTTGAAGTTGTCGACCTTGTCCTGTGTCCGGGCGATCTCGGCGAACGCCGAGGCGCGCAGCTGCTGCTTGCGCAGCGCGGACGGGTAGCGCGAGGACGAGGGGACCTTCGTCGTCGCGCCGGGGTCGGGCTTGTCCTTGGCGGCCGCGCTCAGGGGCTGCGACTGGGACCAAGTGCTCTGCTGGAGGAGGGCCAGCGCCTGCGCCATGGCCTGGGCCTGGTTGGCGCTGGGCATCCGCTGCGGAGCGATGACGATACTGCGCTGCTTGGCGGTCTGGCCGTTGAGTTCGAGGCTCTGGGCGAGGAAGCGCTGCACGGCGAGGGTGCTCGCGCCGGCCTTCGTCAGGTCGTCCTCGAACGCCCGCGACAGCCGTGCGTCCGCGACGACCGCGGTGGTGCCTCCGCCGATCGGGCGGGCGGCCGACGGCGTGTACGTCAGCGAGTCGGACTCTTCCAGACTGTCGCTGCGCGCGATCACCTTGTCCGCGCCCGCCGAGGTGGCGACCCGGACGATCGACGAGTCGACGGCCCCGTCCACAGGCCAGGCGAAGTCCGTGTCGGGCTTCACGTGGAGCACCGTCTCCACGGTGCTGGCGGCCACGTCGGTGGCGTCCTTGATCTGGCTCAGCGAACCGGTGACGCTCGTGCCGTTGTGGGCGAGGGAGGCCAGATCGGGGTCGGCGAAGGGCAGTGCAACGACCTCCTTGCCCGCCACCGCCCGCTGCAGCTCGGCGAGCCACTGCTTCGCCACCGCCTGGTGGGTGCCGGTGACCGGGTCGGCGTCGCCGCCGGCCCGGATGCGGTAACTGCGGGTCATCGCGTCGACCGACGCCAGCAGGTCGGGGTCGATCACCCAGGTGACGTCCAGGTCCTTGCCCAGAGACAGCATCCGCTCCAGCCGGCCGCCGGGGGCGAGGTCCTTGGCGAGGTCGTCGTTGAGGAAGACCGGGACCTGCTGGGTGCCGGGGCCGGTCTCCGCCGTCATGTGCACGGTGGAGATCAGGGGCCACAGATAGGTCGTCTTCGTCTTGGCGGCCGCGTCGTCGGGCTGCCAGGGCAGGAACGTGTGCTGAATGCCCAGCACCTGCTCCCAGGCCTCGGCGGCGGTCTGGCCGGACAGTGAGACGGAGAGTCCGTAGACGCCGTCCGAGCCGAGTTTCAGCTTGCTGGCGGGCACGGCGATGCTGAAGCGCTGCGCGACCCCAGGGGCCAGCCGGCTGAACTTCTGGACGTACTTGCCGCCGATCTCCGGGCCGTCGGAGACCGGATCGAACGAGGTGCTCCGGGCGACGTCGTCGATGGCAGAGCGGGTCTCCAGCTCCTGGCCCACCCGCAGACCCACGTGGGCGTCGGTGACCGGCTGCTTGCCGTTGTTCGTCACCGTGCCCGAGACGGTGAGCGTGTCCCCGTCGGAGGGGACGCTGGGGGTGAGGGAGTCGACGGACACGGCGACCGTGCGCGACCCGGTGGCCGCCGCCCGCACGGCCTGCCGGCCCGTGGCGTGCGCGGCCGGAGCGGCGGGCAGCTGGAACAGAGCGGCTATCAGCGGCGCTCCGGCGAGGAGTGCCCCGGTGCGCCGCAGCAGGCGGCAGGCAGGTGAGGGAGAGGTCCCCTGGAAGTCTGCCGCCTCGGCCACGCGCTCGCCCGTCCCTCGTCGTCGTCAGTGGTCGTCGGAATGTGCGTCCCCGCATGGTAACGATGCGAGCGGAGGGTGAGTGCCACGGAGGCTGTCACAAGATCGGCGGGCCGACGTGAACAGCCTCTATATAGAGGTATCCGGTGATTGTGTTCGTTGTGTCACGTAGGTCCCGCTTGCGGACCGTCCGGCGGGCGCGACGGCGAAGCGGCCGGGCGTCCGGGCCACGTACTCTCTTCTGTTGTGCCGAACGCCAACGAAGACACCCCTGCCCTGAGCCAGGTACAGCAGCGCGCGGTGAGCGAACTGCTGCGCGTGGCCCCTGTCGCCGACGACCTCGCGCGCCGATTCCAGGAGGCCGGGTTCTCTCTCGCCCTGGTCGGCGGCTCGGTCCGGGACGCGCTGCTCGGCCGGCTGGGCAACGACCTGGACTTCACGACCGACGCCCGCCCCGAGGACGTACTGAGGATCGTGCGGCCGTGGGCGGACGCGGTGTGGGACGTGGGGATCGCATTCGGCACGGTCGGCGCGCAGAAGCAGGCCCGTGTCGAGGGCGTCGAGCGGTGCTTCCAGATCGAGGTGACGACCTACCGGTCCGAGGCCTACGACCGCACCTCGCGCAAGCCCGAGGTGTCCTACGGCGACTCCATCGGGCAGGACCTGGTCCGGCGCGACTTCACGGTCAACGCGATGGCGGTGGCACTGCCGGAGAAGGACTTCATCGACCCGCACGGCGGGCTGGAGGACCTGGCGGCGCGTGTCCTGCGCACCCCGGGCACGCCCGAGGAGTCCTTCTCGGACGATCCGCTGCGGATGATGCGGGCCGCCCGGTTCGCCGCTCAGCTCGACTTCGAGGTCGCTCCCGAGGTCGTGACGGCGATGAAGGAGATGGCCGAGCGCATCGAGATCGTCTCCGCCGAGCGGGTCCGGGACGAGCTGAACAAGCTGATCCTCTCCGCCCATCCGCGCAAGGGCCTGACGCTGCTGGTCGACACAGGTCTCGCCGACCGGGTGCTGCCCGAGCTGCCGGCCCTGCGGCTGGAGCGGGACGAGCACCACCGGCACAAGGACGTCTACGACCACACGCTGATCGTCCTGGAGCAGGCGATCGCCCTGGAGGAGAACGGCCCCGACCTCACCCTCCGGCTGGCCGCGCTGCTGCACGACATCGGCAAGCCGCGTACCCGCCGGTTCGAGAAGGACGGCCGGGTCTCCTTCCACCACCACGAGGTGGTCGGCGCCAAGATGACCAAGAAGCGTATGACCGCCTTGAAGTACTCCAACGAACTGGTGAAGGACGTCTCCCGGCTGGTCGAGCTGCATCTGCGCTTCCACGGTTACGGCACCGGCGAGTGGACGGACTCCGCCGTCCGCCGCTATGTCCGTGACGCCGGGCCGCTCCTGGACCGCCTGCACAAGCTGACCCGCTCCGACTGCACCACCCGCAACAAGCGCAGGGCCGCGGCGCTCTCCCGGGCGTACGACGGTCTGGAGGAGCGCATCTCCCAGCTCCAGGAGCAGGAGGAGCTGGACGCCATCCGTCCGGACCTCGACGGCAACCAGATCATGGAGGTCCTGGGGGTCAAGCCGGGACCGGCCGTCGGACAGGCCTACAAGCACCTGCTGGAGCTCCGTCTGGAGAACGGCCCGATGGAGTACGACGCGGCGGTGGCGGCCCTGAAGGAATGGTGGGCCGAGCAGAACTGATGCCGCGGGCCGGGGCGATGTTTCACGTGAAACACGGCTCCGGCTGAGCGGGGAATCCCCGGCCTTCCCGGGGGCCCGCGCGCCGGACATGGCGAAGGGGCGATGTTTCACGTGAAACATCGCCCCTTCGCCATGTCCGGCTGCTACTTCTTGGCTTCCTTCAGGCACAGCACGACATCGTGGCCACCGCCGTACTGGACGTAGGAGATCGTCGCGGCGGCGACGGTCTCGCACTTCTTCTCGTCGGTGGAGCCGTCGAACTTCTGGACGACCTCGTACTCGGCCTTGGCGGACGAGCAGTCGACGTCCTGGAGGTCGGGCTTGGACATGGTGCCGTCGTTGTGCATGCAGGAGCCGACCGAGGTCGTCTCCGCGTCGTCACGGGTCAGGAACCAACCCGCGCCGAACTTCAGCACGGCGATGATGACGGCGACGACGATCGCGCCGATGATGCGCACGGCCTTCTTGCCGATGCGCTTGCCGGCCGGAGCGGGCGGCGGGGGAACCGGCGCGCCCTGCTGCTGCGGGAACGGGGCGTAGGGCTGCTGAGGGACTCCCGGCTGACCGGGCTGCTGCCCCACGGGAGCAGTGGGCACCTGGGCGTACGGGTTCGGGCCCTGGGGCGGCGGAGTGGTCACTTGGGGTCCCCCTAGAGAAACGTAGGCACGATGACGCGAACATGGCGTCGACATAAGACGCACGTAAGCTACAGGCCCCCACTGACATCCCCGTAGCTCACGGGAGGTCTGTGTCATTGATGTGACACTTACTGGCGTGCATACCGCGCCATAGCCACCGCAATCGCCCCGTAGATCACGGCGACCGTGACCACCAGGGCCGCCGAGCGGCCGTCGGGTGGCAGCATCAGCGCGGCGACGGCCGCGGCGCCGACGAAGGCGATGTTGAAAAGGACGTCGTACAGGGAAAAGATCCGGCCGCGGAAGGCGTCCCGCACCTCGTACTGCACGACCGTGTCTGTGGCGATCTTGGCGGCCTGAGTGGTCAGCCCCAGGACGAAGGCCGCGGCCAGCAGCGGACCGCCGGCGAACGGCAGACCGAGGGCGGGCTCCAGGACGGCGGCGGCCCCGGCGCACACGACGATCCAGCGGACCGGCCCGAGCCGCCCCGCTGCCCAGGGCGTCACCAGCGCGGCCACGAAGAACCCGGCGCCGGAGAAGCCGAGCGCCAGCCCGAGCAGCCGCAACCCCGCATCGGTGCTCGACGTCAGGCCGTAGCGGCACAGCATCAGCACCAGGACGGTCAGCGCGCCGTAGCAGAACCGCATCAGGGTCATGGCGGCCAGTGCGCCCGCCGCTTCCCGGCGCCGCGGCTCGGCGAGGTGTGCCACGCCCGCCATCAGATCGCGGACGGTGCCGGTCAGCGCGGTGCCGAGCCGCGGCCGTGCGGCGGGGCGGTCGGGGCCGAGCAGTTCGGGAGCCATCAGCACCGACACGAGGGCCGCGCACAGGTACAGGCCGGCGCCCAGCAGCACCACGGCCGCGTCGGAGTCCGCTCCGGCCAGGCGCACGGCGAAGGCGAGACCGCCGCCCGCGAACGCGGCCAGGGAGCCGGCGGTCGGCGACAGGGAGTTGGCCATCACCAACCGCTCGGCGTCGACCACCCGGGGCAGCGCGGCGGACAGGCCGGACAGGACGAAGCGGTTGACCGCGGTGACACACAGCGCGGAGACGTAGAACAGCCAGTTCGCGGCGCCGGCCACCATCAGCGCGGCGGTGGCGGTGGCCAGCACCGCACGCGCCAGATTGCCGTACAGGAACACCTGACGGCGCCGCCAGCGGTCCAGCAGGACACCCGCGAACGGGCCGACCAGGGAGTACGGCAGCAGCAGCACCGCCATGGCGGAGGCGACCGCGGCGGCCGAGGCCTGGTGCTCCGGGGAGAAGACGACATAGGTGGCGAGGGCCACCTGGTAGACACCGTCGGCACTCTGGGACAGCAGCC
Organism: Streptomyces sp. NPDC093260; assembly: GCF_040683715.1. Taxonomy (NCBI): domain Bacteria; kingdom Bacillati; phylum Actinomycetota; class Actinomycetes; order Kitasatosporales; family Streptomycetaceae; genus Streptomyces; species Streptomyces sp. NPDC093260. The sequence continues at coordinate 364,229 of NZ_JBFBEK010000002.1, forward strand.
GTATCGCGAGCAGGTGCCTGAAGTCCCGCAGACACAGCAGGACGCGCAGGTCACGGACGACGGCCATGGGGCACAGCCTCACATACGCGAGGACCCCCGGCGCACGCGCGGTGCGTCCGGGGGCCCTCACAGCCCTGGCAGGAGCGGTTTCAGCGGTCCGTCAGCGCTCGACGTCGCCGCGGATGAACTTCTCGACGTTCTCGCGGGCCTCGTCGTCGAAGTACTGGACCGGCGGGGACTTCATGAAGTACGAGGACGCGGAGAGGATCGGGCCGCCGATGCCGCGGTCCTTGGCGATCTTCGCGGCACGCAGGGCGTCGATGATGACGCCGGCGGAGTTCGGGGAGTCCCAGACCTCGAGCTTGTACTCCAGGTTCAGCGGGACGTCGCCGAAGGCGCGGCCCTCGAGGCGGACGTAGGCCCACTTGCGGTCGTCGAGCCAGGCCACGTAGTCGGACGGGCCGATGTGGACGTTCTTCTCACCGAGGTCCCGGTCGGGGATCTGGGAGGTGACGGCCTGCGTCTTGGAGATCTTCTTGGACTCCAGGCGCTCGCGCTCGAGCATGTTCTTGAAGTCCATGTTGCCGCCGACGTTCAGCTGCATGGTGCGGTCCAGGATGACACCGCGGTCCTCGAACAGCTTCGCCATGACGCGGTGCGTGATGGTGGCGCCGACCTGCGACTTGATGTCGTCGCCGACGATCGGGACGCCCGCCTCCGTGAACTTGTCCGCCCACTCCTTGGTGCCGGCGATGAAGACCGGGAGGGCGTTGACGAAGGCGACCTTGGCGTCGATGGCGCACTGGGCGTAGAACTTCGCCGCGTCCTCGGAGCCCACGGGCAGGTAGCAGACGAGGACGTCGACCTGCTTGTCCTTGAGGATCTGGACGACGTCGACCGGCTCCTCGGCGGACTCCTCGATGGTCTGGCGGTAGTACTTGCCGAGACCGTCCAGGGTGTGGCCGCGCTGGACCGTCACACCGGTGGAGGGGACGTCGCAGATCTTGATGGTGTTGTTCTCGGAGGCGCCGATGGCGTCCGCGAGATCCAGACCGACCTTCTTCGCGTCGACGTCGAAGGCGGCGACGAACTCGACGTCACGCACGTGGTAGTCGCCGAACTGCACGTGCATGAGGCCCGGGACCTTGGACGCCGGGTCGGCGTCCTTGTAGTACTCGACGCCCTGCACCAGCGATGCGGCGCAGTTGCCCACGCCGACGATGGCTACGCGAACCGAACCCATTCCGGTTGCTCCCTGTGTGTACTCGGTGAAGCCCTGGGCGGGCATCACGTGGCGGTGTCGCCGGGCGTATCCGGCCGGGGCGGCTCCCCGGTCCGGGGCAGGCCGCCCGTCGCTCCAGATGTGGTGTCCTGCTGAGCGGTCTCCCCGGCGGACCCCTTGAGGTCGCGTCCGGCCCGCTCACTCTCGATGAGCTCGTTCAGCCAGCGCACTTCGCGCTCCACGGACTCCATTCCGTGGCGCTGGAGCTCGAGGGTGTAGTCGTCGAGGCGTTCCCGGGTGCGCGTGAGGGAGGCGCGCATCTTCTCCAGGCGCTCCTCCAGCCGGCTGCGGCGCCCCTCGAGCACCCGCATGCGCACATCGCGCGACGTCTGCCCGAAGAAGGCGAAACGCGCCGCGAAGTGTTCGTCGTCGTAGGTGTCGGGGCCCGTCTGGGAGAGCAGCTCCTCGAAGTGCTCCTTGCCCTCCGCCGTCAGCCGGTAGACGATCTTGGCCCGCCGCCCCGCGAGCGGAGCGGCGAGGGCGTCCTCGGCCGTGTTCCCCGGTTCCTCCGTGAGCCAGCCGCTCGCGACCAGCGTCTTGAGGCAGGGGTAGAGCGTCCCGTAGCTGAAGGCGCGGAACACACCCAGTGACGTATTGAGTCGTTTGCGCAGCTCATAGCCGTGCATCGGGGACTCGCGGAGCAGGCCGAGTACGGCGAACTCGAGGATCCCGGAACGTCGGCCCATCGTCGCCTCCTCTCTGCCGCGCCCCGGTGCCGGCGGATGCCGTTCCGAGGACCGTGACGGTCTTTATGTCGCGCTGATGTATCGACTCGATACATCAAGACGATAGAACGGCCGTCCGCGCGCGACAAGAGGGGGCATCGTGAACGGGATCACATCCCTGTTTCGTTGAGACCAAGTTGCCTGGTTTGCGGTGAACTTCGGAGCACGGCGGGTTTTGCCGGTGCGTAGTCTGTGCGCCATGCAGACCACCGGGAACCGAGTGACGCCTGGGGACGTCCTCGTCCTCGGTGCAGTACGGGTGAATGCGAGACCGACCACATCCGTACTTCGGGGGGACCGGAAACCAGCCGCCGTTTCCAGGCGCGCACGGGTGCGCCTGCCCGAGGAGTAGTCGTTCGATGAGCGAGCACCGTCGCAAACCGCCGCAGCCGCAGGGAGGCGGACGTGCCGCGGCCCGCCGCGGCCCCTCCGGTTCGTCCTCCGGTCGCCGTGCGGCTCCGCGAGGCGCCACCGGATCTCCCGCCGACTCCTACGGGTCCGGTTCCTACGGGGCGGGCCCGTACGACGCCGCGGACGACCAGCGCCCCTACGGCGGGCGCGCCGAGGCCCGCCGCGCGGCGCAGCGCGGCGGTCGGCGCAGAGGAGCAGACCCGGGCCCGAGCGGACCGGGGCGCGGCCGGGGCCGGACGGGGCCGCCCGCCAAGAAGCGGTTCATCGACTACCCGCGCGTGGGCAAGGACGGCTGGCGCCGCTGGATGCCCTCCTGGAAGCTGGTGACGGGCCTGTTCATCGGCTTCGTCGGCAGCCTGGTGGCCGTCGCGGGAGTCGGCTACGCGATGGTGAGCGTGCCGAACGTCGCCCAGACGGCGACCGCCCAGAACAACGTGTACTACTGGTCCGACAACTCGGAGATGGTGCGGACCGGCGGTGAGATCAACCGCCAGATCATCAACTACGGAGACATTCCCCAGGAGATGCGGTACGCCGTCATCTCCCAGGAGAACAAGACCTTCGAGACCGACAGCGGTATCGACCCGAAGGGCATCGCGCGCGCCCTGTTCAACATGGCGCGCGGCGGTCAGACACAGGGTGGTTCGACCATCACCCAGCAGTACGTCAAGAACGCGATGCTCAACGACCAGTCGCAGACCATCTCCCGCAAGTTCAAGGAGATCTTCGTCGCCATCAAGGTCGGCGCGGAGGTTCCCAAGGACGAGATCATGTCGGGGTACCTGAACTCCGCGTACTACGGGCGCGGCGCGTACGGTATCCAGGCGGCCTCGCACGCGTACTTCAACAAGGACGCCAACCACCTGAACCCGGGTGAGTGCGCCTTCCTCGCGGCGATGCTCAAGGGCGCCACGTACTACGACCCGGCCGGCGCGACCTCGATCGACCCGTCCGCCACCGCCGAGGCCAACAAGAGGCGGGCCGAGACGCAGATGCAGGACACGCTCGACAAGATGGTCGAGTACGGGCACCTGAGCGCCGCGGAGCGGGCCAAGTACACCACGCTCCCCAAGTGGCAGAACCCGCGGTCGAACACCCGGCTGAGCGGCCAGATCGGCTACCTCGTCGACCTGGCCAAGGCCTACATCATCAACAACACCGACATCACGGCGGACGACCTCCAGCGGGGTGGCTACCAGATCCACACGACCTTCGACAAGAAGAAGGTCCAGGAACTGGAGGCGGCCGTCACCAAGGTCCGCAAGACCAACATCGACCCCAAGAAGCGTCCGGAGCACGACACGTACGTCCAGTTCGGCGGAGCATCGGTGGACCCCGCGACCGGCGCCATCGAGGCGATCTACGGCGGTGAGGACGCAACCAAGCACTTCACCAACAACGCCGACGCGACCGGCGCCCAGGTCGGCTCCACCTTCAAGCCGTTCGTGCTGGCGGCGGCCATGCGCGACGGAGTCCGCGATCCGAACGGCGACGAGAACCAGGCGCAGGACGAACGCACCCAGGTCTCGCCCAAGAGCCGCTTCAGCGGGAAGAACAAGCTGAAGATCAAGAACTACGACGGGTCCGTCTGGAAGAACGAAAAGGGCGAGGAGTGGCTGCAGACCAACGACGACCACCTGTCGTACGGGAGCCCGCCCAACTACATGATCGACCTGCGTGAGGCGATGCGCGAGTCGGTGAACTCCGCCTTCGTGCAGCTCGGCATGGACGTGGGCCTCGACAAGGTCAAGCAGGCCGCGCTGGACGCGGGGCTGAAGAAGGACAGCCTGACCGGTACCACCTACCCGTCCTTCTCGATCGGCATCTCCGACCCCAGCGCCATCCGCATGGCGGGCGCGTACGCGACCTTCGCCGCCAGCGGCAAGCAGAACGAGCCCTACTCGGTGACCTCGGTCAAGAGCAAGGACGGAACGGTCTTCACGCACAAGAGCGCCGCCAAGACCGCATTCACCGCGAACGTCGCCGACAACGTCACCGATGTGCTGAAGACCGTGGTCGAGAAGGGCACCGGCACCAGCGCCAAGCTGCCCGGCCGCGAGGTGGCCGGCAAGACCGGTACCACCGACGGCAACCGGTCCGCCTGGTTCGTCGGCTACACCCCGCAGCTGTCCACCGCGATCAGCATGTTCCGACTCGACGACGACGCGAACAACAAGGCGCGGACGTTCCTGCCCATGTTCGGCACGGGCGGCAAGGAGAAGATCCACGGCGCATCGTTCCCGGCCGAGATCTGGCACGACTACATGTCGCAGGCGCTGGCGGGCCAGCCGGCCAAGTCCTTCCCGGAGCCGCAGCCGATCGGCGAGATCGTCAACCCCGCGCCGAGCCTGACGCCCACCCCCTCGCCCACCCACAGCGAGACGTCCAGTCCGTCACCGAGCCCGACGCCCACGCCGAGTGGGACGCCCAGCTCCCCGACGCCCACGCCGACCGAGACGCTCTGCGGCTTCTTCGGCTGCTCCGACAACGGCGGCAACGGCAACGGCGGCAACGGCAACGGAGGGAACGGCAACGGCGGCAACGGAGGCGGCTCCAACCCGTCCCCGTCCTCCAGCGAGTCGTCCGGGGAGAGCGCCGGCGGCCAGGGCAGTACCTGGGGCAGCAGAGGAGGCGTCTTCGGCAACTAGCCGAGCATCGCCCGCCGGGCCGTTTCACGTGAAACATGGGCCGCCGCATCCACCGGGTGCGGCGGCCCACGGCGTGTTCCCAGCCGCATACGGCAGGATGTCCGCATGCCCAGTGCTGAATCGACGCAAGCCAGCGCGCACGAGCCCGGCCCGGTGCTGCCGACCCGGCAGGACGAGGTCGCCGCAGCCGGCAGCGAGCTGATCGGCGGCCCGATCGGACGGCGCGCCCTGCTCGCGGCGTCCTGGTGGACCCCGGTGCGTGTCATCGCCCTCGTCGGGATCGGGATGTTCGCCCTCGGTCTGGTCCAGAAGGCGCCCTGCTACCACAGCGGTTGGTTCTTCGGCGCCAGCTCCCAGTACACGAAGGCCTGCTATTCGGACATCCCGCACCTTTACCAGGGGCGTGGCTTCGCCGACGGCCTGGTGCCCTACTTCGACAAGCTCACCGGCGACATGCCGTACCTGGAGTACCCGGTGCTCACCGGGGTGTTCATGGAGGTGGCCTCCTGGCTGACCCCGCACAGCGGCACCATGCAGCACCAGGAGCAGTGGTACTGGATGGTCAACGCCGGGATGCTGATGGTCTGCGCGGCCGTCATCGTGGTGTGCGTGGTCCGGACGCACGCCCGGCGCCCCTGGGACGGCCTGCTGGTGGCCCTGGCGCCGGCGTTCGCGCTGACCGCGACCATCAACTGGGACCTGCTGGCGGTCGCCCTCACGGCCGCCGCGATGCTGATGTGGTCCCGTGGGCGGTCCCTGGCCTTCGGCGTGCTGATCGGGCTCGCCACGGCCGCCAAGCTCTACCCGGTGCTCCTGCTCGGCCCGCTGTTGGTGCTGTGCTGGCGTGCGGGACGCTGGCGTGAGTTCGGCAGCGCCCTGGGGGGCGCCGTCGTCGCCTGGCTCGTCGTGAACCTGCCGGTGATGCTCTTCGCCTCCGACGGCTGGTGGCAGTTCTACCGGTTCAGCCACGATCGGGGCGTCGACTTCGGCTCCTTCTGGCTGATCTGGTCGCAGGAGTCGACGGACCCGCCGAGCACCGACTTCGTGAACACCGGGGCCACGCTGCTGATGGTGCTCAGCGCCCTGGGGATCGCGGCCCTGGCGCTCACCGCCCGGCGCAGGCCGCGCTTCGCCCAGCTCGCCTTCCTGATCGTGGCGGCCTTCGTCCTCACCAACAAGGTCTACTCGCCGCAGTACGTCCTGTGGCTGGTGCCGCTGGCCGTGCTGGCGCGCCCCAAGTGGCGGGACTTCCTGATCTGGCAGGCCTGCGAGGTGGCGTACTTCCTCGGGATCTGGATGTACCTCGCGTACACGACCAGCGGCGACGCCCACAAGGGACTGCCGACCGAGGGCTACCACTGGGCGATCGCCCTGCACCTGGCGGGAACGCTCTATCTGTGCGCGATCGTCGTGCGCGACGTCATCCGGCCGGAGCGGGACGTCGTGCGCCGCGTGGGGGACGACGACCCGTCGGGCGGTGTGCTGGACGGCGCGGAGGACGTCTTCGTCCTCGGGGCCCAGGCCCGCGCACCGCACGACGAGGAGCCCTTCGAGGGGCCCCGGACGGAGTGGGGAGGCCGCCCGGCGGCCCTGCCCGAAGACCGTTCGCTCTGAGCGAACAACGTTCGGACGCACCCCTCCGCCCCGACACACCCCGGCTCACCGCCGGGGCTCAGGACGCGCGGGACCGAACGAAAGGCCGTACCCGGCAGGTTCCGGGTACGGCCTTCGGTGTTCCTGTGACGGCGGTGGACCGCTCAGCGGTCGACGAGGCGGTCGAACTGGGTCGTGGTGTGCCGCAGATGGGCCACCAGCTCGTCGCCGACCTTCGGCTCCGGCGCGTCGGAGGGCACGAAGAGGATCGACACCTGCATGTGCGGCGGCTCGGCGAACCAGCGCTGCTTGCCGCCCCAGACGAACGGCGACAGGTTGCGGTTCACCGTGGCCAGGCCGGCCCGTGCGACGCCCTTGGCGCGCGGCATGACGCCGTGCAGCGCCTTGGGGGCCTCCAGGCCCACCCCGTGCGACGTACCGCCCGCCACGACCACCAGGAAGCCGTCCGAGGCGGCCTTCTGCTGCCGGTAGCCGAAACGGTCGCCCTTGGCCACCCGGGTGACGTCCAGGACCGCGCCGCGGTACTCGGTGGCGTCGTGGTCGCCCAGCCACAGCCGTGTGCCGATCCGGGCGCGGAAGCGGGTCTGCGGGAACTGCTGCTGCAACCGGACCAGTTCCTCGGCCTTGAGGTGGCTGACGAACATGGTGTGCAGCGGCAGCCGGGCCGCGCGCAGCCGGTCCATCCAGCCGATGACCTCCTCGACGGCGTCCGAGCCGTCGGTGCGGTCCAGCGGCAGGTGGATGGCGAAGCCCTCCAGGCGAACGTTCTCGATGGCGGCCTGGAGCTGCGGCAGCTCCTGCTCGGTGACGCCGTGCCGCTTCATCGAGGACATCACCTCGATGACCACCCGGGCCCCGACGAGGCCGTAGACGCCGTCGATGGACGACACCGAGCGGATCACCCGGTCGGGCAGCGGCACGGGCTCCTCGCCGCGCCGGTAGGGCGTCAGCACCAGCAGGTCACCGCCGAACCAGTCCTTGATCCGTGCGGCCTCGTACGTCGTGCCGACGGCGAGGACGTCCGAGCCGAGCCGGGTGGCCTCCTCCGCCAGCCGTTCGTGCCCGAAGCCGTAGCCGTTGCCCTTGCAGACCGGGACGAGTCCCGGGAACTGCTCCTGCACGTGCTTGTGGTGCGCCCGCCAGCGCGCGGTGTCGACGTAGAGCGTGAGCGCCATGGCCGGACCTGGAACCTTTCTCCTGGCTGCGGTGTGTCAGAGGGGTGAAGCGGTGCGGCGCGGGCGGGGACGCCCGCGCCGGAGTCGAAGCGGTGAGCGCGGGGTCAGCGCCGCGACATGTAGATGTCGAGCGCCTTGTGGAGCAGCTTGTTGAGCGGGAAGTCCCACTCGCCGAGGTACTCGGCCGCCTGCCCGCCGGTGCCGACCTTGAACTGGATCAGGCCGAACAGATGGTCGGTCTCGTCCAGCGAGTCCGAGATGCCGCGCAGGTCGTACACGGTGGCGCCCAGAGCGTAGGCGTCGCGCAGCATCCGCCACTGCATCGCGTTCGAGGGCCGCACCTCGCGGCCGATGTTGTCGGAGGCGCCGTAGGAGTACCAGACGTGCCCGCCGACGATCAGCATGGTCGCCGCGGCCAGGTTCACGCCGTTGTGCCGGGCGAAGTACAGCCGCATGCGGTTCGGGTCCTCGGAGTTGAGGGCCGACCACATGCGCTGGAAGTACGACAGCGGGCGCGGCCGGAAGTGGTCGCGCACGGCCGTGATCTCGTACAGCCGCTGCCATTCCTCGAGGTCGTAGTAGCCGCCCTGGACGACCTCGACGCCGGCCTTCTCGGCCTTCTTGATGTTGCGGCGCCACAACTGGTTGAAGTTCTTGTGGACCTCTTCCAGGGACCGGTTGGCCAGCGGTACCTGGTAGACGTAGCGGGGCTGGACGTCGCCGAAGCCGGCACCGCCGTCCTCGCCCTGCTGCCAGCCCATCCGGCGCAGCTTGTCGGCGACCTCGAAGGCGCGCGGCTCGATGAAGTCGGCCTCCAGGTCGCGCAGGCGCTTGACGTCCGCGTCCTGGATGCCGCGCTTGATGGTCTCGGCGTTCCAGCGCCGGATGATCACCGGCGGCCCCATCTTCACGGAGAACGCGCCCTGCTGCTTCAGATGCGCCAGCATCGGCTGGATCCAGTCCTCCAGGTTCGGCGCGAACCAGTTGATGACCGGGCCCTCGGGCAGATAGGCGAGGTAGCGCTTGATCTTGGGGAGCTGCCGGTACAGCACGAGGCCGGCGCCGACCATCTGACCCGTGCGGTCGTCGAACCAGCCCAGGTTCTCCGAGCGCCACTCAGCCTTCACGTCCGCCCATGCCGGAACCTGCATGTGACTCGCCGCCGGCAGGCTCTGGATGTAGGCCAGATGCTGCTCTCGACTGATGGTCCTCAGGGTCAGGCTCATTCGGGGCGCTCCTCGGGCTGGCGTGTCCCCATGGGTTCAGGGGCTCCGGCTCTCGCGCCGAAGCCTACTGCGCCAGGGGAGCGCGCAGACTGGCCGCACACCACCTTCGTCCCGGCCCGTCGCCCGCCGGGGCGTTTCGCGCGCTCGCCACGGGGGCGTCCGCGCCGTGCGGCGGACGTCCCCGTGCGAGGAGTGTCCGGTGTGAGCGGGTCAGCCGATGACACCGCCGAAGGGGCCGCCGTGCCACATGCCGAGGAAGAAGCCGATGGCCGAGGCGCCGAGGCCGAGGATCAGCCCGAAGCGCTGGCGTGTCGTCACCGAGATCCACTGGCCGTACGCGCCGGTGAGGATGCCCACCAGACCGGCCCAGGAGCTGAGCAGATGCAGGCCGGGAGCGGTGAGGCCGGTGATGAACGCGGTCAGGCCGACCACCAGGGTGACCAGGAGCAGGGTGTCCTGGAGCGGGTGGGGCTTGCCGTCCGTGGCGAGCAGGCCGCTGCCGGCGGTGTTCGGTCGCATCGTCTGTGCCATGGGCACCTCCTGCGAAGGGCGGCGCATGGTAGCGCCGTACACACCCGAGGTGTCCAGATTGCCGGGAACGGAGCACCGATTTCAACCGGAAGCACGGGTGCGGGTACTCTGTACCGTCTGCACCCGTGTCTGCCTTCCGGGCGGAGCGCAGGACAGCCCGGCGATCCCGCCGGCCGACCCCGCTTGTCAGTGCCGGCTGTTTTACTGGCAGACACGATTGCGTACGCATCACAACCCTCCTGCCACGGAACGACCGTGGCCGCTGAGTCCAAAGGAGGTGGGTTCCACATGCGTCACTACGAGGTGATGGTCATCCTCGACCCCGATGTCGAGGAGCGCTCTGTCTCCCCGCTGATCGAGAACTTCCTCTCTGTCGTCCGTGACGGCGGCGGAAAGGTCGAGAAGGTCGACACCTGGGGCCGTCGTCGTCTCGCGTACGAGATCAAGAAGAAGCCCGAGGGCATCTACTCGGTCATCGACCTGCAGGCCGAGCCTGCGGTCGTCAAGGAGCTCGACCGCCAGATGAACCTGAACGAGTCGGTCCTCCGGACCAAGGTCCTTCGCCCCGAGACCCACTGAGCCCTTCGGCTCAGCCGGCCTCGGGATTCGAGTAGCAGCACCAGCAGCCAGCACACCCGCCGAGAGGTTCCCCATGGCAGGCGAGACCGTCATCACGGTCATCGGCAATCTTGTCGACGACCCCGAGCTGCGCTTCACCCCCTCCGGTGCGGCGGTCGCGAAGTTCCGCGTCGCGTCCACGCCCCGCACCTTCGACCGCCAGACGAACGAGTGGAAGGACGGCGAGAGCCTGTTCCTGACCTGCTCGGTCTGGCGTCAGGCGGCGGAGAACGTCGCCGAGTCGCTCCAGCGAGGCATGCGCGTGATCGTGCAGGGCCGGCTGAAGCAGCGGTCCTACGAGGACCGTGAGGGCGTCAAGCGCACGGTCTACGAGCTGGACGTCGAGGAAGTCGGCCCCAGCCTGCGCAACGCCACGGCGAAGGTCACCAAGACCGCCGGTGGCGCCCGCGGTGGCCAGGGCGGTTACGGCGGCGGTGGCGGCGGCCAGCAGGGCGGCGGCTGGGGCGGCGGCCCCGGTGGCGGCCAGCAGGGCGGCGGCGCTCCGGCCGACGACCCGTGGGCGACCGGCGCTCCCGCCGGTGGCAACCAGGGCGGCGGCGGCTGGGGCGGTGGCTCCGGCGGCGGTGGCGGCTACTCGGACGAGCCTCCCTTCTAGGCCTTCGTGCCGGGTCCTTCGGGCCCGGCGGGTCGGAGGGCGGGTCGTACCCACACTTCTTGATCACACAGGAGAAACACCATGGCGAAGCCGCCTGTGCGCAAGCCTAAGAAGAAGGTCTGCGCTTTCTGCAAGGACAAGGTCACGTACGTGGACTACAAGGACACGAACATGCTGCGGAAGTTCATTTCCGACCGCGGCAAGATCCGTGCCCGCCGCGTGACCGGCAACTGCACGCAGCACCAGCGTGACGTCGCCACGGCCGTGAAGAACAGCCGTGAGATGGCGCTGCTGCCCTACACGTCCACCGCGCGCTAAGGGAGGGTGACCGAATCATGAAGATCATCCTCACCCACGAGGTCTCCGGCCTCGGTGCCGCCGGCGACGTCGTCGACGTCAAGGACGGCTACGCTCGCAACTACCTGATCCCGCGGAAGTTCGCTATCCGCTGGACCAAGGGTGGCGAGAAGGACGTCGAGCAGATCCGTCGTGCTCGCAAGATCCACGAGATCCAGACCATCGAGCAGGCCAACCAGATCAAGGCCCAGCTCGAGGGTGTGAAGGTCCGTCTGGCCGTCCGCTCGGGCGACGCCGGCCGTCTCTTCGGTTCCGTCACGCCGGCCGACGTCGCTTCGGCGATCAAGGCCGCCGGTGGTCCCGAGGTCGACAAGCGCCGCATCGAGCTGGGTACGCCGATCAAGACCCTGGGCGCCCACGAGACGTCCGTGCGTCTGCACCCCGAGGTTGCCGCCAAGGTCAACATCGAGGTCGTCGCGGCCTGATCGCGTGCGCTCGGTTGCGTGAACTGAGAGAAGGGCCGTACCCCGCCGGGTACGGCCCTTCTTCATGGCCATGTTCTCGTGGGTCAGCCGGTGCGAGCCGGTTTCACGTGAAACGGCGGCTCAGCGGGTCGCCCCCGTCACCAGCCAGCGGCCCGATCGGGTGCGCAGCCAGAGCGTCAGCAGGCGGATGGTCATCATGAGTGTCATCGCTCCCCACAGGGCGGTGAGCCCACCGCCGAACACGGGCACCAGGAGCGCTGCCGGGACGAAGACCGCCAGGGTGACCAGCATGGCTCCGGCCAGGTACGGACCGTCGCCCGCGCCCATCAGCACACCGTCGAGGACGAAGACGACACCGCAGATCGGCTGGGACAGCGCCACCACCAGCAGCGCGGGCAGAGCGGTGTCCTTCACGGTGGAGTCGGCGGTGAACAGGGGCAGGAACACCGGTCGGGCCACGACCACCAGCAGGCCGAGGACCACACCGACCGCGATGCCCCACTGCACCATCCGTCGGCAGGCCTCCCGGGCGCCCCCGGTGTCCCCTGCCCCCAGGAAGCGCCCGATGATGGCCTGCCCGGCGATCGCGATGGCGTCGAGTGCGAAGGCGAGGAGGGTCCACAGGGACAGGATGATCTGGTGCGCCGCGATGTCCGCGTCACCGAGTCGGGCCGCGACCGCGGTGGCGATCATCAGGATGGCCCGCAGGGAGAGCGTACGGACGAGGAGCGGAACGCCCGCTTGGGCGGAGGCTCGGATGCCGGCGGCGTCGGGGCGCAAGGAAGCGCCGTGCCTGCGGGCGCCGCGGACGACCACGCCGAGGTAGACGGCGGCCATGCCGCACTGGGCGATCACGGTGCCCCAGGCCGAGCCCGCGATGCCGAGTCCGGCACCATAGACGAGGCCGGCGTTGAGGGCGGCGTTGGCGACGAAGCCCGCGACGGCGACGTAGAGCGGTGTCCTCGTGTCCTGGAGTCCGCGCAGGACTCCGGTCGAGGCGAGGACTACGAGCATGGCGGGGATGCCGAGAGCGGAGATCCGCAGATACGTCGTCGCGTACGGGGCGGCGGTGGGGGACGCTCCGAAGACGTCCACCAGGGCGGGTGCGGTGGGCAGGGTGATCGCGATGACGGCGGCCCCGAGCAGCAGCGCCAGCCAGATGCCGTCCATGCCCTGCCGGATGGCGGCCTGCAGATCACCGGCGCCGACGCGGCGGGCGACGGCGGCCGTGGTGGCGTAGGCGAGGAAGACGAAGACGCTGACGGCTGTGGTCAGGAGGGCGGAGGCGATGCCGAGGCCGGCGAGTTGCGCGGTGCCGAGGTGGCCGACGATCGCGCTGTCGGCCATCACGAAGAGCGGCTCGGCGACGAGCGCGCCGAAGGCCGGCACGGCCAGGGCGGCGATCTCCCGGTCGTGTCGTCGCCGGGCGGCCGGACGGCGTGCGGGGGCCTGTGTCATGGGATCAATCTAGTCGTCCACAGGTAAGTGATGCAAAGGCTTTGTGATCCTTACTTGTCGTCGTGTGTTGTGCACATGTGCGCATCGTTCGAAGCGAATGTTGCCCGAGCGGGAAAGTTTTTCTTCTGCACAGCCCGTGGATGGGATCACCGCAGGTCACACGGCTACCTCCAAGAGGCGCGAGGGCTTGTTCACAGCGCTGTCCACCGGGTCGTGCACAGGTTTTGGCGAGTTCTCCACAGCATCGGGCCCGTCGTCCACATGGCCTGTGGATAACCAGATTGGCTGAAGGTGCCCGGGGGCCTACCGTGGTCCGGCGCCCGCTCCTTCCACACGGCTTCCGAACGGTCCCAGAAAGACGCGCGGAAGTGGAGTCGGGAGCCTCGATTTGTCAGTGCCGTGGCGTACAAGAGAGAAGCACGGCGAAGGTCCGCAGGGCGGACGGGAGGAGGTGGCTCGGTGAGCATTTCCGAGCCCTTGGACGACCCCTGGGCCGACAGCGGCCCCAGCGATCGTCTGCCCGCCTCCCGGCGACGCCCCGACGGCGGCCGCGGCCGGGACGAACAGCACGAGCGCGACCGGGACGACCGCTTCATGGACGGCGGGGGCCCGTCGTTCGAGCGCGTCCCTCCGCAGGACCTCGACGCGGAGCAGTCCGTCCTCGGCGGAATGCTGCTCTCCAAGGACGCCATCGCCGACGTCGTGGAGATCCTCAAGGGCCACGACTTCTACAAGCCCGCGCACGAGACGATCTACCAGGCGATCCTCGACGTCTACGCCAAGGGCGAGCCGGCCGACCCCATCACCATCGCCGCCGAACTGACCAAGCGCGGTGAGATCAACAAGGTGGGCGGCGCCTCCTACCTGCACACGCTCGTTCAGACGGTGCCCACGGCGGCCAACGCCGCGTACTACGCGGAGATCGTCCACGAGCGCGCGGTGCTGCGCCGCCTGGTGGAGGCCGGCACCCGCATCACGCAGATGGGCTACGCGGCCGACGACGACGTGGACGAGATCGTCAACCGCGCACAGGCCGAGATCTACGCCGTCACCGAGCAGCGCACCAGCGAGGACTACCTGCCGCTCGGCGACATCATGGAGGGCGCGCTCGACGAGATCGAGGCGATCGGTTCGCGCAGCGGCGAGATGACCGGCGTGCCCACCGGGTTCACCGACTTCGACTCGCTGACCAACGGCCTGCACCCCGGTCAGATGATCGTCATCGCGGCGCGCCCCGCGATGGGCAAGTCGACGCTCGCGCTGGACTTCGCGCGGGCCGCGTCGATCAAGCACAACCTGCCCAGCGTCATCTTCTCGCTGGAGATGGGCCGCAACGAGATCGCGATGCGCCTGCTCTCCGCGGAGGCCCGGGTCGCCCTGCACCACATGCGCTCGGGCACCATGACCGACGAGGACTGGACCCGGCTGGCCCGCAGGATGCCGGACGTCTCGGCCGCCCCGCTCTACATCGACGACTCCCCGAACCTGTCGATGATGGAGATCCGCGCCAAGTGCCGTCGGCTCAAGCAGCGCAACGACCTGAAGCTGGTCGTCATCGACTACCTCCAGCTGATGCAGTCCGGCGGCTCCAAGCGCGCCGAGAGCCGCCAGCAGGAGGTCTCGGACATGTCCCGCAACCTCAAGCTGCTCGCCAAGGAGCTGGAGATCCCGGTCATCGCGCTCTCCCAGCTCAACCGTGGCCCCGAGCAGCGCACCGACAAGAAGCCCATGGTCTCCGACCTGCGTGAGTCCGGCTCCATCGAGCAGGACGCCGACATGGTCATCCTGCTGCACCGCGAGGACGCCTACGAGAAGGAGTCGCCCCGGGCGGGCGAGGCCGACCTGATCGTCGCCAAGCACCGCAACGGCCCGACCGCCACCATCACGGTCGCCTTCCAGGGCCACTACTCACGCTTCGTGGACATGGCCCAGACCTGATCGGCGCCGCGCGTCCCCGCCCCGTCGTCCGACTCGTGGCGTGGCCCGGGGAAATGGGCTCGACGTTCACCGGGGCAGCCTGTGGACTGAGGGCATGACGACACCTCAGGACGAGTTGCTTCCCGGTACACGCCGGGCCCTGTCGCACCGGATCGCCGTGGCCCAGAGCGAGGGGCGGGCGCCGTCGCTCGTCGCGGCGGTCGTGCGGGACGGGCGGACGGTGTGGCACGGCGCGCGCACCTCGGTAGCCGGGCATGCGCCGGACGAGAGCACCCAGTACCGCATCGGCTCGATCACCAAGACCTTCACCGCCGTGCTCGTATTGCGGCTGCGGGACGAGGGGCTGCTCGATCTCGGGGACCCGCTGGACAAGCACCTGACCGGCACCGGTGCCGGTCAGGCCACGATCGCCGAACTGCTGGCGCACACGGCCGGCCTGGCTGCCGAGTCCCCCGGGCCCTGGTGGGAGCGCACGCCCGGCAGTCTGCGCCCCGAACTGGCCGACGTGCTCGGCGAGGAGCCGCTGCGGCATCCGGTCGGCCGGCGCTTCCACTACTCGAATCCCGGCTACACCCTGCTGGGCGCGCTGGTCGAGAAGCTGCGGGGCGCTCCGTGGGAGGACGTCCTGCGGCGGGAGGTGCTGGAACCGCTGGGTCTGCACCGCACCGGCGGGCGGCCGCAGGCGCCGCACGCGGGTGGCTGGGCGGTGCATCCCTGGGCCGACGTGATGTTGCCCGAGCCTGTCGAGGACCTCGGCCGGATGGCTCCCGCCGGGCAACTGTGGTCCACCACCGGGGACCTGGCCCGCTTCGCGGCCTTCCTCGTCCGGGGCGACGACCAGGTCCTGAGCGTCGCTTCGCTGCGGGAGATGCGCTCCCCGGCGGCACCGCCCCAGGAAGCGGACGTGGTGGCCGGGTACGCGTACGGCCTGGGGCTGGAGCTGCGGCGGTCGGGCGAGCGGCTGCTCGTGGGTCATTCGGGTTCGCTGCCGGGCTTCCTGGCCTCGCTGACCATCGCGGTGGAGGACGACGTGGCCGCCATCGTGCTGGTCAACTGCACCTCAGGGGTGTCCCCGGTCGCCGTGGGGGCGGATCTCGTCCGGATCGTCGCCGAGGCCGAGCCGCGCATCCCGGAGCCCTGGAGGCCGGCGCGGGACGTCGATCCGGCGGTGCTGGAGCTGGTGGGGCAGTGGTACTGGGGGACGAGCGCCTTCGGGCTGCGGCTCGGCGCCGACGGGCTCGTCTCCCTGGAGCCGCTGACCGGCAACGGCCGCCGCTCCCGCTTCCGGCCGAACGGCGACGGGACCTGGACGGGGCTGGAGGGCTACTACGCGGGGGAGCGGTTGCGGCCCGTACGGCGCGGCGATGGCTCCGTGGACCACCTGGACCTCGGGTCGTTCGTGTTCACGCGCCAGCCGTACGAGGAAGGGGCTTCGGTGCCCGGCGGCGTGGACCCCGAAGGCTGGCGGGGCATCGGATAGCGCTCGGGGCCTCCATGACCCGAGGGGCCGGTTCGCGTTTCACGTGAAACGGCCCCCGTCGCCCGGAGCTGTCAGAGGGTCAGCTTGAAGCCCACATGGGAGGCCTCGAAGCCCAGCCGCTCGTAGAAGCGGTGGGCGTCGGTGCGCGACCGGTCCGAGGTCAGCTGGACCAACTGGCAGCCCGCGCGGCGGGATTCCTCGATCGCCCACTCGATGAGCCGGGTGCCCAGGCCGCTGCCGCGCTCGTCGGCGTGGATGCGCACGGCCTCGATGACGGACCGGGTCGCGCCGCGCCGTGACAGACCCGGGATGAAGGTGAGCTGGAGGGTGCCGACGATCCGGCCTTCACGCACGGCGACCACCAGTCGCTGGTTCGGGTCGGCGGCGAGCCGCTCCAGAGCGGCCAGATACGGCGCGAGGTCGTCCGGCGACTCCCGCTGCGCGCCCAGCGGATCGTCAGCGAGCATGCCCACGATGGCGGGGACGTCGTCTGTGGCGGCGCCGCGTATTTCAAGATCTCCCATGCCCGGCACCCTACGCGCGGCGCCCGGCACCGCGCAGTGTCACGCGGGCGCGGGCGCGTGCAGCGACTCCACGACCCGGACAAGGGGCGCCAACTCCGGATTCCCGGCCGCCTCGTCCAGCGCCTCGCGCAGCGCGGCGTCGTTGGTCGGCCGGGCCTCCTCGAGGAGCGCGAGACCGGCTTCGGTGACGTTGGTGTAGATGCCACGGCGGTCGGTGGGGCACAGATAGCGCTCGAGCAGTCTCCGGTCCTCGAGGCGGGTGACGAGCCGGGTGGTGGCGCTCTGGCTGAGGACGACCGCGTCGGCGACCTGCTTCATCTGCAGGTGCCCGCCCTCGCCGTCGTGCTGTCGGCTGAGCACGTCGAGCAGGGAGTACTCGCGCACGCTCAGGCCGTGCCCCGTCTGCAGGGCGCGCTCGATGTGGGCCTCGATCCTCCCGTGCAGCAGGGAAAGGGCGCACCAGCCCTGGGCGAGCGCGGTGAGCGAGGGGTCTGTCGCTGTCATGGGCGTTCCTCCATCCCGTGGGGCTGCCTCCAGGATAGAGCAGGTATGCAATATAAGGCGCTTGCATTTAGCCCGCGTCTGCAACTATTGTCGGAGCACGTAAAGCGCACCTGCAATCGTTGGGAAGGTAGCCCCCTCATGCCTCTCGCGCTTCTGGCCCTCGCGATCGGGGCCTTCGGAATCGGTACGACCGAGTTCGTGATCATGGGCCTGCTGCCCGAGGTCGCGAGCGACTTCGGGGTCTCCATCCCCACGGCCGGTCTCCTCGTCACCGGCTACGCACTGGGCGTCATGCTCGGTGCTCCGCTGATGACCCTGCTCGGCACGAAGATCTCCCGCAAGCGGATGCTGATGCTGCTGATGGGACTGTTCGTCGCCGGGAACCTGCTGTCGGCGCTGGCCCCCGCCTTCTCGGTCATGCTGATCGGCCGCGTGGTCGCCTCGCTGGCCCACGGCGCCTTCTTCGGCATCGGCTCCGTGGTCGCGGCCGAACTCGTCGCACCACACAAGCGGGCCGGCGCCATCGCGATGATGTTCACTGGCCTGACGGTCGCCAACGTCGTCGGCGTCCCGCTCGGCACTCTGATCGGGCAGTCCGCCGGATGGCGCGTCACCTTCGCCGCCGTCGCCGGGCTCGGCGTCCTCGGACTGGCTGGCATCGCCAAGCTGGTGCCCGACCTGCCCAAGCCCGAGGGCGTGCACCTGCGGCACGAACTGGCCGCGCTGAAGAACGTCCAGGTGCTGCTGGCCATGGCGATGACCGTCCTCGGCTTCGGCGGCGTCTTCGCGGCCGTCACCTACATCGCGCCGATGATGACCCACGTCACCGGCTTCTCGGACGGTTCGGTCACCTGGCTGCTGGTGCTCTTCGGCCTCGGCATGGTCGGCGGGAACCTCGTCGGCGGCCGGTTCGCCGACCGGGCCCTGATGCCCATGCTGTACGTCTCCCTGAGCGCCCTGGCCGTCGTGCTCGCGCTGTTCACCCTCACCGCGCACAACAAGGTCGCGGCGGCCGCGACCATCATCCTGATCGGCGCCCTCGGCTTCGCCACCGTGCCGCCGTTGCAGAAGCGGGTCCTGGACCAGGCACACGGCGCCCCGACGCTGGCCTCGGCCCTCAACATCGGCGCCTTCAACCTCGGCAACGCGCTGTCCGCGTGGCTCGGCGGACTCGTCATCGCGGCCGGCTTCGGCTACACGGCGCCCAACTGGGTCGGCGCCGCCCTCGCCGCGGGTGCCCTGGTCCTCGCGATCCTCTCCGCAGCCCTGGAGCGCCGGGACAGCGCGCCGAGCACGGTCGTCGCCGCCGACGGGCGGACCGGACAGCCGGTCACCGCCCGGCACTGACCCGGACACCACACCTCCGGCGCCGACCGCGACGGCCCCGCACCGGTCCGGGACCGTCGCCCCACCCCCCGGCGCCGACCGGCCCCCCGTCGACCGGTCCGCCTCACCCCGAGGCCGGCCCGTCCCCATCCCCCACCGACCGATCCACCTCACCCCCACGCACGTGGCACCACCCTTGAGGAGAACCCCCCGATGAGCACCACCACCGCCGTGGCCCCGCTGACCATCCAGGACGCCGAGACGCTCGTCGCCGCGGCCCGTCAGGCGGCGGAGGCCGCCGGAGTCGCGGTCAGCGTCACCGTGCTGGACGCGGGCGGGCACCTGCTCGCCTTCCGCCGGGACGACCGTGCCGTCCTGATCTCCGGGGAGACCAGCACCCGCAAGGCCTACACGGCCCTGCAGCTCGACACCCCCACCGCTGACCTCGTGGCCGCCGTGCAGCCGGGCGCCCCCTTCCACACCCTGCCCACCGCGCTCGACCGGCCGCTGCTGTTCATCGCGGGCGGTGTCCCCGTGCGGCGCGACGGCCGGCTGATCGGGGCCGTCGGAGTCGGCGGCGGCGCCCCGGAGCAGGACCACGGCTTCGCCGTCACCGCCGTCGAGACCCTCACCTGACCAGGCCGCGGTACGACGACGCCGGCCCCGCGGAACCTTCCGCGGGGCCGGCGTTCACCTGTTCCGGTCCGCTCAGCCCGCCGCCACGGTCAGGGGGGCGAAGCGACGGGTCCAGTCCCCTGGCAACTCCGGGATGCCGTACGTCATGACGGAGTTGGAGAAGACGGAATCCATCCCGCGCTGCCGCATCCAGGCCAGCAGCTCCTCGTGGCGCACGTCGACGTCGGTGCGCAGCGGACGGTCGGTACGGGCGGCGACGGCGGCGACGAGGGCCTTCGCGGTCTGTGTGTCCCGGGCGATCAGCGGGCCCACGACATGGGTGTCCATGTTGGGCCAGGCGGCCGTGTACCCGATGATCCGACCGCCGTCCTCGGCGACGAGGAGATGGTCGGCGAACGCGGGCAGCCGCGTGATGAGCGGGGTGCGGTCGGCGCCGAACACCTCCTCGTCCAGCCTGAGCACGCCGTGGAGGTCCTCGGCGGTGGCCCTCCGGGTGGCGACGAGGGGCGGCGTGTTCTCGGGGACGAAGCGGCCGACCACCATCTCGGCCCGGCCGGTGACCTTGAAGCCCAGCTCTTCGTAGAGCGGGCGCCCGTTCGGCGTCGCATGCAGGGTCAGCGGCGTGGGGCCCATCAGGGAGACGACGTGCCGCATCAGACGGCGGCCGATGCCCTGCCGGGCGTGGCGTTCGGCGACCAGGACCATGCCGATGGCACCCAGGTCAGGGCGGCCGTGTGTGCCGTACTCGGTGACCACACAGCTGGCCACGAGGCCTCCGTCGGGGTCGTCGATGCCGTAGGCCTTCCCGGCGGTCAGAAGGAGGCCCCATTTGTGTTCCTCGCGCTGCCACCCCCGGTTCTCGGACAGGTCTGCGCAGGCGGCGAGATCCCGGAGCGTCAGGCGGCGGATGGGCAGGGCGGCGGCGGAAGGAGTCGACACGCAGGTCAGGCTGTCCGACGGGGGCCGTCGGCGTCCACCCGTTTCCCCAGAGACGTACGTGCTTTTGGTCATGCTGTGGCCTGCTGTACAGCCCACCGACGGGCACCGGGTGTTTCACGTGAAACCCGCCGGGTGCTCCGCGCCGGCGGCGGCGTACGGTGAGGGCCCCGGCTGTGGCGCAGGCGCGCAGCGGTTGGGCCGTCAGCCGAGATCCGGGGCGTGCAGGGCCAGAACGCCCTCGATGTTTCCGTCCAGATAGTGCCGCAGCGACAGCGGTACGAGATGGACGGAGGCGATGCCGACGCGGGTGAACGGAACGCGCACGATCTCGTACTCCCCGGCGGGCTCCTCCACCTCGGGGCCGTGGCGCAGCGAGGGGTCCATCGACTCCAAGCGGCAGACGAAGAAGTGCTGCACCTTCACACCGGTCGTGGCGGCATCCGCGCCGATGTGCTCCACGGTGTCCACGAAGCAGGGCACCACGTCGCTGATCTTGGCCCCGAGTTCCTCGTGCACCTCCCGGTGCAGGGCGTCGACGACGGTCGTGTCCCCGGGTTCGACTCCGCCGCCGGGGGTGACCCAGTAGGGATCGACACCGGGCTTGGTGCGCTTGATCAGGATCAGGTCGTCACCGTCGAGGAGAACGGCGCGTGCGGTGCGCTTGACCACGGGTCGGACGGTCATGGGAGAAATGTGGCCCAGCTTGTTCCACGTGAAACATCGCGGAGCATCACCTCCCCGGTTCGTCCGGTGCTGCCGGCCGGAACGCCTCAGCACCACCGGGAGGCCGCCCGCAGCAGCCACTCGTGTGCCCGCGCGATATGCGGCATCGCCAGTGTTCCGGCGCGCACCACCAGGAAGTACGTCCGCAGCGGCGGTACCACCGGGTCATGGAGGGCCACCACGTCCCTTCGTGCTAGGGCGGTGGCGCACAGGTAGCGGGGCAGCACGGCGAGTCCCGCCCCGGCCACGGCACAGGCGAGCACCGCGCGCAGATCGGGCACGACCACGGCACCGGCCGCGGTCGGTCGGGAGTCGAAGACAGAGGCCCAGTAGCGGAACACGAACGGAAGCGACTCGTGGACCTCGACCACGGGGACGTCCTTCAACGCGGCCATGCCCTTCGTTCCCGTCTGCACGGGTCCCGTTTCCTCGGCCCAGCGTGGGGCCGCGACCAGGACGTGCTCCTCGTCGCAGAGCGGGGCGGCTGTGAGCAGTCCACCACGCGGCCGGGCGGTGCCGATGGCGAGATCGTGGTGCCCCGCGGACAACCCGTCCAGCACCTCCTCGGCGGTCCCGAAGGAGGCGCGCAGCGCGAAGCCCCGCCTGTCCTCTCCGGCCAGTTCGGTCAGTGCGGGCAGCGCCCGTTCCGCGGTGAACTCGGGGGGACCCGCCAGGTGCAGCGTGCGTAAGGAGGACTCGTCGTCCAGACCCGACTCGGTGATCTCCACCAGGGCATCGAGGTGTGGAGCGGCCTTGTGGGCGAGTTCGTCGCCGATGGTCGTCGGGGTGACCCCGCGCGCCTGGCGCAGGAACAGGGGGCGGCCCAGCTGGCGCTCCAGTGTGCGGATCTGCGAGGTGACGGCCGGCTGGGACAGGCCGAGCAGCGCCGCCGCCCGGGTGAAGGAGCCTGCCCGGTGCACGGTCACGAACGTACGCAGCAACGCCAGATCCAAAGCACGCCCTCCCCTCGTGGCGTCCCGTGCTCCCCATCCGCAGGCCGCACCCAACTATAAATATGTCGATAGGTCTCTGTCGCTACCGTGATTGGACACTGATAAAGCGTCAACTAGCCTGGTACGCACGGTTCTTCACCGGTGGAACCGAAGGCGGTTCGAGCCACGAGGGGGGAGGCTCGGACCGCCCGCCGAGCATGTCCGGACACCGGCCGGCCGCGCGCAGGCGGTCAGCGCCCGCACCATGCCGAGGACGCCCGCAGCATGCCGAGGACGTCGGCTCCCCGAGGCCGTCAGCCCGCCGACTCGTCCAATGCCCGCAGCACGTCCGCCACCAGGTCCGCCGGGTCCTCGGCGCCGACGGAGAACCGCACGAAGCCCTCCGGCACCGCGTCCCCGCCCCAGCGCCCGCGCCGCTCGGCCGTCGAACGCACTCCGCCGAAGCTGGTCGCGTCGTCCACGAGCCGCAGCGCCTGAAGGAAGCGCTCGGCACGCGCGCGCGTGGGCAGCGTGAAGGACACCACGCAGCCGTAGCGCCGCATCTGCTGCGAGGCGATCTTGTGCGAGGGGTCGTCGGCGAGCCCCGGGTACCGCAGCCCGGACACCTCCGGACGCCCGCGCAGCGCCTCGGCGAGGGCCAGGGCCGAGGCGTTCTGCCGGTCGACGCGCAGGTGCAGGGTGGCGATCGAACGGTGTGCCAGCCAGGCCTCCATGGGACCCGGGATCGCGCCGACGATCTTGCGCCAGCGCCGTACGGCCGCCATAGCCTCGCCGTCGCGGCCGACGACGTAGCCGAGCAGGACGTCGCCGTGCCCGGTGAGCTGCTTGGTGCCGCTGGCCACCGCGAAGTCCGCGCCGAGCTCCAGCGGACGTTGCCCCAGCGGTGTCGCGAGGGTGTTGTCGACGGCGACCAGGGCGCCCTGCGCATGGGCGGCCTCGACCAGCCGCCGGATGTCGCACACGTCGAGCCCCGGGTTGGACGGGGACTCGATCCACAGCAGCCGGGCCCCGTCCAGCACGTCGAGCTGCGCGTCCCCGCCGGTCGGTGCGGTGCGCACCTCGATGCCGAAGGCCTCCAGCTGGGCGCGTGCCAGGGGGAGCGCCTGGTAGCCGTCGTCGGGGAGGACCACGGCGTCGCCGGCGCGCAGCTGGGAGAAGAGCACCGAGGAGATGGCCGCCATGCCGGAGGCGAACACCAGCGTCCGCACGTCCTCCTGCCCGGGCGCCTCCAGCTCGCCGATGGCGCGTTCGAGCAGCGTCCAGGTCGGGTTCTCGTCCCGTCCGTAGGTGTAAGGGCCCGTCGGGTCGCCCGGCAGGTGGAAGTGGGCGGCGAAGACGGGTCCGGGAAGCGTCGGCTCGTGCTTGACCGGCTCGGGGAGCCCGGCCCGCACCGCACGGGTGCCGTCGCCGGAGTCCACCGGGAGCCCGCCCACCGGCAGTCCGGCGTCCCGCCCGGTGCTGTTCGTGCCGTCCGCAGCGGAATCGTTCATGCCGCCTGTCCCTTCGCGTGCTGTCGTTGCCGGACGAACCGAGTCCGCCGCTCCCACCCTCTCAGAGTCCGCCGGCCGCGCCCGCCGGGCCGGGCCGCTCAGTCCTCGTCCGGCAGGACCATGTGCAGCGCCCAGGAGACGACCGAGACGATGAGGCCGCCGAGGACGGCGGTCCAGAAGCCGTCGACATGGAAGCTGAGCTGGAGCTTGCCGCACACCCAGGAGGTCAGCAGCAGCATGAGTGCGTTGACCACGAGGGTGATCAGACCGAGCGTGAGGATGAACAGCGGGAAGGTCAGCACCTTCAGCACCGGCTTGACCAGGAAGTTCACCAGCCCGAAGACAAGGGCGACCACGATCAGCGTGCCGGCCTTCTTCGCGGTGCTGTCACCGGTCAGCGTGATCTTGTCGAGCAGCCAGACGGCGACCGCCAGGGCACCCGCGTTGGCGATCGTCTTGACTACGAAATTCTTCATGTGTCTGATCGTGACAGACGAGATCGACTACGGACACGGGCGAGGCGATGAAGGCATTCCGGCTGGACGAACTGGAGGCGGAGCGAGCCGCCAACGAGGGCGCCTACCTTCAGTTCCTGCGGGAGCGGAACATGTCGGTCGGGCTGTACGCCCTCGACGCGGGCGAGCACGACCCGCAGCAGCCGCACGGCCAGGACGAGGTGTACTTCGTCGTCAGCGGCCGCGGCTCGATCACCGTGGGCCTGGAGACGACCGACGTGGCGCGCGGCAGCGTGGTGTACGTGCCGGCCGGGGTCGCCCACAAGTTCCACCACATCAGCGAGGACCTGCGGGTCCTGGTGGTGTTCTCTCCCCCGGAGGCCTGAGGCGCCGTCTCAGGGTTCCCTAGGGGACCGGTCAGGGGGAGACAAGGGATGCGGGACCCCCGCCGGACCCTCCACCGGCCCTAGCATCGAGTGCAGGACATCGACGGGCCCGGCGCAGCGCGGGCGAGAGGTAGGGACGAGGGCAATGCGAGAGATCTTCGCGGGGCTGCCGTGGTGGGTGAAGTGGGTCGCGGTGCCGCTCATCGCCCTGGTCGTGTTCGGCGGGCTCATAGCGAGCGTCGTCGGCTTCGTGATCGGCCTGCTGTTCAAGCTGCTGATCTGCGTGGCCCTGGTCGGTGGGCTGATCTACATCGTGCGGAAGTTCACGTCGAGTTCGCGCAGCGACTGGTGAGCGCCCCGGGGACCGGTGACCGGTAACGCGGCGCACCGGTTCCCTCGCGGGAGGGAAGTTTCCGGGGCAAGCCGCCCCTGAGCGGTGGCAGGCGGATAAGGTCCGGAGATCGACGCGGGGGCCGGCCCCCGCGGGCGGCCCGCCCCCCACCCGTGTTTCCCCGCACGGGCTGCCCCCACGCGCTCTGGGAGTGACCCTTGGCCACGGTTGACACCACACCCGCAGAACGGCCCGTACCACCCGCCCTCGGGACGGCGTCCCGCTCCGTGGCGCTCCCCGCGCAGCCACGCTCCGCAACCGCGGTGGACCGCGCCCGCCCCCGAGTGCCGGAACAGCCGCCGGCCCGTTCGGCGCAGACCCTCATCGGTTCGGTCCAGCGCGCGATGCGCCTGCTGGAGAGCGTCGCGGCGCACGAGCACGGGGCCACCGCCAAACAGCTCGCGCGCGAGACGGGACTGGCCCTGCCCACCGCCTACCACCTGCTACGCACTCTGGTCCATGAGGGCTATCTGTACCGCGACAAGGGGTTGTTCTTCCTCGGTGAGGCGGCCGAGCGGCTGAGCAGCAGCGGAGCCGCGCAGAAACGTCGCAGCACGATCGCCGACACGCTCGGACGATGGCGGGATTCGATCGGCGCGCCGGTGTACTACGCGATGTACCGGGACGGCGAGATCGACGTCCTGTCCGTGTCCGACGCCCCGGCCTGTCCCGCCGCCGAGGAGTGGGCCGACTTCCGGGAGACCGGGCACGCGCACGCGCTCGGGCAGTGCCTGCTGTCCCAGTTGGACGAGGAAGCCCGCCGCGACCACCTCGCCCGCCATCCCGTGCGGTCCCTCACCCCGTACACGGTGCGTGACGCGCGCACGCTTCTCCGCCGGCTCGAACGGGTAGGACGCATGGAGCCGGTGACGGAGCGGCAGGAGTACGCGCTGGGCACGGTCTGCGCGGCGGTCCCCATCACCGTGGGGGCCACGGCCTGCACGGTGGCGCTGTCGCTCCCCGCACACCAGGCCGACCGACTGGCCCTCGGGGCACGGCAGTTGCAGCACGAGGTGGGGTGCAGTGTCGGCTCACTCGCGCTCGCTATCAGTATCTGAAAACTCACTCCTTGTGATGCGGCGTGTACGTTCAGCAAGATGCCTCAAGTGTCACTTGGATGAGTCCCGGCCAGTCGACGGCAGATGACGGGGTAGCAATGCGCGAGTCCGTACAGGCAGAGGTCATGATGAGCTTTCTCGTGTCCGAGGAGCTCTCCTTCCGCATCCCTGTGGAACTGCGGTATGAGACCTGCGATCCCTATGCCGTGCGGCTGACCTTCCATCTGCCCGGTGACGCCCCGGTGACCTGGGCCTTCGGCCGGGAGCTGCTGATCGATGGGGTGGGAGCGCCGTGCGGGGACGGCGACGTCAGGATCTCGCCCGCCGACAGTGACGCCCTGAGTGAGGTCCTGATCCGGCTTCAGGTCGGTGCGGACCGGGCGCTGTTCCGCTCCTCCACGGCACCGCTCGTGGCGTTCCTGGACCGTACGGACAAGCTGGTGCCTCTGGGCCAGGAAGGTGCGCTCGCCGACTTCGACGCCCATCTCGACGAGGCTCTGGACCGCATCCTCGCGGAGGAGCAGAGCGCGGGCTGAAGCGCTTCGGCAGCGGGGCGCGGACGGCGGCACGACACACCACCATGCGCGCCGCGCGCGGGCTTTCCCAGTCGTCGCATGCCGACGACGCGGTGTGACACGCTCCCCGGCACCCGGTCAGCGCTTGCGGCGCCTGCCCCGGCCACCCCGCGCCGGAGCCGGCACACCTGCGGCAGCCGTGGCCCTGGTACCGGCAGGCCCCGGGCGGTCCGCCGAGACCACGAGCGCGGCGAGTGCCGTGGTGACCGGCACCGAGGCGACCAGGCCGATCGAGCCCACCAGCGTCCGGACGATCTCCTCGGCCACCAGTTCGCTGTTGGCGACGGTTCCCACGCTGCTCTGCGCGATGGAGAAGAGCAGCAGCAGCGGCAGTGCGGCGCCCGCGTAGGCGAGGACGAGGGTGTTGACCACGGACGCGATGTGGTCGCGACCGATGCGGATGCCCGCCCGGTACAGTCCGCGCCAGCCCATCGACGGATTGGCCTCGTGCAGCTCCCAGACCGCCGATGTCTGGGTTACCGTCACATCGTCGAGGACGCCGAGCGAGCCGATGATGACGCCGGCGAGCAGCAGACCGCTCATGTCGATGGACGGATACAGGCCATGGATCAGGCCGGTGTTGTCGTCCGTGTTGCCGGTGAGCGCGGCCCAGCCGACGAACAGCGAGCCCAGCAGACCGATCAGCACCAGCGAGATCAGGGTGCCGAGCACCGCCACCGAGGTCCGGGCGGACAGACCGTGGCACATGTACAGGGCGATCAGCATGATGGCGCTCGACCCGACCACGGCCACGATCAGCGGGTTCGAGCCCTGCAGGATCGCGGGCAGGATGAACAGGCTCAGCACCAGGAAGCTGATGGCCAGGGCGACCAGCGCCATGACGCCCCGTAGCCGCCCGACGACCACGACGGCGAGCGCGAAGATTCCCGCGAGCAGCGCCATCGGGAAACGCCGGTTGACGTCGGTGACCGAGTACTGCAACTCGCGGGGCGCGGAAGGCTCGTAGGCGACCACCACCTTCTCGCCCTGGTGCAGCTGGCGTGACTGGTCCGGCTGCACGATCTCGGTGAACGTACGGCCCTTGTCGTTTCCGGTGTCGACGCGGATCGTGGCCTTCTTGCAGGAGCCGGTCGCCTGCGCCTGCGCGGAGGCGCCCTCGGCGGTGGAGGTGTTGCCGGTCGGGGCGTCCCCGGAGGCGTTCACCGCCTTGCAGCTCACCGCGACCACCTGGGTGACCGTGGCCTGCTGGGTCTGCCGGTCGAAGCCCACGCCGGTGCGCTGGTGCGAGGGAGCGCCGCCGGGCCAGAGGACGGCGAGACCGATGAGCACCGCCGCGGCGAACGGGATCAGGACCGCGGCGATGACCTTGCGCAAGTGCTTCGAGACAGGAGCCGCCGGGCCGTGACTGTGGCTGTGTGGGTGCCCGTGGCCCAGCCCGGAGCCATGCTCATGGCCGTTCTCGCCGGCGGCTCCGCGCCCTGGTTCGGGCGGCGGATGGGGCAGCTGCTGTGTCGGGGTCACCGCCTGATCATCGCAAGAACGGCCGGGGCCCACTGTTCACCGCGCCACACATGACGCTAGCGTGGAGGCACCTTTGCACACGCGGGAGCTCGGAGCACCGGGCTGAGAGGGCGCTGACCTTCGTCTTCGCGGTGTTTCACGTGGAACCAACGGTGTTTCACGTGAAACCTGCCGGACGGGAACCGCTGCGTCGACCGCCGAACCTGTTACCGGGTAATGCCGGCGTAGGGAGTAGGTCTCATGACCAACAAGGACGCACGCACGCCTGCCTCGACGCAGCTGACCAGCGACGGGGAGCAGACCGCTTCCCGTGAGGAGGCCGGGAAGTCCATCGGATGGCACAAGGCGTATGTCGAGGGCTCGCGCGTCGGCCTGCGCGTACCGGTCCGTCAGGTGCACCTGACCAACGGGAAGTCTGTCACGCTGTACGACACCTCGGGCCCGTACACCGATCCACTCGTCGAGACCGATGTCCGCAGGGGGCTGCCGCCGCTGCGGGAGAACTGGATCATCGCCCGCGGCGACACCGAGGAGTACGCGGGCCGTCCCGTCCGTCCCGAGGACGACGGGATCAAGCACACCTCGCCGCGCGGCGGTCTGCGCAACCTCGACGCGGTGTTCCCGGGCCGCCCGCGCCAGCCCCGCCGGGGCCGGGACGGCGCCGCGGTGACCCAGCTCGCCTATGCGCGGCGCGGGGAGATCACGCCCGAGATGGAGTTCGTGGCGGTCCGTGAGAACGTCGACCCCGAGGTCGTCCGCGACGAGATCGCGGCGGGCCGCGCGGTGCTGCCGGCCAACGTCAACCACCCGGAGATCGAGCCGATGATCATCGGCAAGCGGTTCCTGGTGAAGGTCAACGCCAATATCGGCAACTCCGCGGTGACCTCCTCCATCGAGGAGGAGGTCGAGAAGATGACCTGGGCGACCCGCTGGGGCGCCGACACGGTCATGGACCTCTCCACCGGCCGCAACATCCACACCACCCGCGAGTGGGTGCTGCGCAACTCCCCCGTGCCCATCGGGACGGTGCCGCTCTACCAAGCGCTGGAGAAGGTC
Organism: Streptomyces sp. NPDC093260; assembly: GCF_040683715.1. Lineage (NCBI taxonomy): Bacteria > Bacillati > Actinomycetota > Actinomycetes > Kitasatosporales > Streptomycetaceae > Streptomyces > Streptomyces sp. NPDC093260. Next base: position 393,231 of record NZ_JBFBEK010000002.1, read on the forward strand.
GACGGACGGGCCGAGGAACTGACCTGGGAGATCTACAAGGACACGGTCATCGAGCAGGCCGAGCAGGGGGTGGACTACATGACGGTCCACGCCGGTGTGCGGCTGGCGTACGTGCCGCTGACGGCGAACCGGAAGACCGGCATCGTCTCGCGCGGCGGCTCGATCATGGCGGCATGGTGCCTCGCGCACCACAAGGAGTCGTTCCTGTACGAGAACTTCGAGGAACTCTGCGAGATCCTCGCCGCCTACGACGTCACGTACTCGCTCGGGGACGGTCTCAGGCCGGGGTCGATCGCGGACGCCAATGACGAGGCGCAGTTCGCGGAGCTGCGGACGCTCGGCGAACTCAACCGGATCGCGAAGCGGCACGATGTGCAGACCATGATCGAGGGGCCGGGACACGTCCCGATGCACAAGATCAAGGAGAACATCGACCTCCAGCAGGAGATCTGCGAGGAGGCGCCGTTCTACACGCTCGGCCCGCTGACCACGGACATCGCTCCCGCCTACGACCACATCACCTCGGGCATCGGCGCCGCGATGATCGCCTGGTGGGGCACGGCGATGCTCTGCTACGTCACGCCCAAGGAGCATCTGGGCCTGCCCGACCGGGACGACGTCAAGACCGGCGTGATCACCTACAAGATCGCCGCGCACGCGGCGGACCTCGCCAAGGGGCACCCGGGTGCGCAGGAGTGGGACGACGCGCTGTCCGACGCCCGCTTCGAGTTCCGGTGGGAGGACCAGTTCAATCTGGCCCTCGACCCGGACACGGCAAGGGAGTTCCACGACGAGACGCTCCCGGCGGAGCCGGCCAAGACGGCGCACTTCTGCTCGATGTGCGGGCCGAAGTTCTGCTCGATGAAGATCAGCCAGAGCATCACGGAGCGGTTCGGCGGCAAGGCGGCGGAGGGCGCCTCCGCGGACGAGATCGCCGAGGGCATGCTGCAGAAGTCGAAGGAGTTCGCCGCGAGCGGTAACCGGGTGTATCTGCCGCTGGCCGAGTGACAGGCGGGCGCGGGGCCTCCGCCCGGTCGCGCCGGACGGTGCGGGGCCTCGAGCCGGTGTGAAGCCTCCGGCCGCTTCGGGCGGGCGCAGGCACCGCCCCAGACGGTGGCGCCGTCCACGACCGCACACCAAAGCCCCCGCGCCGGGCGCGATCCGGTGCGGGGCGGGGCGGTACCCGGGCCTCTCGGCCCGTCGGGGCCGTGGGCTTCACCGGGCCCGGCTTCGCCTCGCCCCGGCCCGTCCGCGGGCCATGCCGGCGCGTAGCCGTCCGGAGGCCGGGCGGCTACTCCGGCCGGTGTTCCGGTCCGCCGAAGTCCGGGCTGGTGAAGTCGGGGCTGGAGAAGCGCGGCCGGGCCGTCGGGGCGCCGTCGTCGGGGCTGCTGAACCCCGGGCGGCCGTACCCGAGTTGCGGAATACGGTCGCCCGGCGTCGCGGGGGCCGGACGGGGCCGGGACGCGGCGCCGGGATCGGCCAGCGCCTCGCGCAGGAACGGCACGATGCCGCGTTCGAGCAGGGCCTCGCGCCACGCCTCCCTCGCCTGGCCGACCTCCTCCGGCAGACCGCCGTAGGCGCCGTACTCGGTCGAGGACCGGTTGCGCAGGGCGGCGAGCAGCAGCCCGGCGCCGGCGACGACGATCGCGACCGCGGTCACCGCGCCGAACACCCAGCCGGCGGTGATCATCGTCTGGGCGAACGCGGGCGCCGGATCGAGCATCTTCAACAGATAGCCGACGAGCAGGAAAACGGTCGCCGCGATCCCCGCGAGGACCGGTGCGAGCACCGCGACGACGGCGCCCGCACCCGCCCCGGCCGTCTCCGCGGCGGTCCCGGCCGCAGCCGCCACCGCGCCCGCCTCGGACGCAGCGGTGTCCAGTACGGGCGAGGCGGCGGGCGCCGGACGGCGCAGTTCGTCGCGGATCTTCACGTAGTGCTGGTACTCGGTCGCGGCGGCGGACGTGATCAGGGCCGTCGCGGCGAGCGCCATGGTGCGCAGTTGTTCGGTGGTGAGCCGCTTTCCGATGGTGGAGAGTTCCGGGCGGTGTGGGGCGGAGCGCAGCGCCTCATCGAGGATCCGCTCGAATTCCTGGCGATCCTCGCTCAGCAGGTACTGCGGAACGCTGTTCATGTGCATCCCCCGATGCTCCGTAGGGCTGGGGGCTCGCATGGCGACGAGCCGTCGGGCAGAAACGGAGGGGAGCCTGCTACGGATAAGCCGATGGTAGAGCCGCGACGGCGCGCGGTGACAGGGGGTTTCCACAAATTGCGTGCCGACCGGCCCGGTCGGCACGCCCGTGGCGAGGACGCGGTGAACGCTCAGACGTCCAGCGGCAGTTGCCGGACCAGCAGCTTCCCCGACATCGTCACGCCGCCGTCCATCGCGATGGCCAGTCCGTCGGCGTAGACGTGCGGCCCCTCCACCACCGGGGCCGTCGGCTCGTCGCCTTCCTCGGAGCCGACTTCGCCCAGCAGATAGGGAATCGGGCTGTGGCCGTGAACGATGCGGGTGCCGCCGTACGTATCGAGCAGGGAGCGTACGGCGTCGGCGCCGCCCTCGTCGCGGAAGGAGAAGCGCTTGGTGAACTTGCGGAACAGGTCCCACACCTCGTCCGCGTCGTTGCGCGTGAGCGCCTCGCGGACATTGTCGTTGACCTCTTCGATCGAACGGCCGTAGTCGAGGTAGGCGGTGGTGTCGGAGTGCACGAGCAGATAACCGTCGACCTCCTCGACCGCGTCGAGGCGGGCCATCCACTGGAGGTGGTGGTCCTGGAGGCGGTCCATGTCGGATTTCTGGCCGCCGTTGAGCAGCCAGGCCGCCTGGAAAGTGGCGGTGCCTGCACCGGAGTTGACGGGTGTGTCGCCGAACCGGCGGGCGCCGAGCAGCAGCAGCTCGTGGTTGCCCATGAGCGCCTTGCAGTAGCCGCCGGCCGCGGCCGCCTCGGCGGACAGCCGCATCACCAGGTCGATGACGCCGATGCCGTCCGGGCCGCGGTCGGTGAAGTCGCCGAGGAACCACAGCCTGGCGGTGCCCGCGCACCACTGGCCCGCAGCGTCGATGAGGCCCTGCTCCTGGAGGGCGGCGACCAGCTCGTCGAGGTAGCCGTGCACGTCGCCGACCACGAACAGCGGGCCGGGCCCGGTGGCGGGCTGCGGGGCGGCCGGCGCGGGCGCCGGGGCCGTGCCCACCTGGAGCGCGTCGCCGCGGTTGATGACGGGCAGATCGCGCTCGGTGGGCGTGTACGCGTCCGGGTAGCCCTCCGGGGCCACCGGATACCCGGGCTCGACCGGCACGGCGGGCTCGGCCGTGGGGCCGCCCTGGGCGTACGGGCCGGTCTCGTTCACATACGCGGGCACTCGGAAGTCACGCAACGTCGCCGTCCGCTCCACCTCGGGTCCCTGACCGGCCCCCTGAGTCATCGACCCCTCCACCATCGCGCCGCATCTGCACCGCTTCGGACTGCCTGGTCGCAGCGGCCCGCGGTGTCGTGCGCCCATCATAGGAATGCGGATCGCGCCATGTGATGACCCAGGGGTGGTGAATCGGAACGGGACTCAGGTTCACCGCGGCTTTCGCCCCGATTGGGCAGTCTTCGGCGCTCCCGCGACCGGCTGACCCTACCGTCCCTCCGGCGTGCGTGGCGGGCTGACCGTCGTGCGTGGCGGGCGGCGCTGGGACGAGGTGCGCACGATCAGCTCGGTCGGTATGACCTGCTCGACCGGCTGGTCCGACTCGACTCCCTCGATGGCGTCGATGAGGAGCTGGATGACCGCCGTGCCGATGCGGCGCGGTTTCAGGGAGAGCGTGGTGATGGGCGGCTCGGTGCTGGCGTACACCATGGACTCGCTGCAGCACACCAGCAGCAGGTCCTCAGGGACGCGCAGCCCGTAGCGACGGGCGGCGGCGAGCAGGTCGGTGCCGTTGGGGTCGAACAGCCCGTAGACCGCGTCGGGCCGGTCGGGGCGGGCCAGCAGCCGGTCGGCGGCGACGGCGCCGGCGCACGGGTCATGAGCGGGGTAGGCCTCGTAGACCGGGTCCTGGCCGACGCGCTCGCACCAGTGCAGGTAGGCGGTGGTCGACAGATGGGTGTACGTGTCGGTCGTGGTGCCGGTGAGCAGGCCGATACGGCGGGCGCCGGCCTCGGCGAGGTGGTCGAGGATGCCGAGGACGGCGGCCTCGTGGTCGTTGTCGACCCAGGCGGTGACGGGGAGCGAGCCGACCGGGCGGCCGTCGCTCACCACCGGTAACCCCTGCCGGACCAGTTCGCTGACGACCGGGTCCTGGTCGGAGGGGTCGATGACGACCGTGCCGTCCAGGGCGACGTTCGACCACACGTCGTGGCGCGAGGTCGCGGGGAGGATGACGAGGGCGTAGCCGCGGGCGAGCGCGGCCGAGGTGGCGGCCCGGGCCATCTCGGCGAAGTACGCGAACTCGGTGAAGGTGAAAGGTTCATCCCCGTACGTGGTCACGGTCAGACCGATGAGGCCCGACTTGCCGGTACGGAGGGTGCGGGCGGCGGCGGAGGGGCGGTACCCCAGCCGGTCGGCCACCTCGCGGACATGGCGGCGGGTGGCGTCCGGGAGTCTGCCCTTGCCGTTGAGGGCGTCGGAGACGGTCGTGATGGAGACTCCGGCGGCGGCGGCCACGTCTCTGATGCCCGCCCGGCCCGGCCGGCTGCCTCGCCGTGAGGTTTCCGCGCGGCTCACCTGGTGCTTCCCTGCTGCTGTCATGGCGAGCCGATAGTAGGGCTCATACGGTGGGGTAGCGCGGACGCATATGCACGCATTCACAGGCACGTTTCTGCAAGGTCGGTGGCCTGCAACTACCTGAGAAACAGAGACAGTTAGCCGATCTGACACCCATACGTGATGTGGTGGCCGGTGTGTGCCTGGCGAGCCTCCGAGGTATCGAAGAGGTCTCAACTCACCTTCACGGGGGATGCGCGCCAGGGCGCAAGCCACCGGCGCATAGATATATGTGGGGTGCGCCCCCTCATTCGTGCGCATTCGTACAGCGGTGTCCCCGAATGCCCGGTGACCGGCGAGGTCACGGTCGCGCGCAGGGTGTGACGAGTCCGCGCGGGTCGAGGCGCCGTCGCGTGGTCCCTGGGCGATCCGGGCAGGAGTGGTGGCCGCCGACCCATACGCAGCGGCGGCCAATCCTCCTAAGGTGTGCAGTATTGGAAGCCGGTGTGTTCACGAGGAGGACTGCGGTGAGCGAGACGAACCCGAAGCTGCGCGCCGAGCTGGAGGGTATCCCCACCTACAAGCCCGGGAAGCCCGCAGCGGCCGACGGCCCGGCAGCGTACAAGCTGTCCTCCAACGAGAACCCCTACCCGCCGTTGCCGGGCGTCATGGAGACGGTCACGGCCGCCGCCCGCGACTTCAACCGGTACCCGGACATGGCGTGCACGGCCCTGACGAACGAGCTGGCCGAGCGCTTCGGCGTGCCCGTCTCCCACGTGGCCACCGGCACCGGTTCCGTCGGCGTCGCCCAGCAGCTGATCCAGGCCACCAGCGGCCCCGGCGACGAGGTGATCTACGCCTGGCGCTCCTTCGAGGCGTACCCGATCATCACCCAGATCAGCGGGGCGACCTCGGTCAAGGTCCCGTTGACGCCGGGCGAGCTGCACGACCTGGACGCGATGGCGGACGCGATCACCGACCGCACCCGGCTGATCTTCGTGTGCAACCCCAACAACCCGACCGGCACGGTGGTGCGGCGCGCGGAGCTGGAGCGCTTCCTCGACCGGGTGCCCGGCGATGTGCTGGTCGTGCTGGACGAGGCCTACCGCGAGTTCATCCGCGACCCCGAGGTCCCCGACGGTGTGACGATCTACCGCGACCGGCCGAACGTCTGTGTGCTGCGCACCTTCTCCAAGGCGTACGGCCTGGCCGGACTGAGGGTGGGCTTCGCGATCGCGCACGATCCGGTGGCGGCCGCGCTGCGCAAGACGGCGGTGCCGTTCGGGGTGAGCCAGCTGGCACAGGAGGCGGCGATCGCCTCGCTGCGGGCCGAGGACGAGCTGCTGGGCCGGGTCGGCTCGCTCGTGTGCGAGCGCACGCGCGTGGTCGAGGCGCTGAGCGCCCAGGGGTGGACCGTGCCCGAGACGCACGCCAACTTCGTGTGGCTGAGGCTGGGGGAGCGCACGGTCGACTTCGCCGAGGCGTGTGAGCAGGCAGGCGTGGTCATCCGGCCGTTCGCGGGCGAGGGGGTGCGGGTGACCGTCGGGGAGACCGAGGCGAACGACATCTTCCTGAAGGCGGCGGAGGCGTTCCGCAACAAGATCTGAGTGATTCATCAGGGTTTCGAGGGCCTGCCCGGCGAGCGCCGCCTTTGCGTGCGTGACCGCCAGTCAGGCCCTCAGTCGTCTTGGCTCCCCCCGCACCGGATCCCCGTGCCGGACGGAGGCGAGCTGACGCGGGCCGCCGTCGACCCGACCGCGACCGTTGCACGGGCTCGCGAGCCGGCACTCGCCGTGGGGGATCGGCGTAGGTCCATAGGGAGGGCACGGGCGGTGCCGTCGGTCCAGAGGGCGACGGTGCCGGGGCCATGACCTGCCGGGCGTCCGTTTCACGTGGAACCGAGACCCGGTGTCGAAGGAGACCTCCTCACCCCGGGTTCGGGCGGAGGAGACCAGCGGCAGTTGCCGGGCGAGGGCGCGCGCGGGTCGGGGTGTCCTCCAGGGTTGCGTTGAGCCGGCCGGCGGGCCAGGAGACGCGTATCTGCATGGCGCGCAATTCAACGAGTTGTTGAAGTTGTTGCCGAGGGTCTGCCGCTGAGGTCGTGGGGGACCCCCCGGTGACATGGCGAGAATCGGTGCGTCATAATTGCTTGTGAATGTGAACGCGTTCACAAGCTAGTCCGATTGCTGCCCTGTTGTGCAGGTCACATCAGGGCAAACCGCCGTCGTGACCACGACGACGTAAGGAGAGTGACGACGTGAACCTGGCTTTGGCGCCGGAGACACTGGCGCGCTGGCAGTTCGGCATCACGACCGTCTACCACTTCCTGTTCGTCCCCCTGACGATCTCCCTGGCCGCGCTCACGGCCGGGCTGCAGACCGCGTGGGTACGCACGGAAAAGGAGAAGTACCTCAGGGCCACCAAGTTCTGGGGCAAGCTCTTCCTGATCAACATCGCGATGGGCGTGGTCACCGGCATCGTGCAGGAGTTCCAGTTCGGCATGAACTGGTCGGACTACTCGCGCTTCGTCGGCGACATCTTCGGAGCCCCGCTCGCCTTCGAGGCCCTGATCGCGTTCTTCTTCGAATCCACCTTCATCGGCCTGTGGATCTTCGGCTGGGACAAGCTGCCCAAGAAGATCCACCTGGCCTGCATATGGATGGTGTCGATCGGCACCATCCTGTCCGCGTACTTCATCCTCGCGGCCAACTCCTGGATGCAGCACCCCGTCGGCTACCGGATCGACAAGGCCAAGGGGCGCGCGGAACTCACCGACTTCTGGGCGGTGCTGACCCAGAACACCGCCCTCACCCAGGCCTTCCACACGCTCTCCGCGGCCTTCCTGACCGGCGGCGCCTTCATGGTGGGCATCGCCGCCTACCACCTCGCCCGCAAGAAGCACGTCGGCGCGATGAAGACCTCGCTGCGGCTCGGTCTGATCACCGTCGTCATCGCCGGACTGCTCACCGCGATCAGCGGCGACACCCTCGGCAAGGTCATGTTCAAGCAGCAGCCCATGAAGATGGCCGCCGCCGAGGCCCTGTGGGACGGCCAGAAGCCGGCCCCCTTCTCGATCTTCGCCTACGGCGACGTGGATAAGGGCCACAACACGGTCGCCATCGAGGTACCCGGCCTGCTGTCCTTCCTGGCGGACGACAGCTTCAGCTCCTATGTGCCCGGCATCAACGACGTCAACAAGGCCGAGCAGCAGAAGTTCGGGCCCGGCGACTACCGGCCCAACATCCCCGTCACCTTCTGGGGCTTCCGCTGGATGATCGGGTTCGGCATGGCGTCCTTCGCCATCGGCCTGGCCGGACTCTGGCTCACCCGCAAGAAGTTCCTGCTGCCGCAGCACCTGCGCGTCGGCGAGGACGAGGTGCCCCACCTGGTGCTGTTCAAGAACAAGGCACTGGGACCGCAGCTGACCACGTGGTACTGGCGGATCGCCGTCTGGACGCTGGCCTTCCCGCTGATCGCCAACTCCTGGGGCTGGATCTTCACCGAGATGGGCCGCCAGCCGTGGGCCGTCTACGGCGTGCTCCAGACCCGGCAGGCGGTCTCCCCCGGCGTCTCCCAGGGCGAGGTCCTCACCTCCATGGCCGTCTTCACCGCGCTCTACGCCATCCTCGCCGTCGTCGAGGTGAAACTGCTCGTGAAGTACGTCAAGGCAGGCCCGCCCGAACTGACGGAGGCCGACCTCAACCCGCCCACGAAGATCGGCGGCGACCTCCGTGACGCCGACAAGCCGATGGCCTTCTCGTACTAGGCCGAGGGAGTCACTGCCATGGAACTGCACGACATCTGGTTCGTCCTCATCGCCGTCCTGTGGACCGGATACTTCTTCCTGGAAGGCTTCGACTTCGGGGTCGGCGTCCTCACCAAGCTGCTCGCCCGGAACCGGCCCGAGAAGCGGGTGCTGATCAACACCATCGGCCCCGTCTGGGACGGCAACGAGGTCTGGCTGCTGTCCGCGGGTGGCGCCACCTTCGCCGCCTTCCCCGAGTGGTACGCCACCCTCTTCTCCGGCTTCTACCTGCCGCTGCTGGTCATCCTGGTCTGCCTGATCGTGCGTGGAGTCGCCTTCGAGTACCGGGCCAAGCGGCCCGAGGAGAAGTGGCAGCGCAACTGGGAGGCCGCGATCTTCTGGTGCTCACTGCTCCCCGCCTTCCTGTGGGGCGTGGCCTTCGGCAACATCGTGCACGGTGTGAAGATCGACAAGAACCTCGAGTACGTCGGCGGTCTCGGTGATCTGCTCCACCCGTACGCGCTGCTCGGTGGACTGGTCACGCTGACGCTGTTCACCTTCCACGGTGCGGTGTTCACGGCGCTGAAGACCGTCGGCGACATCCGGGAGCGGGCCCGCCGGCTCGCCCTGCGCGTGGGCCTGGTGACGGCGGTCGTGGCGCTGGCCTTCCTGCTGTGGACCCAGGCCGACACCGGCAACGGGCGGAGCCTGGTCGCGCTGGTCGTGGCCGTGGCCGCCCTGGTCGCCGCGCTGGCGGCCAACCAACTGGGCCGTGAGGGATGGTCGTTCGCCCTGTCGGGCGTCACCGTCGTGGCCGCCGTGGCGACGCTCTTCCTCTCGCTCTTCCCGAACGTCATGCCGTCCACGCTGGACCCCTCCTGGAGCCTGACGGTCACCAACGCCTCGTCCAGCCCGTACACCCTGAAGATCATGACCTGGTGCGCGGGGATCGCCACGCCGATCGTCCTGCTCTACCAGGGATGGACGTACTGGGTGTTCCGCAAGCGGATCGGCACCCAGCACATCGCCGAAGCCGCGCACTGAGTCCGGCCGGGGTGTGTTTCACGTGAAACACACCCCCTGGGACCGAAGGGCATGTTCCACGTGAAACCGATCGATCCGCGTCTTCTGCACTACGCACGGGCCACCCGGATCTTCCTGCTGGCCGTCGTCGTCCTCGGCGTCCTCGGCGCGGGGCTGGTCATCGCTCAGGCCATGCTCATCGCCGAGACCGTGGTCGGTGCGTTCCAGCACCGCATGACGGTCGGTGAACTGAGCGCCTTCCTCCTGCTGCTGGCTGCCGTCGCCTGCGGCCGCGCGCTGGTGTCCTGGCTGACCGAGCTGGCCGCCCACCGGGCCAGTGCGGCGGTCAAGTCCGAGCTGCGCGGGCGGCTGCTGGACCGGGCGACGGCACTGGGCCCCGGCTGGCTCAGCGGGCAGCGCACCGGGTCACTGGTCTCCCTGGCCACCCGTGGGATCGACGCCCTGGACGACTACTTCTCGCGCTACCTGCCGCAACTGGGCCTCGCGCTCGTCGTCCCGGTCGCCGTGCTGGCGCGGATCGTCACAGAGGACTGGGTGTCGGCGGCCATCATCGTCGCCACCCTGCCCCTCATCCCCGTCTTCATGATGCTGATCGGCTGGGCCACGCAGTCCCGGATGGACCGTCAGTGGCGGCTGCTGTCGCGGCTGTCCGGCCACTTCCTGGACGTCGTCGCGGGGCTGCCCACCCTCAAGGTGTTCGGCCGGGCCAAGGCACAGGCCGAGTCGATCCGCCGCATCACCGGCGAGTACCGACGGGCCACCCTGCGCACCCTGCGCATCGCCTTCCTGTCCTCCTTCGCCCTGGAACTGCTGGCCACCCTGTCGGTGGCCCTGGTCGCCGTGACGATCGGCATGCGGCTGGTCAACGGCGAGATGGACCTGTACGTCGGTCTGGTCATCCTCGTGCTGGCGCCCGAGGCGTATCTGCCGCTGCGCCAGGTCGGCGCGCAGTACCACGCGGCGGCGGAAGGACTGGCCGCCGCGGAGGAGATCTTCGCCGTCCTGGAGATCCCGGCGCCCGCGACCGGCACGGGCGCCGTCCCCGCCGGGGCACTGGTCTTCGAGAACGTGGGCGTCCGCTACCCCGGGCGCGCCGCGGAGGCAGTCAGCGAGGTCTCCTTCAGCGTGGAACCGGGGGAGACCGTGGCGCTCGTCGGACCGAGCGGCACGGGCAAGTCGACCCTGCTGAACGTCCTGCTCGGCTTCGTCACGCCCACCACGGGCCGGGTACGGATCGGGGGAGCCGATCTGACCGGCCTCGACCTCCAGGAGTGGCGCTCCCGGATCGCCTGGGTGCCGCAACGACCGCATCTGTACGCCGGGACGATCGCCGAGAACGTACGGCTGGCCCGGCCCGACGCCGACGCCGCCGCCGTCCGCACCGCCCTGGCCGACGCGGGCGCGCTGGAGTTCGTGGACGCACTGCCGGAGGGCACGGACACCGTCCTCGGCGAGGACGGCGCCGGGCTGTCCGCCGGACAGCGGCAACGACTCGCGCTCGCCCGGGCCTTTCTCGCCGACCGCCCCGTCCTGCTGCTCGACGAGCCGACCGCCGCACTGGACGGCGCGACCGAGGCCGAGGTCGTCGACGCGGTACGGAGGCTGTCGGCCGGCCGGACCGTGCTGCTCGTCGTGCACCGGCCCGCACTGCTGCGGGCGGCGGACCGGGTGGTGCGGCTCGACGGCACCGAGGCGCGGCAGGTCACGGGGAGCGCCGTATCGGCGCCCGTCCCGAGCCCGGCGCAGGTACGGCCGGACGGGGCCGGCGGACAGGACCCTGATGAGACCGGCGAACCTGCCGGGCCCGGGGCTGTCGTGAAGGCCGGGCGCGGCGGCGTCCTCGCGCGGGTCCGAGCCATGTCCGGACCCCGGCGTGGCCGTTTCGCCCTCGCTCTGCTGCTGGGCACCCTCGCCCTGGGCAGCGCCGTCGGTCTGATGGCCACCTCCGGCTGGCTCATCTCGCGGGCCTCGCAGCATCCGCCCGTGCTCTATCTGATGGTGGCCGTGACGGCGACCCGTACCTTCGGCATCGGCCGGGCCGTCTTCCGGTACGCGGAACGGCTTGTCTCACACGACGCGGTGCTGCGGATGCTGGCCGACACGAGGGTCGCCGTCTACCAGCGACTGGAGCGGCTGTCGCCGGCCGGTCTGCGCCGGGTGCGCCGGGGTGATCTGCTGACCCGGCTCGTCACCGACGTGGACGCCTTGCAGGACTACTGGCTGCGCTGGCTGCTGCCCGCCGGGTCGGCGCTGGTCGTCTCCGCCGTCTCCGTCGCGTTCACCGCCTGGCTGCTGCCCGAGGCCGGTGCGGTGCTCGCCGCCGGGCTGGTCGCGGCAGGCGTCGGCGTTCCGCTGGTCACCGGCGCCGTGTCCCGGCGCGCCGAACACCGGCTGGCCCCCGCCCGCGGAGCCCTGGCCACCCGGATCACCGACCTGCTCACCGGCACCGCCGAGCTGACCGTCGCGGGTGCGCTGCCCGACCGCGCCGCCCGCGCCCGGCGGGCCGACGCCGCGCTCACCCGGATCGCCTCGCGTGCGGCCACCGCCACCGCCGTCGGTGACGGGCTCACCGCGCTGGTGTCGGGCCTGACCGTCACGGCTGCGGCCCTCGTCGGTGCCCAGGCGGTCGCCGACGGGCGGCTGAGCGGCGTCATTCTGGCCGTCGTCGTCCTCACCCCGCTGGCGGCGTTCGAGGCGGTGCTCGGGATGCCGCTCGCGGTGCAGTACCGGCAGCGGGTGCGTCGCAGCGCGGAACGGGTCCACGAGATCCTCGACGCCCCCGAGCCGGTCCGTGAGCCCGACCGTCCGCGGCAGGCGCCCGCACGGCCGTTCCCGTTGGTGGTGAAGGGGCTCACGGCCCGGTACGCGGGGCAGGACCGGGACGCGCTCACCGGTGTCGACCTGACCCTGGAGGAGGGCCGCAGGGTGGCGGTGGTCGGGGCGTCCGGGGCCGGCAAGACGACGCTGGCGCAGGTGCTGCTGCGGTTCCTCGACCCGGAGGCGGGCGCCTACACGCTCGGCGGGATCGACGCCCGGTCCCTGGACGGCGACGATGTACGACGGCTCGTCGGGCTGTGCGCCCAGGACGCGCACCTCTTCGACAGCTCGGTGCGGGAGAACCTGTTGCTGGCCAGGAAGGACGCGACCGAGCCGGAGCTGCGGGACGCGCTGGCGCGGGCCCGGCTGCTGGACTGGACCGACTCCCTGCCCGACGGGCTCGACACGCTGGTCGGCGAGCACGGTGCGCGGCTGTCGGGCGGACAGCGGCAGCGGCTGGCCCTGGCGCGGGCACTGCTCGCCGACTTCCCGGTGCTGCTGCTGGACGAGCCGGCCGAGCACCTCGATCTGCCGACCGCCGACGCGCTCACCGCGGATCTGCTGGCCGCCACCGAGGGCCGTACCACCCTGCTCGTCACGCATCGCCTGGCCGGACTGGAGACCGTGGACGAGGTGATCGTCCTGGACGGCGGCCGGGTGGTCCAGCGCGGACCGTACGCGGAGCTGGCCGCGCTGCCGGGGCCGCTGCGGCGAATGGCGGCACGCGAGGCGGCGGCGGAGGAACTGGTGGGAGCGCGGTAGCGGCAGCCCGCGCCGCCCTGTCCGGCGGGAGCAGCTCCCAGCTGAGCATCGCTCTCGCCACCGGGCACTACGTCCTTCTGCCGGACGCCGTGGTGCCGCCCTCCCGCCGGGTGCGGCCGTTACAGCCCCTCCCCCAGGATCCGCTCGATCACGACGGCGACGCCGTCCTCGTTGTTCGGGGCCGTCCGCCCGGTCGCCGCGGCGACGGCGGCGGGGTGCGCGTTGCCCATGGCGTACGAGCGGCCGGCCCAGGTGAGCATCTCGACGTCGTTCGGCATGTCGCCGAAGGCGACGACCTCCTCGTGCGAGATGCCCCGCTCGGCGCAGCACAGGGCGAGCGTGCTGGCCTTGGAGACCCCCGGGCCGCTGATCTCCAGCAGGGCGCTCGGGCTGGAACGGGTGATGGTGACGCGGGCGCCGACGGCGAGCCGGGCGACGGTGAGGAACGCGTCGGGGTCCAGCGTCGGGTGGTAGGCGAGGATCTTCAGGATCGGCTGGTCGACGGCGACCCCCTCCGGCGCGAGCAGCTCGTCCGCCGGGGCGAGGTGGTCCGGCGTCTCCATGTGCAGCTTCGGGTACTCCGGCTCCTGGTAGAAGCCGTATGTCTGCTCGACCGCGCAGACCGTGCCCGGCGCGGCGTCGCGGATCAGCCGTACCGCGTCCAGGGCATGCTCCGGCGTCAGCTCCCGCACCTTCACGAACCGGTGGGCTCCGGGGCCGCCGTGCAGATCGACCACGGCGGCGCCGTTGCCGCAGATCGCCAGGCCGTGGCCGTGCACATGGTCGGCGACGACGTCCATCCAGCGGGCCGGGCGGCCGGTGACGAAGAAGACCTCGATGCCGGCCTCCTCGGCGGCGGCGAGGGCGGCGACGGTGCGGGGCGACACCGACTTGTCGTCGCGCAGCAGGGTCCCGTCGAGGTCGGTGGCGATCAGCCGCGGCGGAACGAACGGGGCGTCCCCCTGCTCCAGCGAGGTCGAGAGCTGGGAGGAAGCCGGGGTCTCGGACTGTCGGGTCGCTGAGGTCACCGCGCCATTGTCGCGCATATGCCCGCACGTGCGTGCGACAGTGCGCACATTTGAGTCGCCGCCCGTGCCGCCTCGGCTGCTCGGGGCCGGCGGCCGGTGCCCGCGCGTCCCACCTCCGCATCCCGTCACCACAGGCCCCGTCGGCATCGGAACCGTGAGGGAGGTACCGCCCGACCATGCGGGGATGCCCCTGCTGAGCCCGACGTAGGCTCGTTGCCATGAGTCTGCGCCTGAGCACCGTGATCCTGCCCGTCGACCGCTGGCACGAAGCGGGCCGCGCCAAGTGGCAGCGCGCCGAGGAACTCGGCTTCCACGCCGCCTACACCTACGACCACCTGTCCTGGCGCACCTTCCGAGACGGCCCCTGGTTCGGCGCGCTGCCCACCCTCACCGCCGCCGCCACGGCCACGGACCGCCTGCGTCTGGGCACCCTCGTCACCTCGCCCAACTTCCGGCACCCGGTCACCCTCGCCAAGGAGCTGATCTCGCTCGACGACATCTCCGGCGGGCGGATCACCCTCGGCATCGGAGCGGGCGGCAACGGCTTCGACGCCACGGTGCTCGGCCAGGAGGCGTGGACGCCGAGGGAGCGGGCGGACCGGTTCGGCGAGTTCCTACCGTTGCTCGACCGGCTGTTGACCGAGGACTCGGTGTCCCACGAGGGCGACTTCTACTCGGCGCACGAGGCGCGTGACATCCCCGGCTGTGTGCAGCGGCCCCGGCTGCCGTTCGCGGTGGCCGCCACCGGGCCGCGCGGGCTGAAGCTGGCCGCCCGGTACGGACAGGCCTGGGTGACCACCGGCGACCCGGCGCTGTTCGAGACGGGGACCGCGGAGCAGTCGCTGGCGGCCCTGCGCGGCCAGATCGAGAAGCTGGGCAAGGCGTGCGCGGAGATCGGCCGCGATGTCTCGGAGGTCGACAAGATCCTGCTCACCGGCTTCACCCCGGAGCGGAACACGATGCTGGACTCGCCGGCCGCCTTCGTCGACTTCGCCGGCCGCCACCGCGAGCTGGGCTTCACCGAGATCGTGCTGCACTGGCCGATCCCCGACTCGGACTTCGCCGCGGACCAGGCGGTCTTCGAGCGCATCGCCACCGAGGCCGCCGCACAGCTGCGCTGAGGCCCGCACTCCCGAAGGCCGGAGCACCCGCCCGCGCCCGGGGCGCGGAAGAAAAAGGGGGCGGAGATCCGAGACGCGGCAGGTCCGGGGGTGCGGGGCGGCGTCAGGGGCCGCCGGTCCGCCCGGCGCGGTCCGCGCCGCCCGGCTCCGGTGCGTACAGCCCGACGACGGCGGCCGCCGCCGACGCCAGTTCCGCACGGGCCTCGGGCGGCTCCAGCACCTCGACATCGGAGCCGAAGGCGAGCAGCGCGCGGACCGCGCGCAGGGCGGGGAACGCGAGTCCCACCTCCGCCCATCCGTCGTCGCGGGGGACGGGGGCGTCGGTCACGTTCGCGGCCTGGATCCGCAGGAACATGTCCGTCAGGTCCTGACGCACCCGACAGGTCACCCGTACGGCGTCGGTCGTGCGCTCCACCTGCTCCCGCAGCCTCGACCAGACCTCGGCCAGCCCGTGGCCCCGGCGCCGCCGCACCGGCTCGTCGGTCACCGCTGCGGCCGCCACCCGGTCGGCGCGGAACAGCCGCGGCTTCCCCTCCCGGTCCGCCACGAGGTACCAGACACCGGCCTTGTTCACCAGGCCGTACGGATCGACGGTGTAGTCGCGAGGCGCCGTCTCGCCGCTGCGGCGGTAGCTCAGCCGCAGTCGCTGGTCGGCGAACACCGCCTGCTGGAGCGTGCCCAGATCCACCTCGGCCGTGCTGTCACCGCGCCTCCAGCGCACCGGGTCGACCAGGATCCGTTCGCTGGTGAGCTCCGCCGCCGGACGGTGCCCGGCGGGCAGCGCGGCCATCACCTTGCGCAGCGCCGAGCCGATGGCAGCGCCGAGGCCCAGCGCCTCGTACGCCCCGTCGGCGGTGAGGACGAACAGGGCGCGGGCCTCGTCGCCGGTCAGCCCGGGGACGTCGGTGCGGTAACCGGGCAGCAGCCGTACGCCGCCGGTGCGGCCGCGCTCGACCCACACCGGGACGCCCGCCGCGGAGAGCGCCTCGATGTCCCGGTAGATCGTGCGGACCGACACCTCCAGACGGCGGGCCAGCTCGGGGGCCGAGGCGCCGTCTCTCGTCTGGAGCAGGAGCAGGATCGACAACAGCCTGTCGGCCTTCATGGTGGAGGAGTTTAAAACCTGACGGCAGCTGTCATGGATCGGTTGCCACTGTGGACTCACGTCGGCCGGGGCACGCGGTCCCGGCCACCGATCGAGGAGTCCTTCCGATGGACCGCACGTTCGACCCCCGTCCCCTGCTGCTGAGCGCTCTGGACCAGCTGGAGAGGCTGGTGGGCCGCCTCGACACCGCGCGGCTCGACCGGGAGACCCCGTGCGCCGAGTACGACCTGCGGGCCCTGCTCGGCCACACCGTCGGCGCGGTCCACCGCATCGCGTACGTCGGCGAGGGCGGCCGGGGCCTGGACGTGCCGGCGTCGACCGGGGAGATCGCGGACACCGACTGGGGCGGCGCCGTCGGCCGCGCCCACCGGCGACTGGCCGCCGCCTGGGCCGACGAGGCGAAGCTCGACCGGGAAGTGGAGGTGCCGTGGGGACTGGTTCCCGGCCGGATCGCCCTCAGCGGATACGTGATGGAGGTGGTGACCCACACCTGGGACATCGCCCAGGTGATCGACCCGGCGGCGGAGTTGGACGAGCGGCTCTCCCAGGCGGCCCTGGACATCGCGCAGGAGGTGCTGCCGCCCGAGCCGCGAGGCGGAGAGGTCCCGTTCGGGGCGGTCCGGCCGGTGCCGGAGGACGCCGATGTGCACAGCAGGCTGGCCGGCTGGCTCGGCCGGACGGTCTGACCAGCGCCACGAACGATCGGCCGGCCGGGGGACGCCCCCGGCCGGCCGGCCGGAGACCACAGGGAGAGAACCATGACGACCACCGAGTCGGCGTCCGGACGTTCGGTCAACGTACGACTGCCGGTCCGGGAGCCGTACGACTTCCGGTCGGCTCTCGCCTTCCTCGGGGCGTTCCCGGCGATGACGGGACAGCAGGGCGTCGAAGGCGGTGTCCTGACCCTGGCCCTGCGGGAGAACGGCAGCACGCTCGGCGCCCGGCTGCGGGCCGTCCCCGGGAAGCCGGCGCTCGACTGTTCGCTCACCGCGGCCGGCCCGATCGCCCCCGGCACGGTCACCGCGGCCGTCGACCGGCTCGACTTCCACCTCGGTCTGAGCGACGACCTGACGGAGTTCTACGAACTGGCCGACCAGGACGCGCCCTTCGCGCCTGTCCGGGAGCGGCTGCACGGATACCACCAGGTCAAGTTCCCCTCGCCGCTGGAGCTGCTGTGCTGGGCGATCCTCTGCCAGCGGATCCCACTGCCGGTCGCACGGTCGATGAAGCAGTCGCTCGTCGAGGCGGTCGGCAACCGGGTCGAACTCGACGGCGCGGTGCGATGGGCGTTCCCGGACGCCGAGCAGCTGGCCGCGTTCGACGAGGCGGAGTGGCACCGTCTGATCGGCAACCGGCGCAAGGCCGCGTATTTGTACGGTGCGGTGCGGCGCTGGCTGGACCTGGACGAACGGTTCCTGCGGACCGGCCCGTACGAGGAGGTGCGGAAGGAACTGCTCGCGCTTCCCGGTATCGGCCCTTGGTCGGCGTCGTTCCTGCTGATCCGCGGCCTCGGCCGGATGGAACACCTCGCTCTCGACAAGGAGATGGGCCGCGCCGTCCAACGCGTCTACCGCCGACCGGTGGACGAGGACGCCTTCCGGCGGCTGGCCGATCACTACGGCCGGTGGCAGGGCTACTGGGGGCACTACCTGCGCGTCGGCGGCTGACGGTTGGCCAGGACGGTGGGCCGGCACCGCTGTTTCACGTGAAACACCACTACACCTTGCCGAACATCACCGCACCTTGCCGCTGAGCCAGGGGGTGAGCCCGATCATCGGGACGCGCTCCTTGTACGTACGGTCTCCGGGCAGCGGGACCACCAGGCGGTAGCCGGGCGGGAAACGACGTGCCGTGACGAACGCCTGGCCGGTGAAGACGGACCGGAGGAAGGCGGGCACCTCGTCGCGGGGCAGATCGGGGAACTCGACGCCCTCGACCGAGATCAGTGCGTCGTCCTCCGGGTAGAGCCGTACGGTCACGCGGGGCAGGCCGCCGAACTCGACATAGGCCTCGTGCGGCAGCGTGCCGTCCGGGTCGGTGGTGACGCCGACGCCGGCCGCGCTGCGGCGCGAGGTCTGGTCGGCGCCGATGTCATGGGTGACCTCGATCTCCCGCAGGTACTCGGCGGCGAGGGCACGGCACGCCGTGACGGCGGACTCGGTGGTGGAGAGGCGGCTGTCCATGACGTCGATCATGCCGGACGGAGGGCGGCGGCCGAGCGTCAGTGGCCGGAGGGGAACCGCAGGTACTGCGGCGGTACCGCCCTGGTCAGCCAGACGCCGTTGGCGCTGACGTGGAAGACACGGCCGTCGCGGTGCATGGCGGCGGCGTCCACGGAGAGCACGACCGGCCGACCGCGGCGGGCGCCGACCCGGGCGGCGGTCTCCCGGTCGGGCGAGAGGTGCACATCGTGCCGGTTCATGGGCCGCAGCCCCTCCGTGCGGATCGGCTCGACGTAGCGGGCGACGGTGCCGTGGTAGAGGTACGGCGGCGGGGTCGCCGGAGGCAGTCCGAGATCGACCTCGACGGTGTGTCCCTGACTGGCCCGGATCCGGTCGCCGTCGATCGCGAAGCGCTGTTTGTCGTTGGCGGCCACCACGTGGTCCAGCTCGTCCCGGGTGAACGGGAAGCCATGGGCGGCGGCCGCCGTGACCAGCGCGTCGATCGCCACCCAGCCGCCTTCGTCCAGCGTGAGCCCGATCCGCTCCGGCTGGTGACGCAGATGCTTGGAGAGGTACTTCGACACCTTCACGGCACGCCGCTCGTTCATCTCCCCGGCACGCCGGTCGTCCCTCTCCCCGATGCGTCCCGCGCCCCCCTCGTCTTGTCCGGCCGTTCCGCCGGTGTGTCGTCCAGTCATGCCACCAGCGTGCCGGGAGAGACGAGCATCACGCAGGTTGTTTTCCGCGCGGAGGTTTGATCCACAGCAACGTGACGTTATCCACAGCGAAATCCGCGATTCTGTGGACAACCGAGCCGACTCGGGGCTGGACCGGGTTCCCCTAGGGCCTCGTACTACTGGAGTCTGATGCCCGGAGGGCCAAGACGGCTCTGGAGTCTGACGATCCGCGTGGCGCGCGTCACTACTGTCATTGACGTGACTGTGATCGCGACCGAAAGCCTGAGCAAGCGGTTCCCCCGGGTGACCGCGCTTGACCGGCTCTCCGTGGACGTCGGGCCCGGTGTGACCGGACTCGTCGGCGCCAACGGAGCCGGCAAGTCCACACTGATCAAGATCCTGCTGGGTCTGTCCCCCGCCACCGAGGGCCGCGCCGAGGTGCTCGGCCTCGACGTCGCCACCGAGGGCGCCGCCATCCGCGAACGCGTCGGCTACATGCCCGAGCACGACTGCCTGCCGCCGGACGTCTCGGCCACCGAGTTCGTCGTCCACATGGCGCGCATGTCAGGGCTGCCGCCCACCGCCGCCCGCGAACGCACAGCGGACACCCTGCGCCACGTCGGCCTGTACGAGGAGCGCTACCGTCCCATCGGCGGCTACTCCACCGGCATGAAGCAGCGCGTGAAGCTCGCGCAGGCCCTGGTGCACGATCCGCGCCTCGTCTTCCTCGACGAGCCGACCAACGGCCTCGACCCGGTCGGCCGCGACGAGATGCTCGGCCTGATCCGGCGCAT
Organism: Streptomyces sp. NPDC093260; assembly: GCF_040683715.1. Classification (NCBI taxonomy): domain Bacteria; kingdom Bacillati; phylum Actinomycetota; class Actinomycetes; order Kitasatosporales; family Streptomycetaceae; genus Streptomyces; species Streptomyces sp. NPDC093260. The sequence continues at coordinate 413,175 of NZ_JBFBEK010000002.1, forward strand.
CCACACCGACTTCGGCATCTCGGTCCTGGTCACCTCCCATCTGCTGGGCGAACTGGAGCGCACCTGCGACCACGTCGTCGTCATCGACGGCGGCAAACTGTTGCGCTCCAGCTCCACCACCGACTTCACGCAGACCACGACGACCCTCGCCGTCGAGGTCACCGACACCGACGAGCACCCGGACGGCACCCGCGCGGTGCGCGACGCGCTCCACGCGCGCGGAGTGCGCACCGAGGACGGCAGCGGACTGCCGGGCGCCGGACACGTGCTGCTGCTCACCGCACAGGGCGAGGAGACGTACGACCTCGTGCGGGACGTGATCGCGGACCTCGGGCTCGGCCTGGTGCGCATGGAGCAGCGCCGGCACCACATCTCGGAGGTCTTCCGGGACCACGACGAACGAAGCGCCCCCCAGGACGCCCGGGACGGCCAGGACGCCCGGGACGGCCACGGCGGGCAGCGCGACGGAGAGCGGAAGGAGGCGGTCGGCCATGACGGTTGAGCGGCCCACCGGCACACCGGTGACCACGGCGGGCGACCAGACCCGCATCCACAACATCGGCTACCGCAGCTACGACGGCCCCCGGCTCGGCCGCGCCTACGCCCGCCGGTCGCTGTACTCGCAGTCCCTGCGCGGCGCCTTCGGCCTCGGCCGCTCGACCCGGTCCAAGGTGCTGCCGATGCTGTTGTTCGCGGTGATGTGCCTGGTCGCGGCCATCCTGGTCGCCGTCACGGTCACCACCAAGGCCAAGGACCTGCCCGTCGAGTACACGCGCTACGCGATCATCATGCAGGGCCTGATCAGCCTGTACGTCGCCTCGCAGGCGCCCCAGTCCGTCTCGCGCGACCTGCGCTTCAAGATGGTGCCCCTGTACTTCTCCCGGCCCATCGAGACCGCCGACTACGTCCGCGCCAAGTACGCGGCGCTGGCCTCCGCGCTGTTCATCCTGACCGCCGCGCCGCTGCTCGTGCTCTACGTCGGCGCGCTGCTGGCGAAGCTGGACTTCACCGACCAGACCAAGGGATTCGCCGAAGGACTCGTCTCCGTGGCCCTGCTCTCACTTCTGTTCGCCGGCATCGGCCTGGTCGTCGCCGCCGTCACCCCGCGCCGCGGCTTCGGCATCGCCGCCGTGATCGCCGTCCTGGTCATCACCTACGGCGCGGTCTCCACCCTGGAGGCCATCGCCGACGCCCAGAACAACACCGCGGCCATCCCGTGGATCGGCCTGTTCTCGCCGGTCACCCTCATCGACGGGGTGCAGACCGCCTTCCTCGGGGCCACCTCCTCGGCGCCCGGAGCCGTCGGCCCGGACACCGGGCAGGGCGTCGTCTACGTCCTCGTCGTCCTCGGCCTCATCGCCGCCGCCTACGGCCTGCTGCTACGCCGCTACAAGAAGGTGGGACTGTGACAACCCTGCACATCGACCACGTCTCCCGCTGGTTCGGCAACGTGGTCGCCGTCAACGACATCACCATGACGATCGGCCCCGGCGTAACCGGCCTGCTCGGCCCCAACGGCGCCGGCAAGTCCACGCTGATCAACATGATGGGCGGCTTCCTCGCCCCCTCCACCGGCTCCGTCACCCTCGACGGGCAGCCGGTGTGGCGCAACGAGCAGATCTACCGGCACATCGGCGTCGTCCCCGAGCGGGAGGCGATGTACGACTTCCTCACCGGCCGTGAGTTCGTCCTCGCCAACGCCGAACTGCACGGGCTGGGCGCCAAGGCCGCGCAGAAGGCGCTGGCCACGGTCGAGATGGAGTACGCGCAGGACCGCAAGGTCGCCACCTACTCCAAGGGCATGCGCCAGCGCGTGAAGATGGCCAGCGCCCTCGTGCACGACCCGTCGCTGCTCCTGCTGGACGAGCCGTTCAACGGCATGGACCCGCGCCAGCGCATGCAGCTGATGGACCTGCTGCGGCGCATGGGCGACGAGGGCCGCACGGTCCTGTTCTCCTCGCACATCCTGGAGGAGGTCGAGCAACTCGCCCGGCACATCGAGGTCGTCGTCGCCGGGCGGCACGCGGCCAGTGGCGACTTCCGCCGCATCCGCCGCCTGATGACCGACCGCCCGCACCGCTACCTGGTGCGCTCCAGCGACGACCGGGCGCTGGCCGCCGCGCTGATCGCGGACCCGTCGACGTCCGGCATCGAGGTGGACCTCGCCGAGGGCGCGCTGCGCATCCAGGCCGTCGACTTCGGCCGGTTCACGGTCCTGCTGCCGAGGGTGGCCCGGGACCACGGCATCCGGCTGCTCACGGTCTCGCCGTCCGACGAGTCCCTCGAGTCCGTCTTCTCGTACCTCGTCGCGGCGTAGGAGGCCCTGATGTACGACCCCACAGTCGCCCGGCTGACCTACCGGGCCCTGCTCGGCCGGCGCCGAGCCCTCATCCTCGGCGCGCTGCCGCTGCTGCTGATCGTGATCTCCGTGGTGGTGCGCGCGCTGACCGGTGCCGACGACCAGACGGCGTCGAACGTGCTCGGCGGGTTCGCGCTCGCCACGATGGTGCCGATCGTCGGCGTCATCGCCGGCACGGGGGCGATCGGCCCCGAGATCGACGACGGCTCGGTGGTGTACCTGCTGTCCAAGCCGCTGAAGCGGCCGACGATCATCCTCACGAAGCTGATCGTGGCGATCGCGGTGACCATGGTCTTCTCGGCGGTGCCGACCCTGGTCGCCGGACTGATCCTCAACGGCAACGGACAGCAGATCGCCGTGGCCTACACGGTGGCCGCGCTGGTCGCCTCCATCGCCTACTCCGCCCTGTTCCTGCTGCTGGGGACGGTCTCCCGGCACGCGGTGGTCTTCGGCCTCGTCTACGCGCTGGTCTGGGAGGCGCTGTTCGGCTCGCTGGTGCCGGGGGCGCGCACGCTCAGCATCCAGCAGTGGTCGCTGGCGGTGGCGCACCGGGTCGCCGAGGGGGACCTGGTGACCTCGGACGTCGGGCTGACGACGGCGACGGTGCTGCTGGCCGCGGTGACGGTGCTGGCCACCTGGTACGCCGGGCAGAAGCTGCGGTCGCTGACGCTCGCGGGCGAGGAGTGAGCGGGCGGGGCGGCCCCGGCGGGCCGTCCCGGCGGGTTCTTGACGGGGGCTTCACCCCACGGCCGCGCACACTGGACGGAACGGACGACGGGGACGACCGGCAGGACCGGGGAGGACGGGATGGCGGGCGCGACACCGGGGCGCGAGGAGCGCGACGAGAGCGCACCCGGGACGGACGGGACCTGCGCGGACGGGACCTGCGCGGACGGGACCTGCGCGGACGGGACCTGCGCGGACGGGACCGTGCCCGGGGCAGGAGCCGGAGACGGCTGGGACGACGTCGTCCTGGACGCCGACTTCATACGGGCCGCCGCGACCGCAGAGCCGTCCGCGCGGGCCCGGATGCTGGCCGCCCGCTGGCGCCGCGAGCAGCCCGAGCCGCAGCCGTGGCGTTCCGACGAGCCGCCCGCGGGATGGTTCTTCGGCAAGGCGCGCAGACGGCGGTGGCGACGCCGCTGAGCCGTGCCCGGCGGGGCGGAAATTCGGTGGCGCGGGCATCGGCGGCGCGGCACAGTGGTCGTGTCCCCAGCGCCGGATCGAGCCGGCGCCACGTTCTGGGAGAGGAGCGGGGCGATGTCGATGCACGGCAGTACGCCGCGCTCCCGGCAGGGCAGCCCGCGGCGGGCTCCGGAGTAGTTACCCGCTCCGTCGAGTCCGCTGCGCACGGGAGCTGCCCGGGGCGGCCGCTTCGAGCACGCGATCCGCTGTCGCGTGGGCCGCCCACCCGGAGGATTGGCCGAGTGGCAAGGCACCGGCTTGCTAAGCCGTGGTCGGGGGAGACCCCGCGCACGTTCGATCCGTGCATCCTCCGCAGAAGAAACTCCGGCCGAAGGTCGCGGGAACCTCCGGTCGAGCCCGGCCCTTACGGTGCCGTGACGGCGTACGGAACCGCGACGCGGGTCGGAAGGAGAACTCGACTCGCTTCGGACCCGGCGCGCACCGGTGACCTGGGCCGGGGAAGGGACTGCCGCCGGGGCCGAGACCGAGCGCCCGGCCGGGCTCGGAAGCAGAGCGGCGGAAACCATCGCCGACGCGAAGTACGCGGAGACCACCGCCGGAGGCCGCCGCGGTCCCCTCAGCCCAGCAGTCGCTCCAGCACCGCCGCGATCCCGTCGTCGTCGTTCGACGTCGTCACCTCGTCGGCGACCGCCTTCAGGGACTCGTGGGCGTTGGCCATGGCCACCCCGCGGGCGGACCAGGTGAACATCGGGATGTCGTTGGGCATGTCGCCGAAGGCGAGCGTGTCGGCCGCCCTGACCCCCAGCCGCCGGGCCGCGAGCGAGAGCCCCGTGGCCTTGGACAGGCCGAGGGGCAGCAGCTCCACGATGCCCTCGCCGGCCATGGTGACCGACACGAAGCCGCCCGCGGTGCGGTGGGCCACGTCGGCCAGCTCGTCGTCCGTCAGCGTCGGGTGCTGGATGTAGATCTTGTTGAGGGGCGCGCTCCACAGATCGGAGGCGTCCGTGAACGGGGTGGCCGGGAGCGACCCGGTGAGGGCGTACCCCGGGCCGACCACGACGTCGCCGTCGAGGCCGTCCCGGCTCGCCGCCAGGTACAGCGGCCCGGTCTCCGCCTCGATCTTGGCCAGGGCCACCCCGGCCAGCCGCCGGTCCAGGGTCACCGAGGTCAGCAGCCGGTGCGCGCCGGCGTCGTACACCTGGGCGCCCTGGCCGCAGACCGCGAGACCCCGGTAGCCGAGGTCGTCGAGTATGTGCCGGGTCCACGGCACCGCGCGGCCGGTCACCACGAGGTGGGCGGCGCCCGCCTCGGTCGCTGCGGCGAGCGCGTCCCGCGTGCGCGGCGAGACCGATCCGTCGGAGCGCAGCAGCGTCCCGTCGAGGTCGGTCGCGATCAGCCGGTACGGCAGGCCGCCGGACGTCTCGTCGCCGGCGGCCGTGGGAGCGGCGGCGGTCACTTGGCCTGCGGCTCCAGGACCTCCCGGCCGCCGAGGTAGGGACGCAGCACCTCGGGCACCCGCACCGAGCCGTCGGCCTGCTGGTGGTTCTCCAGGATCGCGACGATCGTGCGCGGTACGGCGCACAGCGTGCCGTTCAACGTGGCCAGCGGCCGCACCTGCTTGCCGTCACGCATCCGGATCGACAGCCGCCGGGACTGGAACTCGGCGCAGTCCGAGGTGGAGGTCAGCTCGCGGTACTTGCCCTGCGTCGGGATCCACGCCTCGCAGTCGAACTTGCGCGCGGCCGAGGACCCGAGGTCGCCCGAGGCGACGTCGATGACGCGGAACGGCAGCTCCAGCGAGGTCAGCCACTGCTTCTCCCACTCCAGCAGCCGGCGGTGCTCCTCCTGCGACTCCTCGGGAGCGACGTAGGAGAACATCTCGACCTTGTCGAACTGGTGCACGCGGAAGATGCCGCGGGTGTCCTTGCCGTGCGAGCCGGCCTCGCGGCGGAAGCACGGCGAGAAGCCGGCGTAGCGCAGCGGCAGCCGCTCCGCGTCGATGATCTCGTCCATGTGGTAGGCCGCCAGCGCCACCTCGGAGGTGCCGACCAGGTACAGGTCGTCCTTGTCGAGGTGGTAGACGTCCTGGGCGGCCTGGCCGAGGAAGCCGGTGCCCGCCATCGACTGGGGGCGCACCAGGGCGGGGGTCAGCATCGGCGTGAAGCCGGCCGCGGTGGCCTGTGCCATCGCCGCGTTCACCAGCGCCAGTTCCAGCAGGGCGCCGACGCCGGTGAGGAAGTAGAAGCGCGAGCCGGAGACCTTCGCGCCGCGTTCCACGTCGATCGCGCCGAGGAGCTGGCCCAGCTCCAGGTGGTCCTTGGGCGCGAAGCCCTCGGCGTCGAAGTCGCGGATCGTGCCGTGCGTCTCCAGGGTGACGAAGTCCTCCTCGCCGCCGACGGGCACGTCGGGGTGGACGAGGTTGCCGAGCTGGAGCAGCAGCTCCTGGGTCTCGGCGTCGGCCGCGTCGCGCTCGGCGTCGGCGGCCTTGACGTCGGCGGCCAGCTGGCTCGCCTTCTTCAGCAGCTCGGCCTTCTCGTCGCCGGCGGCCTTGGGGATGAGCTTGCCCAGCGCCTTCTGCTCGGCGCGCAGCTCGTCGAAGCGGACGCCGGACGACCTGCGCCGCTCGTCGGCAGACAGGAGGGAGTCGACGAGCGCGACGTCCTCTCCACGGGCACGCTGGGAGGCGCGCGCACGGTCGGGGTCCTCACGGAGCAGGCGAAGGTCAATCACGCGGTCAAGGCTACCCGTGTGCCGTCGCCGCCCACGACCCAGTATTCCGAACCGCGCCCGGCGTGCCGCCGGACACGGATGGTGGCGAATTGCGGCGGAGTGTCAATAACGCGGCGTGTGCTCCCTGGAGGGAGGCAGGCCGGGATCGTTCGGTTGACCGAATTTCCTTGTGGGGCAGGGGACTTGGCGGCCTTCTTGTCCACAGGGATCCACCTCGGCCGAAGAGTTGTCCACAGGCTGTGTGGAAGATCTGTGGACTTCGGAATTGATCATCCGTGAAGCGTGGCAAGAAGGAAGAATTCCTGCCCCGAACCGGTCCGACGACCACGTTCGGGTGGAAAAAGGTCGCCCCAAAAGATGAACTACAGGAAACGGGTGGACGAAGGGTGACCTGTGGGACGGTGGCCCGACTGGGGAGCCATAGGCCGATTTGTCGACTGAGTCCCGGGTCCGTATCGACTTGTCCCCAGGTCGATCGGCCAGCCTGTGGATAACTCCTGTGGATAACAGCGCCGCGCCCGCGACCCCTGTGAAGGGACCAGTACTGGCTAGAAACGGCCGTCCTGGCAGCGGGCCACCCAGTCCGCGGCGGCCACGAACTCCTCGTCCGAGGTCCCGGTGAACGGCGGCCGCACATCCGCGACCCCGATGTCCGCCCGCGGGTACGAGCCGAGGAAGCGCACCTGGAGACACAGCCGCTTCAGGCCCGTCAGCGCCTCCGCCATCCGGCGGTCGGCGATGTGCCCCTCGGCGTCGACGCAGAAGCAGTAGTTGCCGATGCCCGCGCCGGTCGGACGGGACTGGAGCAGCATGAGGTTGATCCCGCGGGTGGCGAACTCGCCGAGCAGATCGCGCAGCCCGCCGGGATGGTCGGCACGCTGCCACAGGACCACCGACGTTTTGTCCGCACCGCTGGGGGCCGCGGGCCGGGCGGGCCGGCCGACCAGGACGAACCGGGTCTGCGCGTTCTCCGCGTCGTGGATCTCCGTCTCCAGGGCCTCCAGGCCGTACCGGGCGGCGGCGAACTCGCCCGCGAAGGCGGCGTCGTAGCGGCCCTCCTGGACCAGCCGGGCGCCGTCGGCGTTGGAGGCGGCCGACTCCCAGACGGCGTCCGGCAGGTTCGCCTTCAGCCAGTTGCGCACCTGCGGCTGGGCCGCCGGGTGGGCGGTGACCGTCTTGATGTCGGACAGCTTCGTACCCGGCCTGACCAGCAGCGCGAAGGTGATCGACAGCAGCACCTCGCGGTAGATCATCAGGGGCTGACCCGCGACGAGCTCGTCGAGCGTCGTGGTGATGCCGCCCTCGACGGAGTTCTCGATCGGCACGAACGCGGCCTCGGCCTCCCCGGTGCGGACCGCGTCCAGCGCGGACTGCACGGAGACGTACGGGATCAGCTCCCGCGTGGCCGCTTCGGGAAGCGTGCGAAGGGCGACTTCGGTGAAGGTGCCCTCGGGACCGAGATACGCGTAGCTCGCTGGCATGACCTCACCCTAATGGCCCCGCACCGGCTCGGCCCGCGTGTCTCACGCCCGCCCCTCCGGCGGGTGAACCCGCCCGCCCGGGCGGCCGAGCCGGTCGCCCTCCGTCGCCCGCGGTACGGCTCACCTCTGCTGCGGCGCCCGCCTCATCTCTGCGCCACCCCCAGCGGGCGCCCGCCTCACCCCTCCAGCAGCCGCTGCCCCACGTACTCGCCCTTCGCCGCACCGCCCGGCACGGCGAACAGCCCGCTGGCCTCGTGCCGGATGTACGGGGACAGCGCGTCGCCGCGGTCCAGCTTGCGCTGCACCGGCACGAAGCCGCGCAGCGGGTCCGCCTGCCAGCAGATGAACAGCAGGCCCGCGTCCGGGACTCCGCGGTCGTCGAAGCCGTCGTGGTAGGAGAAGGGCCGCCGCAGCATCGCCGCGCCGCCGTTCCGGTCGGGCCGGGTGATCCGCGCGTGGGCGTTGACCGGGACGACGTAGGAGCCGTCCGGGCCCGTCTTCTCCAGGTCCATCTCGGTGGTCTCGTCGCCCCCGCTGAGCGGCGCGCCGTCGGCCTTGCGTCGCCCGATGACGTTCTCCTGGCTGCTGGGCGACAGCTTCTCCCAGTCGTCCAGGAGCATCCGGATACGGCGGACGACGGCGTAGGAGCCGTTCGCCATCCAGGCCGGGTCGCCGTCGGCGGGGACGAAGACGCGCCGGTCGAAGTCGGAGTCGGACGGCTTGGGATTGCGGGTGCCGTCGATCTGGCCCATCAGGTTGCGGGCCGTCATGGGGTGCGCGGTGGCCCCCGGCGAGCGGTTGAAGCCGTTCATCTGCCAGCGGATCCGGGCGGCGCTGCCCGTGTCCTTCTGGATCGCGCGCAGCGCGTGGAAGGCGACCAGCGCGTCGTCGGCGCCGATCTGCACCCACAGGTCGCCGTCGCTGCGCGCCTTGTCGAGCTGGTCGGAGGAGAAGTCCGGCAGCGGGGCCAGGGCGGCCGGACGCTGCTTCTGGAGGCCGGTGCGGTCGAAGAAGGTGCGTCCGAAGCCGAAGGTGAGCGTCAGCGACGACGGTCCCGCGTCCCGGGCGACGTCCGTGTCGCCGTGCGCTGCGGGCTCGCCCGCCATCAGCCGCTCGGCCGTCGTCGACCAGCGGCGCAGCAGCGCGGCGGCCTCCCGGCGGCCCGCTCCGGCCGCCAGGTCGAAGGCGACGAGATGGCCGCGCGCCTGGAGGCCCTCGGTGATGCCGGGCTGATGTTTCCCGTGAAACATCGCCCGTCCGGCGCCCAGCGAGGTGAGCGGGGCGGCCCCGGCGGGCGCCGCCGCGTACCCGGCGGCGGCGCCCGCGGCGCCCAGGACGAGACCGGTGGCACCGGCCGTGCCGAGCAGCCGCCGGCGCGACACACCCGCAGCGGCGGGGGTGTCGGCCTGCCGTGGTGCGGGCAGCGCGGACGGGTCCTGGATGGTCCGGTCGGTCATGGTGGTTCAGCCGATCTGCGCGTTCTTGGTGACGGTCATCTGGTCGATGTCGGAGGTCCGCACGGTCACGGCGACCTGCCAGTCGCCCGCCATCGGGATCTCCACCCCGCTCGCCGCCCAGTGTCCGGTGGTGATGTGGTCGGGGGCCACCGGCAGCGGCCCGATGCTCTTCGCGGTCAGGGTGAGGGCGACCTTGACCTCGGGGACGTCGAAGGCCTTGCCGTCCGGCCGCTGCACATAGAGGTGCATCTCGTTGCCTCCCACGCGCGCGGGGTCGATGTCGAGCCGTACGACGCCCTTGCCGTTCCGGCCGCCCGTGTCGAAGGGCATGTCGAGGGTGACGGTCCCGCCCGAGGACGACGAGGACGAGGAGGACGACGAAGAGGCGGCCGCCGCGGCCTCCTCCACGGTGCGCCCGGGCTCGGTCTGCGTCAGCACGGTCGTGACGACGAGGAGGACCACGGCGACGCCCGTCTCGGCCAGTACCGAGCGGCGCAGCCCGGAGCGGTTCGGGTCGGCGTCGCGCTGCCGCTTGAGCCGGGCCGCGTCCATGGCGGCCCGCTGCCGGGCGAGCTGGGCGGACCGCCGCGCATCGCCGCCGGCCGCGGCCTCCGTGGACTGCTCGCCCTTCGTGGCGGCCTCGGCAGGCGGCTTCGCCGATGCCTTCGCCGGCCCCTCGGCGGAAGCCGTCGCGGAAGCCGCCGAGGACTCCGTCACCGTCTCCTTCGTACGGCTCTCGCCGCCCGCCTTTCCGGAACCGGCGCCGGCCTTTCCGGCGCCCGCGCCCGCCTTTCCGGCGCCCGCACCGGAGGTCACCGCGGCCTTGTCCCCCGTCGCCCCGGCCAGCCGGGCGGTCCAGCGCCGGGAGAACGACGCGATGGCGACGAGCACCAGCACCAGGGCGACCTTGACCAGCAGCAGCTGTCCGTAGCGCGTCCCGGTCAGCGCGGACCAGGAGCCGAGCTGGCGCCAGGACTGGTAGACGCCGGTGGCGATCAGCGCGACGACCGAGCCGAAGGCCAGGCGGGAGAAGCGGCGTACGGCGGCGGGCTCGACCGGCCGGTCCGCGGGCGCCCGGTACAGCGCGACCAGCAACGCGGCGAGCCCGCCGAGCCAGGCGGCCACGGCCAGCAGATGGACGACGTCCACGGGCATCGCGATGCCCGGCTGGAGGCCGACCGAGGCGTGCTCGGCCAACGCCCAGCTGGCCGCGAGCCCGGCGGCGACCACGGTCCCGCCGATCGCGAGCCCGAAGGTCAGGTCCCGCTTCTCCTCGTCCTCGCGCTTCTCGTACACCCCGAAGAGCACGGCCACGAACAGCGCCGCGGCGGCGAGCAGCAGCAGCCGGGAGACCAGGGCGGCGCCCGTCTTGGTCTGGAGCACCTGCCCGAGCAGGTCCAGGTCGACGATGTCCCCGGCCTTGCCGGAGGTGGTGTAGGAGCCGCGCAGGAGCAGCAGGGCGAGGGTGGCCGTGGTGAGCGTGAGCCAGCCGGAGACCACGAGCCGCTGCACGGCCCGTACCCCGGCCCCGCGCTGCCAGCAGGCCAGCACGAAGGCGGCGCCGCCGGCCAGCACGATGAAACCGGCGTACGAGGCGTAGCGGCCCACGCCGTACAGCAGGCCGACGAGCCCGCCGCCCACCTCCTGGCCGCCGGTGACGACCGACGTCCTGGAGGGCGCGCCGATGGAGAAGGTGTAGGCGCCGCCGACGGGATGGCTGTCGGCGGAGATCACCTGGTAGGTGACGGTGTAGGTGCCCTTGGCCAGGCCGCCGCGCAGCCGCACGGCGTACGTGGTCCCGCTGATGTCGGCCGGCTTGCCGGTGTCGACCCGCTTGCCCGCGGGGTCGAGCACGCGCAGCGAGTCGTCGCCCAGGGCGACCTGCTCGGAGAAGGTCAGCGACACCTGGGCGGGCGCCTGCGGGACCACCACCCCCTGCTGGGGGTCGCTGCCGGTCAGCGCGGCGTGCGCGGCGGCGGGCCCCGCACCGGCCAGCAGCAGGCCCGCGACGGCCAGGAGAAGCAGCACCAGGGGCCGGGCGGCCCGGGGGGTGATGGTCCGTGTCAAGGTGGTCCCTCCCTCAGTGGCCGGTCGACGGGTTGAACGTGGCCGGCTTGACCGGCAGCTCAACCCGCAGTTCGCCGGACTTGGCGAAGTGCAGGACGACGGAGACCGTCTGGCCCTGCTCGGGCCTGCGCTTGAGGCCGTCGAACATCAGGTGGTCGCCGCCGCTCCTGAACTCCAGCCGGCCGTGCGCGGGCACGGTGAGCCGGTCGGCCTCACGCATCGTCCCGCCGACGGTCTCGTGCGCGGTGACGGAGCCGGCCGCGTCGCTGGTGACCGAGGTCAGCTCGTCCGCGGCGCCGCCCTTGTTGACGATGGTCAGGAACCCGGCCGCCATGGAGTCCGACACCGGCTGGGGCATGTAGGCGGAGCCGACGGACAGGTCGGGCCGGGCCCCGGAACCGTCGGCGGAGGCGGAGGCCGAGCCGCCGCACCCGGTCAGCAGGACCGTGCCGGCCAGCGCGCCGGCCGTGAGGAGAGCCGTCGCCGCGCGCCTCACGGGTTCTGTCCCTTGACGATCTTGGGCAGGTCCCTGGTGAAGTCCTCGACGGTGGTGCTCTCGCCGTAGACCACGTAGCCGGCGTCCGTCTTCGGGGAGAAGGCGATCACCTGGGTGCCGTGCACGGAGACGAGCTTGCCGTTCTTGTCCTTCCTCGTCGGCTCGATGGCGATGCCGACGCTGCGCGCCGCGGCCTGGATGGTGGCGAAGTCGCCGGTCAGCCCGACGAACTGGGGGTCCATCATGCCGAGCCACTTGCGGAGTTCGGCAGGGGTGTCACGGGCCGGGTCGGTGGTCACGAACACCACCCGAAGCTTGTCCCGGTCCGCCTTGGGCAGCGACTTCTTGGCGACGGCGATGTTGCTCATCGTCAGCGGGCAGATGTCGGGGCAGTGCGTGTAGCCGAAGTAGATCAGCGTGGGCCGGCCCGCGGTCTCCTTGCGGAGGTCGTACTTCTCGCCGTGGGTGTCGGTGAGCACCAGATCCGGCTTCTCGAACGGCTGGTCGAGGACCGTGGCGGCCTGCTGCGAGGACTGCTCGGCGACGACCGTGGCGGGCTTGTCGCCGCCGCCGTCGCTGTCGCAGGCGGACAGGGCCATCAGGGCGGCGGCGAGCAGCGCCGTCGCGGCGTACGTCTTCTTGCGCATAGAGAAATGTCCCAGAAGTGAGGAATCCGGCGCGCACCGGGGTCGTGCAACGGAGTCGCACGACCCCGGTGCGCGCTGCGGACGGAGGATCAGGCGGCCGTGGTCCGCCGGCGCCCGGCGAACACGCCGTACGCCACGCCCGCGGCGCCGACCACGATGCCCACGATGCCGAGGACGCGGGCCGTGGTGTCGGTGCCGTTCTCGGCGGTGGCGGTGCTCTGGGCCGCGGGCTTGGCGTCGGCGCTGGCGGCGGCGTCCGGGGCCGCCGCGTCATGGCCGTCGGCCGCGGCGGTCAGCTGGAGCGTGGGCGCCGGGTTGTCGGGCTCCTCCTGGCCCTTCTGCTGCACCTCGATCCAGCGGACGACCTCCTTGTCGGAGTACGTCTGCAGCGCCTTGAAGACGAGCTGGTCGGTGTCCTCGGGCAGCGCGCCGAGGGAGAGCGGGAACTTCTGGAAGTAGCCCGGCTCGATGCCGTCGCCGGCGGCGGTCCAGGTGACCTTGGTGACCGCCTCGGTGATCTTCTTGCCGTGCATCTCCAGCGGCTTGGCCAGCGCGGACTTGGTGACCTCGATCTTCCAGCCGTCGATGGGCTGCGGCATCACCGAGGCCAGCGGGTGGTCGGCGGGGAAGTTGACCTCGAGCTTGGTCGTGGAGGCGTTGTCGCGCTCGTTGGGGACCTTGAAGTCGACGACCGCGTAACCGCCCTTGGCGGCGGCGCCCTCCGGCTGCACGGTGACGTGCGCGAACGCGGGGACGGACACGGCGAGGACGGCGGTGCCGGCGAGGGCGCCGACGGTGACGAGACGGGAGGTCCTGCGGCTGATGGCCTTCATGACGAAGTGCGCTCCGATGCGAGTGGGTGTTCCGGTGATCGGGGGAAGGCGCGTGCGTGAGGCGGTCGGCCGTTCGGCCTTCCGGGCCCGGGCACGCGCGCGTGCCGCGCGACGGTGGCCCGCTCCCCCGGCCGGGCCCGCTCGGCGGGCTCGCTGGACTCGATGGGGTGCTGGTCGCGTCGCGTCAGGCGGCGAGGGCGAGAGCGGCGGCCGGCGGGCCGCGGCGGATCACCGTGTGCAGGAGTGCGGTGGTGGGGGGTGTGAGCGGGGTGGAGTCGGCGGTGCGCGCGAAGCGCGGGCCCGTCCCGGGCGCTGCGGGCAGACCGGCGCACAGGGCGCACACCAGCGCGAGCGCCCCGCGCAGCGACCGCACGAGCGCGCCCTCGGCGACCCCGTGCGCCGACAGTTCGATCAGCCGTAGCAGGGCGAGGTCGCCGCGCCGCAGCAGCCAGCCCGCGGCGAGCGCGGCCAGCACGTGGCCGAGCAGCATGGGCAGGGACGGCAGCAGCGAGGCCGCCGCACCACCCGTGGTCGGGGCGTCCGCCGGGTGCTGCGCGGCGGACGGGGCCGGACCGGAGTAGAGGTGCGCGTCGACCAGGATGCGGTAGGCCCGGGCGGGGCTGATCGCCGCGCCGGTGCCGCCGCAGACGTAGTGCGCGGCCCGCTCCACGAGCGTGGCGTCGGACAGCGCGTGCGCGTGGTTCATGGCCGCCATGGGCCCGGACGAGCCCAGGCCCGCCATCGAGCCGGACGCCGTACCGGGCATCCCGGCCATGCCGTGCTGTCCCAGCCCGAACAGCGTGTGCAGCAGGGTCTGGCCGAGTGCGAGCAGCGCCGCGATCCCCGGCAGCGACCGCGCGCGGCCGGCGAGCGGCGCCACCAGGACGAGCGAGCCGAGGAACCCCACGACGAGCGTCCACAGCGGAACCGTGGCGCAGGAGGCCAGCGTGTGCCCGGCCGCGGCCAGCACGACGCAGACCGCGGCGAACACCGCGGCCCGCAGCAGGCGCAGATCGCGTCCGGCGGTGGCCGTGCGCGCGTGGGGGGCTGTCATGGCGGCCCCATCATCCCACCGACCCCGCCCGTGCCGTACGCCAGGTCCGTGAAATGAGGTACGTACCCCTGGGTCCCCTTTTCGTCCGGGGGCCGTCCGCTTTTCGTCCGGGGGCCATCGGGCATACACCGGTTCCGTTTCCCCCACATCCGCCGATCGGGCGGCCGGGTGCGAACGCTGTGCTTACGTTCGAGTGCACCGGGCAATACGTAACGGTATGTCGAGCCGCGGCCGGGAGGCTGGAGAGCATGAGCATCTGGTGGTCACTCCATCTGCGGCGTGACGCTGCGAGTGTGCCGCTGGCCAGGCGGCTCCTGCTGGGCGCCATGGAGACCGCGGGCGTCGACCCCGACATCTCCTTCGACCTGTCCGTCGCCCTGAGCGAGGCGTGCGCGAACGCCGTCGAGCACGGCGGGGACGACGACCGCTCCGAGGCGTACCGCGTCACCGCCTATCTCGACGGGGAGAAGTGCCGGATCGAGGTGGCCGACGCGGGGCCCGGTTTCCCGTCCGGCGTGCGCCGCGCCCCGGCCCGCACCGCGCACACCGAGGCGGAGCACGGCCGCGGTCTGTGCCTCATCCAGGAACTCGCCGACCACGTCCACTTCGCCAACCGGCCGGGCCGGGGCGGTGCGGTGGTGAGTTTCGACAAGATCCTCAAGTGGCGTGAGGGCGCTCCGCTGATGGCGGTGTAGGCGCCGCCGGCCCCGGTGCCCCCGCTCAGCTTCCGTCCAGCACCTTCGCCAGCGCGTCCAGCGCCTCCGGGTACAGCCGTTCCCTCGGGGTGCCGTAGCCGACGATCAAGCCCTGGGGGCGGCTCTCGTCCGGGCTGTGCCAGTGGGCGGTGAGGCCGCCGAGGGCCAGGCCCTCCGCCTCGGCGCGGGCGAGGACCGCGGCCTCGTCGGGGACGTCGACCAGGGCGTGCAGCCCGGCGGCGATCCCGCGCACCCGGCGGGAGCCGAGCCGGTCCAGCAGCTGGTCGCGGCGCCGCCGGTAGCGCAGCCGGCACGCGCGCACGTGCCGGTCGTAGGCGTGGCCGTCGATCAGCTCGGCGAGCGCCAGCTGGCCGATGGACTCGGTGTGGTGGTCGCTGTGCAGCTTGGCGTCGGCCACCGCGTCCACCAGGTGCGGCGGCAAGACCATCCAGCCCAGCCGCAGCGCCGGACCGAGCGTCTTGGACGCGGTGCCGAGGTAGGCGACGTGACCCGGCGCCATGCCCTGGAGAGCGCCCACGGGCTGGCGGTCGTAGCGGAACTCGCCGTCGTAGTCGTCCTCGACGATCAGGGCTCCACGCGCGCGTGCCCAGTCGGTGAGCGCCCGCCGCCGCTCGGGGTGCAGGGTGACCCCGGTCGGGTACTGGTGGGCGGGTGTGACGACCACGGCCCTCTCGTCGCCGAGATCCCGCACCCGTACTCCGCGCGCGTCCACGGGCACCGGCACCACGGTGCCGCCGCCGCGCCGCACCACCTCGCGGTGGAACGGCAGTCCGGGGTCCTCCATGGCGACGGCGCCGCCCTCCAGTACGCGTGTCAGCAGCGCCAGTCCCTGCACATACCCGGAGGTGATCACGATGCGCTCCGGCGGAGCGATCACCCCGCGCGCCCGCCCGAGATAGCCCGACAGCGCGGTGCGCAGCTCGATCCGGCCGCGTGGATCGCCGTAGTCGTACGCCAGCGAGGGCGCCGTGGCGATGGCGCGGCGCAGTGCCCGCAGCCAGGCCGCGGCCGGGAACGCGCCAACGTCCGGGCTGCCCGGCCGCAGGTCGAAGCGGGGCGCACGCGCGCGTGCCGTCGCGTCCGGCTCCTCGGCGGGTACGGCGGGCAGCGCGGCGACCCGGGTCCCCGAGCCCTGCCGGGCGGTCAGGTACCCCTCGGCGACCAGCTGGTCGTAGGCGGCCTTCGCGGTGCCCCGCGAGATGCCGAGTTCGCCGGCCAGCCGCCGGGTCGCCGGCAGCCGGGCGCCCGGCGTCAGCCGCCCGTCGCGCACCGCGTCCCGGATGGCCTTCTCCAGGCCCGCCCGGCGGCCCGCCGCCGCGTCCGGTTCCAGATGCAGGTCCACCCCGACACCGGACCAGAAGTCGTGCACGTCCACGAGACCCCTCCCCCTGGGCACGTGAACGGCCGGACACCGCGCGGGTGCCCGGCCGTCGCTCTCGAATCGGCTCCCGGATCAGCCCGTGAGCCGGGCCATCCAGGCCTCGACCTCCTCGGCGCGGCGCGGCAGCCCCGCCGAGAGGTTACGGTTCCCGTCCTCGGTGACGAGGATGTCGTCCTCGATGCGGACGCCGATGCCGCGGTACTCCTGCGGGACCGTCAGGTCGTCGGCCTGGAAGTACAGGCCCGGCTCGACGGTGAGGACCATGCCCGGCTCCAGCGTGCCGTCCACGTACGTCTCGGTGCGCGCGGCGGCGCAGTCGTGCACGTCCATGCCGAGCATGTGGCCGGTGCCGTGCAGCGTCCAGCGGCGCTGGAGACCCAGCTCCAGCACCCGCTCCACGGGGCCCTCGACCAGGCCCCAGGCGACGAGCTTCCCGGCCAGCACGCGCTGCGCGGCGTCGTGGAAGTCGCGGAACTTGGCCCCGGGGCGCACCGCCGCGATACCGGCCTCCTGGGCCTCGTACACGGCGTCGTAGATCTTGCGCTGGATCTCGCTGTACGCGCCGTTGACCGGCAGTGTGCGCGTGACGTCGGCGGTGTAGAGGGAGTGCGTCTCCACGCCGGCGTCCAGCAGGAGCAGGTCGCCGGAGCGGACCGGGCCGTCGTTGCGCACCCAGTGCAGGGTGCAGGCGTGCGGGCCGGCGGCGGCGATGGTGCCGTAGCCGACGTCGTTGCCCTCCACGCGCGCGCGGAGGAAGAACGTGCCCTCGATGTAGCGCTCGCTGGTCGCCTCGGCCTTGTCGAGGACCTTCACCACGTCCTCGAAGCCGCGCACGGTGGAGTCGACGGCCTTCTGGAGCTCGGCGACCTCGAAGTCGTCCTTGACCAGGCGGGCCTCGGAGAGGAAGACGCGCAGTTCCTCGTCGCGCTCGGCGGTGACCTTGTCGGTCAGGGCCGCCTCGACGCCGGCGTCGTGGCCGCGCACGACGCGCACCGGGCCGGTGGCCTCGCGCAGCTTCTCCGGCAGCTCGCGCACGTCGGAGGCGGGGATGCCGTACAGCTTCTCGGCCTCGGTCAGGGAGTGGCGGCGGCCGACCCACAGCTCGCCCTGCCCGGAGAGCCAGAACTCGCCGTTCTCCCGGTCGGAGCGGGGCAGCAGGTAGACCGTCGCGCGGTGGCCGCCGGCGGTGGGCTCCAGGACCAGGACGCCGTCCTCGGTCTGGTCGCCGGTGAGGTAGGCGTACTCCACCGACGCCCGGAACGGGTAGTCGGTGTCGTTGGAGCGGGTCTTCAGGTTGCCCGCGGGGATCACCAGGCGCTCGCCCGGGAACCGCGCGGACAGCGCGGCGCGGCGGCGGGCGGTGTGCTCGGCCTGCTCCACCGGCGCGAGGTCGCGCAGCTCGGTGTCGGCCCAGCCGGACTTCATGTTCTCGGCGAGCTCGTCGGACACGCCCGGGTACAGGCCGTTCTTGCGCTGCTTGATCGGCTGCTCTTCTTCGGAAGTCTCCGGGGTCTCCGGCAGCTCCTCCGCCACGGTGTTCCTCCTCGGTACGGGCACTGGACCACCACCCATCGTACGGTCGTGCGGAAGGGGGCCGACGGCGGTAGTGCCTGTTACCGGAAGACCTCCGGCCGACTCGCCGGGAGACCTCCGGCCGGCCGCGCCCGACCGCGCCCGCACCGGGGGCACTTGGGACCGGACGCACTCTTCCCGGGGGCCTTCCGGGCCACGCGCGCCCACCCGGAGCGCTCCGGCCGACGCACCTGTTCCCGGCGGCCCACCGCCGGACGCGCGCCGCCATCCTGCGCGAAGCGCCCGCCCTACTCGAAGCGCGCCGCCAGCAGGGCCACGTCCTCCGCGCCGTCGCTGGCGTCCAGGCCGTCCGGCAGCACCGTGCGCAGGACGTGGTCGGCGATCGCGCCGGGGTCGTGGCGCGCGGCGCGCGGGACGGTCGCCGCGGCGGCGTGCAGCCGGGCGAACGCCCGGTCGACCCGGTCGCCGGTACGGTGCAGCAGCCCGTCGGTGTACAGCAGCACCGTTTCGCCCGGGGCGACCTGGAACTCCACGCTCGGCGCCTCCCAGCAGGAGAGCATGCCGAGCGGCGCGGACACCGAGGTCTCCACGTACTCGGTGCGCCGCTCGCCCACCAGCAGCGGCGGGCTGTGGCCGGCGCCGGCCAGGGTGATCCGGCGCAGCGCGGGCTCGCAGTAGGCGAACAGGGCGGTGGCGCTGCGCGCGGGCTCGGTCAGCCGCAGCAGCAGTTCCAGGTCGGACAGGACGGCGACCGGGTCCTCGCCCTCCATCACCGCGTACGCCCGCAGCGAGGCCCGCATCCGGCCCATCGCGGCGACGGCGCCGGGCCCCGCGCCGGTGACCGAGCCGACCGCGAGGCCGAGCGCGGCGTCGGGCAGGGGCAGCGCGTCGTACCAGTCGCCGCCGCCGCGCGGGCCGGTACGGTGCCGGGCGGCGAGCTGGACGCCGGGAATGCGGGGCAGCCGGCAGGGCAGCAGCTCCTCGTGGACCGTCGCCATGCACGCGCGCGTGCGTTCGCCCTCCAGCAGCCGGGCCAGGTGCTCGGTGGCGAAGCGGACGTAGAGGCCGGCGAGGTGGCGCTGCCGCTCGGTCGGCGCGGCGGGCTCGTCGTAGAGCCAGCCGGCGGCGCCGAGACGGCCGGCGGCCTCGGTGGACAGGGGCAGCGCGTAGCCGGCGGCGTAGCCGAGCCGGACGGCCACCTCGCGGTGGCGGGCGTCGAGGCCCTCCTCGGCGAACAGGTCGGGGCACACCACCTCGCCGGCGCCGCCGGGGAGGCCCGCGACGGTGTCCAGGAGCACGCCGTAGGGCATGGCACCGCGCGGCACGGTCTCGATGTGGCCGAGGTCGGCGCGGCCCAGGCCCAGCCCGACGGTGGTGTCGGGGCCGAGGCCGTCGTCGGGTTCCAGCACGACGAGTCCGCGCCGGGCGCCCACCAGGGCGGCGCCGGCGCGCAGGAGTTCTTCCAGGGCGGTCTCCAGCCGACAGGTGCGGTTCAGCCGCTCGGTCAGCTCGTGCAGGGTGGTGAGGTCGGAGACCCAGCCGGCGAGGCGGTCCTGGAGGAGGGCGCCCGGCGGGTCGGGGTGGTGCGCGGTGCCGCCGGTGGCCGCCGGGGCCGTCGGGACGGTGCCGGGGCTTGCGGTCGCGGGCGCGACAGTGTGTGCCGGGGCGGGGACCGTCGAGTCGATTCCGGCCACTTTCGACGGGTGAGGGGCGTTCATGGCGTCCGGCTTTCCGACCGGTGCGTACTGCTCAAAAGCATCGCAAACCCCCATGTCATTCTGCGCGGCCGGCAGTGTCTCCACATGTACACGCACTCGTGAGGGGATGTCCAGCATTGTCCTGCTGGGTTTCCTGGTGTCAGTGGGTTGTGCCGGTCTTCCTTCGAACCTCTTGCGTCACAACGAAGTTGGCTTGAAACTGCCTCGGGTGACGACCTGTTGCGGTCGACTGGGTTTGCTCCACAGAGCGTCACAGCGGTCGTGATGGGTACGTACTCGGAGAAGGCCGGGGGTGGTTGGCAGCCACCCGGAACCCGGCGACGGACCCGGGCGTCCTATCCACCGACGACCGTGCCCCATCCTCGCGTGACGGCGGCGGAGAGCAGAACGCGCGACGGCGAAACGCCAGGCTCCGCCACTCCACGCCACGCCTGTGCTCTCGGAAATCGCAGTACGGGCGGGCTGCCGCGACAGCAGCCGATGCTCGGCCCATAGGGGTTCCCCGTGCCCGCGGGCAGGGGTGTGATGCGCCATCAGGTACGCACAGTGAAGTGATCGACACATGGTGTGATGTGACCACGGTGTTGCCAGCGGTGCAACGGAAAGGACGAGCGCTCATGCGCGAGATCCCCGGAAGGCGACGCAGGCTCCTGTCCCGGCGCGGTACGGACGGGACCGAGCCGGTCGGCGCGGCTTTGACCTTCACGACCCGGTGGCAGTGGCCGGTGGTGCCGGGCGTGGCGCCCGACCCACGACGGCCGGGCCGGTGCGGCTGCCCCGACGCGGAATGCACGGTGCCCGGCGCCCACCCCTTCGACCCGGGGCTCCTCGCGGCCACGACGGACGACCGGATGGTGCGCTGGTGGTGGACCAACCGGCCCACCGCGCCGATCGTCCTGGCCACCGGCGGCAAGGCGCCCTGCGCGGTGAGCCTGCCCGCCCTCGCCGCCGCCCGCGCCCTGGCCGTGCTCGACCGCGCGGGGGTGCGCCTCGGCCCGGTCGTCGCCACGCCCACGCGCTGGGCCGTTCTCGTCCGGCCGTACTCCATGGAGCAACTCGGCGAACTCCTCTACGCCAAGGACTTCGTGCCCGGCTCGCTCCGCTTCCACGGCGAGGGCGGCTACCTCGCCCTGCCGCCGTCCGAGACGGGCGCCGGTCCGGTCCGCTGGGAGCGCGCGCCGCTGCCCGGCTCTGCCGCGCCCTGGGTGCCCGACGTGGAGGCCGTGGTGGACGCCGTCGTGGACGCCCTCACTCGTACGGGTGTGAGCGCGCCCGAGTTGTAGGGGCGTCGGGCGCGGGGGAACGCCGGTGCCCGGTTGCCTCGTTATCGTCCCTTCATGCCGCGTCAGCCCTTGCCCCAGCCCCAGCCCCGGTCCGCGTTTCGCTCCGGGGACAGCAACGGAAGCCGGTCGCCGCGGCGCGGCGGGCCGGACCCCCGACGGGCCCGGCTGCTCGCGCTCGCGGCCGTCGTCGTGGGCGCCGCGGTGCTGCCGCTGGCCGTCGCGTCGGCGGAGCAGGTGGGCGACCGAGGTGAGGTGACGGCGGCGGGCCGCGCGGGTGCGCCGGCCGGTGCGGTCGCGGGCGGTCCCGGCGGGGCGTCCGCGGGCCGGGCCGACGGCGCCGGTGACGCGCCCGCCGGGCGGGCCCACGACATCGACGACGCGACCGCGCACCGGGCCGACGGCCGGACGACCGACGGCCGGGCCGACGCGTCCGCCGGCCGGGCGGGCGGTCCGAGTGGTCCGGGCGGTGCGTCCGCCTGGCCCGCCGTACGGTCCCTGGCGGGCGACGACGACAAGATCCCCGCCGCACCGCGACGTTCCACGCCGCTGCTCGGCATCGGCCCGGCGACCGCCGTCCGCTGCGGTCCGGAGGTCTCCGCGCCCGACGGCGTGGAGGCGCAGACCTGCGTGGTGAACCAGGGCGACGAGACCTGGGCGCGCACCTACTACCGCAACACCACCGGCGAGCCCCTGGCCGCCGCCCTGACCCTCATGGGCCCCGGTGACCGCACCGTGCGCACCCGCTGCGCGCCCGGCGGCGACGACGAGCCGGAGACGTGCGAGACCCCGCGCGAACACACCCGGGGAACGCCGGCCGACTACACGGCCGTCGCGGAGTTCGCCCGGCCGGGCGGCGACGGCGCGCTGCTGCTGCGGGCCGGGAGCGACATGGCCGCCGACAACAGAAGGTGATGTCCCGTCGGAGCGTCGGCCACCGGTTCGCCGACGCACTGTTGATCTCCGGCAGCGGTCGGTGAACTGCCGCGCGCATGGAAAGACCCGGTTGCTGGCGACGGGGGATGCACCAGCAACCGGGCTACTGGAACGGTAACAAGAGATCGCCGGTTCGCAAATTCGATCTCGGCTTTCCGGTCACCGGCTTGGTTGCCTTTCCGGACACCGACTCACCTCTGTACAGGGGCAGTTGTGGCGGAGGCGGCCGTTCCGTGCGAAGGTGTTCGGCTGACCGACCAGTCAGCCGAACCCGTCCGGGGCCGGTCAGCTGAGCGTGACCTGCCGGTTGGTCAGACCGCCGCGGGCCCGGCGCTCGTCACCGGTCAGCGGCGCCTCGGCGGCCAGCGCCTCGGCCAGCCGCTCGGCGAACTCCGCGGCCGGCTTCTCCACGTCCTGCGCGCCCATCTCGCTGGGCAGGTCCCAGACCGGGACCGTCAGACCGTGGGCGCGGAAGGAACCGACGAGGCGGGTGCCCTCGCCGAGGCGGGAGCGGCCCGCCGCGTGCAGCCGGGCCAGCGCGTCCAGCAGATGCTCCTCCGGGTACGGCATGACCCAGCGCAGGTGGTTCTTCTCCGGCGTCCGGCACCAGTACGCCGCGTCGACGGACTCCAGGCGCACGGTCGGGATGGCCGCGGCGTTGGCGCGCTCCAGGGAGGCGGCGACCTCCGACGTGGCGTTCTGCGCGTCCGGGACCCAGAACTCGAAGCCCTCGTGCACCACCGGCTCGAAGGGGGCATCGGGGTCCAGCAGGTCCTGGAGTCGGGGCCCGTCGGCGGGGGCGCGGCGGCCCTGCACCGGGTTGCCGGGCTCGGCCTCGAGCGCGCGCAGGAGAGTGTCGGCGAGGTCGCGGCTGATGTCGCCGGACGCCGTGTCGTTCTGCAGGCCGATCAGCACCGAGCCGTCGTCCCGGCGCAGCGCGGGCCAGGCCATCGGCAGCACCGTGGCGAGCGTGACCGAGGGGACGCCCTCGGGCAGGCCCTCGCGCAGCGTCAGGGCGACCGTGGCGGCGGGGACGAGCTCGCGCAGCGCCACCCAGTCGCACTCACCGGGCAGCCCCTCGAACGGCCGCTGCACCAGCTCGGTCGCCGCGTGCGCGGCGGCCCGGCCGTGACAGGCCTTGTAGCGCCGTCCGCTGCCGCAGGGGCAGGGCTCGCGGGCGCCGACGACCGGGATCTCCCCGTCCGTGAGCTGCGGGCGCTTGGCCCCCGTCTGGGGTCGCTTCTTGGCCATCTGGGTGTCTCCCGGTTACGGCTCGTCTCGTACGGGCGGGAGCCTAGTCGTTCACGCCCCCGACGACGGGGAGCCTGTGGACAACTCGGTGAATGTGGCCACGGGAAGCCGGTGGGCCGGCAGAGGAGGGCGGCGTGGGAGGGGGACGAGCACGGCTGCGACACGTACGGTCTCGTACGTGTCGTGGGAGTGTCGCCGTGGTGTCGCTCGACCGGCCCGCGCGGCGGCTCAGTCCAGGTCGTCGAAGGCGTCCGCGAAGGCCAGTTCGGGCAGGGCCGCCACCGGCGGGGCGGCGACGCGGGTGGCGAAGTCGGCGCGGCGGCGGCCGGCGTCCGGGTCGTGCACGTCCTCGTGGACGACCACCCAGACGGTGACCTCGCCGCGGACGTCGTCCCGGACTCCCCAGTCGTCGCAGAGCGCCGAGATGATGTTCAGACCGCGACCGCCGTGCGCGGTGACCGAGGGCGTGGCCGGAGCCGGGCGGGTCGGGCCGCCGCCGTCCGTCACCTCGACGATCAGCCGGCCGCCCGCGTCCACGCGCCAGGCCGCCCGCACGTCGCCGTCACCGGCGAGCGCGCCGTCCAGCGGCCTGCCGTGCTTGCAGGCGTTGCTCAACAGTTCGGAAAGGATCAGTACGGCATCGTCGATGACCGATTCCGCCACGCCGCCGCCGCGCAGCTGCTCGCGCATCCGGCGCCGCGCCGCTCCCACGCCCGCAGGGCCATGGGATACGGCCATGCACGACGACGTGGGCACCTCCTGTGCCACCACCAACGCCACCCCCGAGACCTCCTTCGCCCCACGCCACGGTGTGGATGCCCCATCGGCCTGAACCGGAAACCGGCCGCTTCCCGCCCGGCGGTGCACTCTCCAAGGCCGAACACGCACCGAACGCGCCGGAGCACTCCCTGTCGACACATGGCTGGATTTCTACGGTGTGGCCGGAACCGGAGCTTGGTGGCAGGAGGCCGCCCCGGTCAAGAGCCGCGACGCATCGGTGACGGATCAGCGGCCGAGCTGTTGCAGCACCGCGCGCGGACGGTTGGTGATGATGGCGTCGACGCCCAGCTCGACGCAGAGATCGACGTCCTCGGGCTCGTTCACCGTCCACACGTGCACCTGGCGCCCGGCCTGCTTGAGCCGCTCCACGTACGCCGGGTGGCCGCGCACGATCCGGACGGAGGGGCCCGCGATGCGCACCCCGGCCGGCAGGCGCCCGTCGCGCAGCCGGGGCGAGACGAACTGCATCAGGTAGACCGTCGGCAGCGTCGGCGAGGCCGCCCGCACCCGGTGCAGGGAGCGGGCCGAGAAGCTCATCACCCGGACCGGCGACTCGGCGGCGGAGGCCGGGGCGTCCAGACCGAACCGCTTCAGCAGCTCCAGCAGCCGTTCCTCCACCTGCCCGGCCCATCGGGTGGGGTGTTTGGTCTCGATCGCCAGTTCCACGCGTCGGCCGGCGTCGGCGACGAGCTCGAGCAGCCGCTCCAGGGTGAGGACGGAGGTGTCCTCGGGGTCCTCGGGCCGCACCTCCCAGTCGGGTTCCTCGTCCCGGCCCCGCCAGGAGGCGCGGGTCCGCAGGGCGCCGAAGTCCAGCGCGGCGAGGTCGGCGAGTTCCAGCGCGGACACCGCGCCGCGGCCGTTGGACGTACGGTTGACGCGGCGGTCGTGCACGCAGACGAGATGGCCGTCGGCGGTGAGGCGTACGTCGCACTCGAGCGCGTCCGCGCCGTCCTCGATGGCCTTCCGGTAGGCGGCCAGCGTGTGCTCCGGGGCGGCCTCGGAGGCGCCGCGGTGGGCGACTACCTGGGGGTGGTGCTGCCGTGCGTGGGTCACCGCGTCATGGTGCCATCGTCGGGGGGTGGGCGTGACGGCGAACGGGTGTCGATGATGTGTCCGTTTCATGCGAGATGACCTATATAAGGAACAGAGTCGGACCCACAGCCACGGCTTATGGTGCTCTGACGGCCGGTGGGAAAAGCTGACTACCTACACATGTCCATGCACAGCTGGAGCACGCCGGGTCGTCGGCAGGCATGAGCGAGCGTGACCTAGTGCGACCGACAACAACAGCCGTGGATCGAGGAGAAGAGCTGTGAGCACCGAGAACGAGGGCAACGAGGTAACCCCGGCCCCGTCCGCGCCTCCCGTGCCGGTGGAACCGTCAGCAGCCTCCCCGCAGCAGGCCGCCGCCCCGCGGAGCGGCGGCGCGCCCACCCCGCCGCCGCCCAGCACGCCCCCGCACGTGCCGGGCGCAGCGCACCAGCCCGCCCAGGCCGTACCCACCGGCGGACCCGGAACCCCCGGTGGCCCCGGTGCTCAGGGCGCCCCCGGCTTCTCCGACGCCCCCACCGCCACCGGAGCCCCGGCCCCGGGCGCCCCCGGCTACGGCGGCTCGCCCGCCGACGGCTCCTGGCCGCCCCCGCCCCCCGCCACGCCCGCGTACGCGGCCGGCGGCGAGGGGTACGGCCCGGGCTCGGGCGAGGGCTACGGACCGGGTCACGGCGGAGGCCATGGCGGTGGTCATGGCGCGGGACCCGGCTGGGGCGCCGGCTGGGGAGCGCCGGGGCAGCCCGAGCAGAAGGCGCGCGGCCGGCGCGGCGGGCTGATCGCCGCGGTGCTGGTGGCCGCGCTGGTCGCCGGTGGCCTGGGCGGCGGCCTCGGCTACACCCTGGCGAAGAACGACGACAACAGCGGCTCCACCACGGTCTCCGCCTCCGACTCCGGCGCCGCGCAGGTCAAGCGCGACCCGAACTCGATCGCGGGCGTGGCCGCCAAGGCGCTGCCGAGCACCGTCACCATCGAGTCCGAGGGCGCCAACGGCCAGGGCGGCACCGGAACCGGCTTCGTGTTCGACACCCAGGGCCACATCGTCACCAACAACCACGTGGTGGCCGACGCCGTGGACGGCGGCAAGCTCACCGCCACGTTCCCCAGCGGCAAGAAGTACGACGCCGAGGTCGTCGGCCACGCGCAGGGCTACGACGTCGCCGTGATCAAGCTGAAGAACGCCCCCTCGGACCTGAAGCCGCTCGCCCTCGGCGACTCGGACAAGGTGGCCGTGGGCGACGAGACGATCGCCATCGGCGCCCCCTTCGGTCTGTCGAACACGGTGACGACGGGCATCATCAGCGCCAAGAACAGGCCGGTCGCCTCCAGCGACGGCAGCTCGGACAGCAAGGCGTCCTACATGAGCGCCCTCCAGACGGACGCCTCCATCAACCCGGGCAATTCCGGCGGCCCGCTCCTGGACGAGCGCGGGGCGGTCATCGGCATCAACTCCGCGATCCAGTCCTCCAGCAGCGGCGGCCTCGGCGGCTCGGGCCAGTCCGGCTCGATCGGCCTGGGTTTCGCCATCCCGATCAACCAGGCCAAGTACGTGGCCCAGCAGCTGATCAAGACCGGCAAGCCGGTCTACGCGAAGATCGGTGCCTCGGTGTCGCTGGAGGACGGCTCGGGCGGTGCGACCATCACCGACCAGGGCGTGGGCGGTGCGGCGTCGGTGGAGTCCGGCGGACCGGCCGACAAGGCGGGTCTCAAGTCCGGCGACGTGATCACCAAGCTCGACGGCTCGGTGATCGACTCCGGGCCCACCCTGATCGGCGAGATCTGGACCCACAAGCCCGGTGACAAGGTGACGATCACCTACAAGCGCGGCGGCAAGGAGCACACCACCACGGTCACGCTCGGCTCCCGCATCGGCGACAACTGACCATCGGCCTGACGGGGGCGGACGCCGGTCAGGCTGCCCGGCCGCCCCGCCCCGCGCCGTAGGTGATCGACGGCGCGGGGGAGGACCGGGAGGGGGCACCCTCCTCGGATCAGCCGGCGCTCGTCGTCCTGGAGCCGGTTCCCGCCCGGCTCGGGAGAAACGGCCACGCGCGTTCCCTTGCGGTCAGGCCGACTCGGGCCTCCGCGTGGACCTCACCCCCGTACACAGCGAGAGGCCGGTAGTCTGTACCCGCTCCGCTCCAGGTGGGCGAGGAGCGAGGTGGGTTGCCCGAGCGGCCTAAGGGAACGGTCTTGAAAACCGTCGTGGCGCGAGTCACCGTGGGTTCAAATCCCACACCCACCGCACAGGTGAACGGCCCCTGACCAGGCAAATCGGTCGGGGGTCGTCTTGTTTTGAACTCCCCGTGAGTCACCGCCGCTGCCCGTTGCATCCCGAGAGATCGGGCACGGGAAGGGCACGACGCCTGTTAGTTCGTGCCGGCGCATTCGGCGCGGCGGGTAACCACGTGATCTCGTTACCGGTGAACGTTGAGATACTCCCGTCTGGTCGTTTGTTCGAATCGGAGGCAACCTCGATTTTGGGTGCCTATGGCTTATTTGCGGCGTACGTCCCTTCACTTCCAAGGTCGAACGCGTCGATCGGGCAGGTAAGGGCAGGGGTGTGTTCGGTAAGTGCGTTTAAACGTTGCCACGTACTTTGGCGTTCGGTGTGGTATCTTCAGGATCATGGGAGAGAACCAGACACTGCGGAGTGCGTTGGAGGTGGCGCAGCGACAACTCGCGGAGGCAGAGGCCGAGCTTCGAGACGTCCAAGAGCGGGTGCGCAATCTCCGGTCCGTGGTGTACGGACTCAAGCAGATCTTCGAGCCGGGAGATGTGGACCTGTCCGCCGAGCTGCGGCAGGCTGCGGAAGGCGAAGCGCCGACTCGTAAGGATGTGCATCCGAGGAGGAGCCAGTCCGCTTCCTCGCGCAGGGCGGTCCAGCTTCTGACCGAAGCTGACAGGCCGATGCGTATGCCCGAGATCATTGAGGAGTGGCAGCGCCGGGGCTGGGTCGACCCTTCCTGGAGGACGCCTAAGTCTGCGATCAACATGATCTACCAGCGTGCTCTGAGGGCAGGGCTCGTAGACCGTATGCCCGACCGCTCATGGGTGCTGTCGTCGATCACGGTCGATGACCAGGCTGGTCCTGCTACCGGAGGGGGCGGCGAAAATCAGTAAATCGCTAGCGCGGAACCCATGGGGTTCCACACTCCATGCAGTGTGGCTGACCTGCGTATCCCGACACTGTGCCGTCCGGGCGAAGACACACGGCACCTTGCTTGGTGGTGCCGGGAACCCTCAGTTCGAACCAGCCGCTCCCGCACTCGCAGATGGCAGCGGTCACGTCCCCCTGAGTCGCGGTCCTCCGTGCACTCAAGTCAACGACGTTCATTGATCAACTCACAGAAAGAGGAAGCACATGACGCGACGACACGGGCCGATGGGCCCCAACGGAGAGTGGAAGACCGGCCAGCGGGTTCCGGCAACCGGCGTATACACCGATCAGTACGGCGTATCGACCTTCCATGAGGCTGGTGCTACGTTCCCGCCGTGCATCGACCGCAAGGGCGAAGCCGCCTACCGGACGCTTGACCAGGCGCGTACTGCCTAGCCGAGGCGCTTGATGGTTGCAGCCATCTAGCGCCAGATTCTCCCGTGAGGGGTGGAGGGCCATCACAGGCCTTTCACCCCTCTTCCCTTTGCCCTCGCGGTCGTGCATCGAGCCGTCCGGAGGAGAGCCATTGCATCTGATCGTGGCTCTCCTGTCTAGAGGGCCACGTCTCTCTCACTCGAACGATCCCGGTAGACGCACTGTTCAGCGTACGACGTCCGTCCCTGACCTCGCGAATTGGGTGCCCTGGAATCCAGCTTTGCACCCCACAACCTTCCCAACTCCCATCCCGTCCGCCGTCGACCCACACACCGTGGAGCGGGCGTGGTTCAGGGGCGTCAAGGTGGAGCGCGCCACTGTACGAACGACCTTGACGCCCCTGGGCCGCGTCTGCTCGGCTCTGCCTGGGTCGACGGTGGACGGGATGGGAGTACCCCGCGCACGCCCCACCGTGCCCGCGGTCGGCGACGGCGCCCCCTCCATCCCGGTGCCGGCCGATCCCCCGCCGGAGGCATCGTCTTGACCGTGGGCCGCGCTCCGCGGTGCTCGACTCATGGCCGCCGGCCCTATCCACATGTGGGCGCGCGTCGGCGCAGCCCGCGCGGAGCGGGCCGAAGGCAGGAGCGGCGCGCGGAGCGGAGCCGGGAAGCGCGCCCGGCGGAGCGGAGCGCAGCCGGGGCTTGATGAGGTAGAGAAACCTGTAACAGCTTGGTCCTGTAGTCGCTGGCGCAGCTCACGCAGCCGGCGCGTCAGGGACTCGGCCGTGTTCAAGGTAGATCGGCGTGGCGCTCTCGCGCGCCTTGGCGGCAGTCTGGATGCGGCGGGTCAGTCGGGGGATGGTCCTTTTCTCTACGTCCGCCAGGGACACGAAGTGGAAGCCGCGAAGTTCGTCGGCCTGTAGCGTGATCCGGCTCGTCAGCGCTGGGGTGAGCTGTCCGCCGTCGAAGAGGTACAGGACCTTGTCGCCCTCGGCATCGTTGGGTGCCCAGTCGACGGCCAGCAAGCGGCTCAGCGGAGGAGTGATCCCCAGCTCTTCCCGAACCTCTCGAACCACGGCTTGCAGGGGGGATTCCCCAGCTTCGACATAGCCACCGGGGATGTCCCAGTACTCCTTGTACGTGGGCTCCACCATGAGGACCCGCCCGTCGGCATCAAAGAAAAGCGCACCCGCGGCCATACGCGGATGCGCCATCTTCGCTTCGTGCTCGTTCACCGCCATGCAGCCGAGCGTACCGATCTCAGACCACATGCAGCCGGTCGGCAAGCTCGGCCAGGGGTCGGCTCGGCCGGCCACGCTGGTTCCGGACCCAGGTGAGAACAAGTTCCCGAGCGAGGTAGTGGCTGCGGACCTGTTCCGGTGCCCACTGCTCGGCTTCGAGGATCATGGACAAGGCGTCGTCGGCCCGGTTGTGTGCGCTGAGCGCGCGGGCCACTTCCAGGTTGTGCCGGGTCCGGCGCTCGGTCGGCAGACCCCTGGTGTCGATCTGTGGGCCGAGGTCCATCGCCACCTGCATGTCTCCCAGCTCCGCCGCCGTAGCCACCTGGTGAATCGCGACGTTCGTCGGCCCGAACGCGGTCCACATGTGGTTGGCGTCGTGCCCGAGCTGCCGTGCTGCCCGGTCGGCCTCGCCGAGGAAGGCACGGGTCGTGGCCCGGTCGTCGGCGCGGGCGGCTGCCATCGAGCCTGCGAGGAAGAGCGTCCCGTAGATCGACAGGAACTCGGCGTCGGCATTCCTGAGCGCCGGTCGCAGGTAATCGGCGGCGTCACCGACCAACTGTACGGCGGCGTCAAACCGTCCGTTGGACAGCAGGCAGTGAGCCACGGAACGGAACAGCGACCCAGTCACGGCCATGTTGTCCGACTGCTGAGCGGCGGACAATCCGCGGTCGGCCGCGATCCATGCAAGGTCTGTTTCGCCGACCTTGGTCAACACCATGGCGGCGCCCTGGTAGGTCATCGCCACCAGCTCGTGTGTTCGCTCGCGGTCCCGGCCTTGCTGGGCTTGGGCGGTGATGAGCGCGTCAGCCAGTACGAGGGGGAGACGCCGGGTCGCGAAGCCGTATCGGGAATCCTGGTACGCGTCCCAGACCTCGGCCACGCTGTTCTTCAGCTCGTCCAGGGAAGTCGGCTCGCCCTCGGTGGTAACGCCCAGAAGCGGCGTGAGGTGTCGGTAGTTCATCAGCGCGGATCGAAGAGCCGGCACCGTCCGGGTACCGCCGTCGGCCGTCCACTCCATGAGCGTCGGCTCGGCGAGAAGATCCCCAAGAGTGACGTCCAAGGCATCGGCCAGGGTCTTGATGACCGACAGCCGATCCAGCTCGATCCGGTTGTTCTCGGCCTTGCTCAGCCAGTCGACCGTACGTCCGACCAGACCGGCCAACACTTCCTGGGACATGCCGCGTCGGCGGCGGTACCAAGCGACTCGCTCACCGATCGTCAGGTTCGTCGTCATTCCTCGCATGGGAAGAGCCTCCCCCTGTCTTCTCGCGCGACCCCGGAGAGAAATTCCGGGGTGGTGAGCCGGGCTGGTCCTAGCGTTGCTGGCAGATCAGGGAGTTGACAGACCACGAGAGCAACGAGGGGGCCGTGGTGGCGCTGACCCCAGAAGAGCGACGGGAACTGATCAGCCGGATAAGGCAGGTCGGCGGCGAAGTGGCGGAACTGGCGCGCCGGGCTGATGCGCTGGTCACTGCCTTGGAGCCTGCTGCCGTACCAGTTGCTCCAGCTGGTCCATCCGCTCCGCAAGACGGCGCACGTCTTGGCGCACCTCGGACAGGAAGTCCGTGATCTGCTCGAACTCGGGACTGTGCTTCGCCGGCCGATCCTTGCCGGGGAGTGCGGCAAAACTGCCCTTCCCCTGTTGGGAGATCGCGTAGCCGTCCTCTCGGAGACGGGAGATCGCTTGTCGAGCGACAGTGCGTGATACGTCGTGCTGCTTCATCAGCTCTGCCTCAGAGGGAAGTTTCTCCCCTGCGGGGATCTCCCCCGAGCGGATCTCCCCCTTGAGTTCATCGGCGATCTGCAGATACAGCGGTTGTCCCGTCAGCCCGGCCATGGCCCCTCTCCTGGTTGTCGTACCAAGTGCACCACATCGAGATAGACCCCGTCGAGAAGCCACTTGACATACTTGGTACGACAAGTGCACTCTCAATGGCGGAAGACCTAACGCACTAAGTGCAACAGGTACCGACTCGCAGGGAGTGACGTATGCCGTCGTTCAAGATCGACCTTTCGACCGCTGTGGTGTTCGTGGCGACCGCGCCGACGCCGAAGCTGGCCAACGCGAAGACGGGTGAGCGTGCGATGGACCGGGAGACCGGTGCGCCGCTGTCGACGGTGGGCCTGCTGATCTCGGACGAGGGGGAGGGCAACCTCTACCAGGTCACCATCCCGGAGACGGGCTTCCCGGAGGGTCTGGCACCGGGCATGCCGGTGAAGGTCGTGGGCCTCAAGGCGCGGGACTGGGAGAACGAGTTCAACGGGCAGAAGCGGCACGGCATCGCGTTCCGCGCGGTCGCGATCACTGCGGCGGCCTGACCATGAGTGACCTGTCCATGGTGCTGGAGACCACGGGAGCCCTCGCGGGGGCCGGCGGTCTCGGGGTCGCGAAGGTCCGCGCGCCGCGCGTGTACTGGTCGCTGGTCGGGCTGCCGGTCACCTGGGGCCGGTTCACCCTCTCCTACCGCTCCACGATGGACGTGTGCGGGCTGACGGTCCAGCCGTCCCGCCTGCGGGCGTTCATCGCTCGGAACGTGACCCGGCGTGAGGTGCTGCCGGTCCCGCCGAAGATCCGCCGGGTGCAGGGCACGTCGACCGGGATGCGGGTGACGCTGCGGCTTCCCGCCGGCCTGGAACCGGCCGACCTGACGGCCGCCTCCGAACGGCTGCGCCACGCCTGGGGCGTCCACTCCGTCACGATCGCCGAGACCAAGCCCGGCTACGTCCAGCTCCGCATGACCGGCTACGACGTGCTGCGCCGCGTCCGCATGCCCCGCACGGCCCGCCCGGAGGGCCTGGCCGTTCCGGTGGCGCTGCGCGAGGACGGGACCGCGTTCGTCCGCGACTACCGCAAGGTGCCCATGGCGCTGACGCTGGGCGCGAACAACTCGGGCAAGTCCGTCTACCAGCGCAACCTGATCAAGGGCCTGGCCACGCTGCCGGTGGCGCTGGTCGGGATCGACTGCAAACGCGGCGTCGAACAGTCCGCCTACGCGCCCCGCCTGTCGGCCTTGGCCACCACACCGGACGACTCGGCCTCGCTGCTGGATGTGCTGGTGTCGGAGATGGAAGCCCGCTTCGACCTACTGAGCGGGCACGGTGTCTCGGACATGTGGGACCTGCCCGAAGAGTTACGGCCGGTGCCGGTGGTCGTCCTGGTGGACGAGGTGGCGGAACTGTTCCTGATCTCCTCCAAGAAGGACGAGGAACGCCGGGAGCGGATCGTCACCGCGTTGATCCGGCTCGCGCAGATGGCCCGCGCGGTCGGGATCTACCTGGAGGTGTGCGGGCAGCGCTTCGGCTCCGAGCTGGGCAGGGGCGCGACCATGCTCCGCGCGCAGCTCACCGGCCGGGTGGTGCACCGGGTCAACGACAAGCAGACGGCCGAGATGGGGCTCGCCGATGTGGCCCCGGACGCGGTGATGGCGGCCGGTCTGATCCCGGCGGAGCGTCCCGGAACGGCGGTCGCCGCCGACTCCTCCGGGGGCTGGGCGAAGATCCGCACCCCGCACACCTCCCGCGACGACGTGACGGCAATCTGCCGACAGTTCGCCCATCTCGTTCCCGACCTTCCCGCGCTCGCCCCGTTCCGCCCGCTCGTGCCCGCGGACGCGCCGGCTGCCGGTCCGTCGCTGGTCAAGCCGCTGCCGGTCACGGACTGAAAAGGGGGACACGCCATGGCCACGCGTAAGAACGCCAAGCCCGTGCCGGTGCTTTGCCCGGACTGCGAGGGCAAGGGCGAGACCAGCGAGACCGTCCGCGTCGGTGCCCGGAAGGGTCGCGCCACCGATGACCGGCAAGCCGCCCTGTGCCTGGCCTGTCTGGGCACCGGTGAAGCATCTGCGGACGGGGCGTGATCGCCGTGAACCGCTCGATCCGCCTTGATGCCGTCCTGATCCAAGCCGTGATCGCAGGAGCGTTGTCCTTCGCGCACCTGCACGACTTGGCGGCGGCGGCCGGGCAGTCCGGATGGAAGGCGTGGGCCTACCCGGTCTCGGTCGACCTGCTGTTGGTCGCCGCCTGGCGTCGGCTCCGCGCCGGCCGGGACCGCTCCTCCTGGACCTGGTTCACCATCGCCCTCACGGCCTCACTCGGCGCGAACGTC